>JAAEPE010000495.1 GCA_024222395.1 Myxococcales bacterium
GGCTATAAGAATATGTCGAAACTGGTGCTGTACTTAGAGGCCCGTGATTTGGAGATCAACAATGCTGTTGACGAGGAGCAAATGGCCGCGTAGAAGGAACTGAGCCGCTACCGAAAGTTAACAAGCGACGGGACATCGCCCTCGGAGAGGCTCTGGCCCTCAAGCTTAAGGCGTGTGACCTTGTCTGGATGATTGAGGGCCAGCGCTAGATTGGTGTAGAACCCACCAGCCATGTCCTGTTCATCGGCCGGCTCGTAGGAGCTTGCGAACACATGTTCCTGGAAAAACCAAGGGGGAACCCACTGGCCATGTCCTGTTCGTCGGCGGGCTCGTGGGAGCCTGCGGACACATCTTTTTCCAAGGATTGCTTGGAACCAAGAGCTGTGGGGGAACTCTTGCTGCCAACTGTGCAGCTGCCACTCATGACCAGGCTCGGAATGAGGCACACCAGACATCTCGCAGATTTGTTTGTTCGCCACACGTATAGACAAGAGTCAGTTGCATCTATCATGTCGCACTATTATGTGACTGGACAGCCACGAGATAGCGTTCCGCGATCTACTTCGTTGTGACCACAAGAAGACCGGCCCCGTTTGCGGAACGGCCTTGATGCGCGATCATGCTTTCTGGGATGAAGTGGGGGGGATGGGGGCGACTAGCCTCTACACTCACTTTCGGGACAATTTGAGAGTTCTTTCGTTCGTCGTGTTCGGACATACCTACGCAAGATCACGAGTAGATCAGCGTGGGCAACGTTTCGGACCTGTTTGTTTCTGGGAAACCACTAGAGCAATACGCCGCCAGTGGGGAGGGCTGCATCCACGGGAGGAATATCAGCATCGGCAGGCGATTCGGTGGGAACCCCCGCATCGATGTTTGATGACTCCGCTGCGACGTCAGGATGAGGCGCGCCAGTGGGCTTCTCTCTATCATCGGCCTGGGGGAGCCCTTCGAAGTGCGGCTTCTCTTTTGGGGCCTCATCCTTTCGAAGTGAGCGCGGACCTTTGTCGATTTCTTCTGCAATGTAGCGCGCGTGCTCGGCCCATGAGCTGGCGTCACTGCTGTGTCTCGGGCGTTTCGTGGCTGCATCTTCGAATTCGGTTGCGCCGGTGAGCAGTCTCTCTACTGCGCGCTCCACCTCTGATGCGCCTCGCCAGTAGGCAACGTCACCTTTGAGATGCTCGGCGAGTTCTCGCTCGGCTGCGCGCTGCGGGTCTCGGGTGAGAAGCAGTGCTTGCTCGAGCTGTTTCTCCGCATTGCTCACCTGCTCAACTCCGCCGGTCGTTAGTAGTTTGGTGCTCTGCTCTAGGAGGGCGCCCAGAAATGCCGTTTCCAAATCTGCGCGGTCCTCGAAGGACTGCGATTGGCAAAGGGCGCTACTTGGTACTAAGATCGGGCGAAAGGAGGGGCCTGGGAGCGACTTCTGTCCTGTTGGCCAGAACCGTCCTTGCTCCGCTCGAATGCTCTTTGTGCCACAAACCAGGTAGTAGTTCTGATTGTTGAGCCATCCCAGAATGGCGCCAACGCCTGCCATGACCAAGAGCACAGCGCCCGCAATCAGCTTGATCTTTTGCTTGCGGGCGAGGCCGGGCCCAGTAGGGCGTTCCTTCTTTGGCTTCTGCTTCTTTGTCTTCGGGGCGGAGTTTCTCTTAGCGATGACGCCAGCGGCCGCTAGCATGTCGGAAGATGGAGCAGGCAAGGGCTGCTCGTCTAGGGATTTGTCTGGCTCGACAGGTGGCGCCCACTGAGGAGCATCTTCGTCCACGGCGCTTACAGCACCGAGTACATCGCCGAGTTCAGAGGCGCTATCATCGCCGAGTTCAGAGGCGCCAACATCGCCGAGTTCCCCCATGTCGCTGACACGGATGCTCTCATCAGGCTTGGCAATCTGTTCAGCTTCGATGGGGACCGCATCGGTGGCCGACTCCTCCGATTCGCCCGATGCTGGAGGCTGTGCCGGTGTATCAATATCCTTCGGAGTCGTGTCGGCCGCCGCCCCCCAGCCATCGTCGTCCGGCCCCTCGGGCTTGTCGTGGTCACTCATGTCGCTGGAGCAACCTCAACACGGTTGCGACCGTTGGCTTTGGCGGCGTAGAGGGCCTGGTCGGCTCGTCGGAAGAGCTGCTCCGGAGACTCGCCGGAGGCCAACTCGGCAACTCCGGCACTGATACGAATGTCCAGCGCCAACGGAGTATCGTCGGGCCGCTCTAGCTTTACTGCATTGTTCGCAAGTCGCACGCGCATACGATCGGCGATTTCTGCCGCGGTGGCCAGATTTGCGCCGGGAAGGAGCAGGATAAACTCCTCGCCGCCGAAGCGCACGAGCACGTCGTGGGCGCGGCTTGCATCATCCAAACGCTTTGCCACGAAGGTTAGAATCTCGTCTCCGACATCATGGCCGTAGTTGTCATTGACTTGCTTGAAGCGGTCTAGATCGAACATCGCCACACTCAGGGACACGCCGCGCTCGTGGGCGTCCTGCACCATGCCTGGAAAATGGTTATCAAGATATTGTCGATTGAAGGCCCCAGTGAGCGCATCTGTTCCCGCCACGCGTCGCAGTCGGATATTCTCGATATCGAGAGCTACCGTATTTGCGACCAAGGCCAGAAGGTCGATGCTGCTATTGGTGAAGAAGTCGACCTCCGGTGTCGTCACAGTGAGCACACCCACCACAGCATCACGATGCATTAGGGGCACACAGGCCAGCGAGCGAATGTGGGAGCTATCTCCAATACTCAGAAATCGTGCATCCTCGTCCACGTCACTCACGAGCAGGCTTTCTCCATGCTCTGCGACCCACCCAGCCAGGCCTTCACCATAGCGAAAGCTCACGGTAGTGAAGTCTGGCCGCCGTAGTCCGAAGGCAGCTTTTCCCAAGAGTGTCTTCTCCTCGGGATTTGAGAGCATGATCGAGCAAGCAGCTGCGCCACACAGCTCGGTGACGAGCTTGGAGATTTTGACAAGAGTCTCTT
Source organism: Myxococcales bacterium (assembly GCA_024222395.1). GTDB lineage: Bacteria > Myxococcota_A > Polyangia > Haliangiales > Haliangiaceae > NORP324. Next base: position 2,976 of record JAAEPE010000495.1, read on the forward strand.
GAAGAGACTCATCTGAACCAATAGCCTTGCCAATCCGAAAGAGGATTTGCGGGAGCTGATTCAGAAGCTGTGGGTTCATTCCTCGACGTATCCAATGAAGTCGAGGTTTCGGTATTTCTGAGCGATGTCCAAGCCATAGCCGACCACGAAGTTATTTGGGACCGAGAAGCCAAGGTAGTTTATTGGCGTTTCTACTTCGGTTCGATCGGGTTTGTGCAGCAGTGAGCACATCTTGAGGCTGGCTGGCAGTCGCGTCTTCAGGTTGTCGAATAGGTAGTGTGCAGTAAGCCCGGTATCGATAATGTCCTCGACGATGAGCACATGCTTGCCGGCGATGGGCTTGCTCAGATCTGAGGTAATCTGCACAACCCCCGACGACTTCGTGCCGTCGCCGTAGCTCGCGATACCCATGAAATCCATGGAGAGGGGGAGATTGATGTGCCTGCAAAGGTCCGACATAAAGATGACGGAGCCCTTGAGGACCCCAATGAGAACGAGATCCTCGCCTACATCTTGGTAGTCCTTGGTGATTTCGGCCCCGAGCTCGGCCAGGCGAGTATGGAGTTGCTCTTTGGAGAAGAGCGTCTTGAATGGGGGAGGAAATGTCGCTTGGCCAGCCATCATCGTGTTGATACCAGTTCCCCATGACGCTGTGGGCCGGACCTACAGCTTGACTGTGCCAAGTTCGCCGAATTGCAGGAGTAGTGCTACTCTTTCCGGTGCATGTCCGGTGATACGAAGGCGCAAATCGACGCCCTATTAAGTGAAGTACGACGCGATATCGACATCTCGACAAAGCGCCGTATCTACTGCAATCGCAACATCCGAATGGACAGCATTGAGATCATCGGGTGGGACATGGACTACACCCTCGCGCTCTACAACCAAGAGCGGCTCGAGAAACTATCCATTGATCTCACGTTGCAGAAGCTTGTGGCCAACCACGGCTACGCAGAGGAGATCATGGATCTCAGCTTCCCATCAAATTTGGCCATTCGCGGGATCGTGCTCGACTGCCAAAGCGGCAACGTTTTCAAGATGGACCATCACGGATATGTTGGCCGTGTCTTTCATGGTACGCGAGAGCTGACCAAGGACAAGCGCACAGCGGAGTATCGGAGCGAATCCAGAATTCGCCTATCGTCGGATCGCTATCGCTGGATCGACACTCTCTTCGGCCTTCCCGATGCTGTCATGTACATGACGATGGTCGATTGGATCGACGGACACGAGAAGAAGCCCAACTATCAGAATCTCTTTGTCGATATCCGAAAATCTATCGATGAGGCCCACAGAGACGACACGCTCAAGGATGCGATCAAAGCCGACATGCCTGGTTTCATCGTCAAGGATCCGGGGCTCGCCGAGATGCTGCACAAGTTCCGCTCCTCGGGCAAGAAACAGTTTCTGCTTACAAATTCGTATTGGCCCTACACGCAAGCCGTCATGGAATACCTCTTGGATGGAGAGAGGCAGGCCTACCCTACGTGGCGAAACTACTTCGACTACGTCATCGTCGGCGGAACCAAACCGGGCTTCTTCAATGATCAGAACCCCTTCCATGAAGTGGATACGGCTACGGGCAAGGCATCCACTAGCGCGGCGACAGAACTTCACCGAGAGCGGGTCTATCAAGGCGGCAATATACACTCTTTTGAGGAAATGACGAAAGTGAGCGGAGAGAGTGTTCTCTACGTTGGCGATCACATCTACGGCGACATGATCCGTCTAAAGAAGTCGCGTGGCTGGCGAACCGCAATGGTTCTGCAAGAGCTCGCTCTGGAGACCGATTGCAGTGATCGCTACGAGCAAGAGATCCGAGACCTCGAGGTTCTCGACCGAAGGCGGCGCAACTTGCAGTCTGAGATCGACTACGAGGCTCTCATGCTCAAGCAGATTCAACGACTGCTCGACAATTGCGAGGATGCTCTCAAGCCGCGTCTCGTGGCCGCCAAGAAGCAGTCACGCACGACGCTAGACTCTCTTCGAAGCCGCAGCAAGGCCATGCAGGACGAGGTGAACGGCCTCGAGCGCAGTATCGAGCGGTCGTACAATCCGCATTGGGGAGCCATGTTCCGCGAGGGAGCGGCGACCAGCAGATTCGGTCAGCAAGTTTCCGATTACGCAGATCTCTACACCTCGCGAGCATCGAACTTTCTTTCGTACTCGCCACTTCGCTATTTCCGAGCCCCTCGGAAGGCGATGCCACACGAAATGTAGATATTCCCTAACGTTTCGCCCTAGGTGATCGGTTTTATCGGGGCGCGGGTGAATTAAGGGGTAGGAGAGGCGATGTCGCGATGAGAGATGCGTATGATCGTGTGGTGTCACCCTGTTGTATTTGCTCTGAACAAGCCGAACGACTTGCTCTGTGCGAGAAGTGCTCTGGCGCGGCGAGCAGGGTTCCGGACATGGTGCCGGAACAGATTCACATGGAAGGGCCAGGCGACTGCAATGCTTGCCTCGTCGATGCATGGGGGCGGGTGTACCGCCTTGGCAAGATCACGACGATAGGGCGAAATACGACGGGTTGCGGCATCGCCATCCATCAGGGCTCGGTTTCGCGGGAGCACGCAACTCTCGAGTACGAGGACACAGGCACCGTGTATTTCCGCGACTTGGGCAGTACGAATGGCTCTGTCGTAGCGAATCGGAGCGTTCGAGATAGCATCGAATTGGTCACAGGTGACCTGCTCTTCATTGGATCTGTGGGCTTCTACTTTGTGAGCCCAGCGCCGCCCCTCTCTTCCTCGAAGCTGAGCGTCGGGACCGTGAGTGCGAGTGCAATCTCTGAAACACCCGCCGACATGGGTGCCGCGGATGCATACGAGAGAACGGATATCGCGCAGCCAGCCGCATTGGACCTGCACACGATTGAAGCGACAGGTGGTGGCGGTGGATTTGTGTGTGTCGAGGGCAAGGATGTCCAGGTCTCGATGGTGCAATTGGAGTTATTGCAGCTCCTAATGAAGCGCATGGCAGCCGATCAAGGCAGGCCGGTTGCAGTGCGAGGCTACGTGCACTCCTCAGAAATCTTGGCAGCCGTGAGTTGGGATACCGCTCACCCAAGCGACAATCACGTAAAGCAGCTTGTACGCAGGCTTCGGCGCTCACTCGCGCGCAGCGGGCGCGACGATCTCATCGAATCCCAGCAGGGGCTGGGATATCGCCTGAGTGTCGTCCCCAGAGTGTAGTTGACCGCCGCTAGAGTGCCTCACGCGCCTACATTGGGGCTAGGACTACTGCTTGGCTTCTATCCTGGCAGGGGGTAAGCTTGAGCCTAGGCTTCTATGGGACGAACTAAGAAAAATCGCGCGCCAAGATTTCGCAGTACGCGGCTGCGCGGTTTGGAGCGCCCCAATGACCCAGATGCCGATGATAGCTACACGAGCGTCATTAGCTCCGAGAACACTAGCATTCAGAAGCCAACGGGCATAGCCGGCAATCTCATAGCACACGGCGACACCGGCAATCTCTTCACTGGCGACACTCCCATGTCCTACGAGGTTTCGATCCTCAATAACTCAGACGACACGGGATACGCAGCTGGCACTGACGCGGACGGCATCGTCATCCTTCGCGTTGTTGGCCGAGGGCCAGGCACAGCTGCGGTCGTGCTGGATGTAAACGGCGGCGACTCCGTCAATACACATCGCGTCCTTGGCCCGGCTACGCCCAGCGGGGCGTGGCCGAAGACGGCGCTGGTCGCAACGATTGCCTCGGCACAATCAACAGTGGATCCGTCACAACATTTACCCCTGGTAGCTAGCGCATGGCGCAGCTGGTAGCGAAGACACTAATCTAATAAAACGTAGGGAGCGCGCATGAATCATCGTCTCAGAGCACTGTTACTCATCGGCACTGGAGCTGGCCTTTTGACTTTGGCGGATAGCCATCAATAGGGTGAAGCCTGTGGTCGCCCAAGCAGCCGTTGACGGCTGTCCCGAGACATCTGCGTCCGAATCTCAGACTGGGACTACGCTCGAGGCTTTTGCAGATGCCACCAATGGTGGCGTTATCTATATCTATGATGACAGTGTTGCGGCCCTGAAGGTTCGCAAAGAAGGCGGGCTCTTTCAGAGCACGAGCTTCAGCCTCCCAACAAAGGCGCTCGCAGTGTGCGCGGCCGACTTTGATGGAGACGGTTGGCAAGACATCGTCGGTGGTAGTTGGGCCGGCGACGACCCTGTTGTCTACAAGAACCGAACCTACGAGAACCAGGTCGCTCCGAATCTCCCAGACTGGGATGACCCAAGCTACGTCACGACGCCCAAGTTCTCTGCAGACTTTGGCTACATCGAGCAGGGCGGCCAGTCAACTGTCGACGATGGCGGCGGCGGCGGCGAGGGTATGCAGATTCTTGGTTGGAGAAATAGTGCAGTAGCCATGAGACGTCTCTCCCCAAAGTTCCGCAATCCTCAGCGGGGCGAGGGCGGCTTCACCATGATGGAGCTCCTCATTGTCATGGGCGTAAGCCTCTTTGGGCTCGCTGGGCTCATGTCTGTCTACACCACTGCTTCTCGCGCGAATAACAGCGCAGGGCATAGTGCCGAGGCTATCGATGTCTGCGAGCGCACCATGGAGGAGTTTCGCTCGATGTCGATTACCGACTTGGAGAGCGAGAGCTCGTACGGAGCGATTACCACCGTAGGCTGGGGCCCCGTTAAGCACCACAAGGGCGATGCCACGGGGCGCAACGGCGTCATCTTTGGTCGCGATGTCACGGCTATTGAAACAGCAGTTTCCAGTGGTCTTGTTCGTATTCAAGTAGACGTGAGCTGGTTGGACAATGGAACCGATCCTGATACGCCGCCTCAGGGATCCACCGTGCACAACGTCAGTCTCGCAATGATCCGGACACGGGTCGAAGCACTCTAGGCGCAGAATAATAGGCATGAAATGATCCCACGGATGCTACGACAGAAGAATTCTCAGGCCGGCTTTACGCTGGTCGAACTGATGGTCTCGATGGTGATCTCGTCGATCATCATCTTCTTTCTCTTCTCGATTCAGACGCGCATGGGGCGGGCCTATCAGGGGCAGGGCACAGTTTCTGAGATAAATCAGAATCTGCAGTCGGCGAAGCAGCGCCTCCTATCAGAACTTCGGATGGCTGGCTTCGGGCTAGACACCCTCAGCAATGTCAGCGTGGCGAGTGCTATTGATTCTAGCGAATTCACTCCTGGTTTCGTCGTCAGCAACAATGCTTACAACGACGGCAACGACAGTTTTCGCGTTCTTTATTCGAATCCCAGCAATGAGGTGCAGGCAACGGCGATTAATAATAGCCGCAATAAGCTCACCGTAGAGTCGGTCGGAGACTATCCTAAGGGAACGCGCGTTGTCATCGCATCGCGCAGTGACGCGTGTTTGCTGGTCGTAACCAAGGTCAAGACGAGTAATAGTAAGCTCTTTTTTAAGAATAAATCTCCATACAACGGGAATTCCAACTCACACTGCAGCGATGTGTTCGCCGCTGTTGATAATGGTGATCCCGTTAGAGTTCGGGGCTTTGAGAGCCGATCGTACCGGATTGATCCTAATCGCGCGGGCGAGGGCTACCTGCAGATGTCACCCTCAGGTGAAATAGAGAAGGACGATTGGCAAGACATGGGCGTAGGCTTCACGAACTTGCAGATTGCGACTCGCTATTTTGAATCTGGCGATGCCGACGACCTGGATAATGACGGAGACGCCGAGAGAGATTGGTACTCAGGCGACAATCAGGAGGAGGGCTCACCGGTACGTCCCCTCAACGCTGTCCTAATTCAAGTCAGCATTAGTATTGAGGCTCGCAGCCCGCACGGCACACGCGGCTCCGCAGCCAGCTCGACCACACCTGCCTACACTGTTGTAGGTAGCGAGGATAACAACTCGATTGGCGACTGGGGGCAGGACTGCTCAGGGGCTCCGACAGACCCTTGCGGAATCCACCTATCCGCAACGCCTGATGCATCACGTCCGGATCGCTACAAGGGCGAATTCATCTACCGCTCTACAACTTCTACCGTCGACATGCGAAACATGGGGGTTGGCCAATGAGAGTTCGAACGAAACCTACACAGCAAGGCTTCACCCTAGCGGAGCTCATGGTTGTCGTTGCCATTATTGGTATCCTGGGGAGTCTGGCCGTTGCCACTCGAAACACAGATCCCAAGATCGAAGAGTCGGCGAACTTGCTGGCTCTGCGCATTGCTGACGCCTCGCGAGAGGCACGTAGCGCAGGCCATGTTCGCGATGACGTTGCTGTCGCGGAAGCGGATACCGCACGTACCCGGCTTCTGATCGCGAACGATGGAAACGGCCAGTACTTTGCCGTCGACCTTCGCGTCGAGGATGCGGAACCAGCGCAAACCAGCGTCTACCAGGAAATGTCACGCTCCTTTGCTCTCGCAGACACCATCGTATCCGGCGTCGCTAAAGAACTTGCTAACACTGAGTCTGGCGGCGCTATGGAGGCTCTCCCTTCCGACTACGAGCTCCACTGCGACGCAATGGGCGAGTGTGGCCCGGTGACCTTCTACATGAAGTCCACCGACAGCGCGGAAACCAAGTATCGCGTTGTTGTGCTTCCACTGGCGTCGATGCCGCTAGTGATGCCGGGCTGGTAGCTCGCCCTCGCCAGGTGGCAGCACCGTCAGTCGATAGGAGGCCGATCCAAAACGCAGTCTAGACCGTTGAACGAAAGGAATGACCGAGGATGGTGAGTTCTGATTTTTCGAGTGCAAGGCGCGAATGAGGATTTTGCTGGGGCAAATGACGAAATGAGCAACGCTGCAATCGGAAAAGCAGGACCATTAGACCGATCATTGTTTACGCTCGGCGGTCTAGCGTGATATCGGCACTGGCCGGTGCCCAACTGAGATTGAGCGGATTGATGGCGATTCCACTTGTTCTGTGATGAGACTGGCGTTGCAAAAGTCTGTGGCGCTGGCGCCGCCGCTCTCGTACTCCATGACCATCAAGAAGCCTTTGCCATAGTTGGTGACGAAGTCTTGGATCTCGGCCGACCAATCGTGGGGCCAGTCGATTCGAAAGCGACAGAGAATGAGCGCATCCCAATCGCTTGCAAGTAGTCGCAGGAGGGAGACGAGGCGTGCGAGCAGAAGCGACTGAGCAAGTCACTACTGTGGCCCTACCAGTGCATTCGGGCCCTAGTTTTCTATCGATAGCAGTCGGTCGATTGCCACGTAGTGCGAATCACGAGTGCCCTGGAGCGCCTCTTCAAACATCGCGCGCTCCTTTGCCGGCAGTTTTCGCTTCAGGCGGCTCATGTAGAAGCGCTCATAGTACTCGTCTGGCTCTACGCGAACTCGGATGCGCGCCGAGCGAGTCTCGGAGACGCGACCTGACTTCCAAGCAGCAGCCAATTCTAGGCTCTCGCCTGGAGGGATTCGTGTGTCCTCGATCTGCTTCCAGCCGCCCTCGTAGACCAGGTGCCGGCCGATGCGCTTCTCGGCGTACGCACCGCCGATAGCTTTGCCCTCAGCATCGACGAGCTGGATAGAGACCCAGGCCGCCGGCGTTGGTGTGGTCGGAAGATAGTGGCCGGCCCCCGCATTCTTAACTTTGACTCGAACGCTTACAGTGCCGCTCTCGCTGCGACCGGCAATCATAGAGAGCTCCACACCTTCGCGGAATGTCTCTGGGTCGTGCACACCCTTCCACGAGTGTTCGCGGTCGGGCATATGACAATGCTGGCATTGCACACCTCGGCTCATGTAGGGCCCCTCGAGCCACTCCTTGTAGGTATTGAGCAGCGGAGCTCCCGCCAACGTATTGCGAGACGGCAGCTGATGGCAGGGCATGCAGAAGTCGGAGCGCTCGTAGAGCGCAAGCTTTGTCACCGGATAGCCGGGCAGGGCAAGTCGACCGCGCGCTGGCACACTAGGTGGCCCAAGACGCTGCCAGTTGCGCACGTGACAACTCGCGCAGTTGAGCCCCTGGTCGCGAAGATTCTCCGAATAGTTCGGATTCCCTTCGTATCCCTTCTCGGCACCCCGCTGCTCGGCACTCAATATAGGGCTCTGCTCGGCAAGGGGATTGTGGCAACGCTGACAACTCTGCAAGCTAGCCCACGAACCGCGCCTCTCCATATCGATGAGCTGGGCTACGAGGCCGGGAGAGCCCGCTTTGGCGTGCAGCGAACTCTTCCATTCTCGCGCCTGCTTGTTGTGACAGCGCGAGCAGCGCTTCGCGTCGAGGGATGCCTGAGCGGGCGTTAGCCCTTTGGGTGGGGTTCCCTGTGGGGCAATGGCACCGCCAAATAGTGAGCGCTCGACGGCGTCGCCGTGGCCCGGATAGTAGCCGGCCTTCATGAGACGCTCTTCCTTGTCGAAGGCCTGCGCAGAGGGAGATATCTGGCTACTCTTGTCTAGCGCTTCCTTGGATTCCCTCGCGCGAATGCTCTCTATGTAGCTGGCAACGGCCCACAGATCCGCTTCCGGGGCTGCGCCCTCGAAGGCCGGCATAGGCGTTCCCGACAGCCCGGTAACGACGCTCCAATAGATTTGCTCCGTGGCGTCGCCTGAGCGAGCGCGCGGGCGGCGCAGCGGAATTTCCGTTAGGTCGTAGGGGCTGGCGCTGCGCCCGGCATCGTCCTTGAGCATTGGGGCCGATGGGCCATCTCCCTTCGCCTCGTTGCCGTGACACTTCGTGCAGCCCAACTCAGCGAAGAGCGCCTTGCCGCGAGACACGTCTGCCGAGAGATTCTCGGGTAGGGCTAGCTTGGTTGCGCTGCGGCGGAACTTCCGGGGGGCAAAGGTCTTGAGCTTGGCTATGAGGGCGTCCACCTGCGTGTTGCTGAGTGTGTCGCCAAAGCCGTGCATCGAAGTGCCTGGAACGCCAAATACGATCGTGCGCCGCAGGTCTTCATCTGTCGGCGGCAAGCCGCTGCTCGTGGTGCGCCATTTATAGTCACCACTAAGAAAATTTCTCGCCTGTGGCCAGAGCAGAGGCAGGGCAGGGCCTTTGCCATCGCCCGCGATTCCATGACAGGCAAGACAGAATCTATCGTAGAGCTGCTCACCATCTGCTTGGGGGGCAGGCGCATCCGCCTCGTCTCCTGCCCATGCCAAGGCAGCGCCAGTGGCGCATAGAGCTACGAGCAGGAGCGGTTGCCAAGAGCGAGCAAGCATGAGGCGCCGACCATGCCAATAGGTCGGCCGCACCACAAGAGCTATCGCCGCCTGCGCAACTTGCCCCAGTAGTGGCTCACCTCGTCGATGCGCAGTGCGGCGCAAGCGGCGGCGTAGACCACGATTCCAACCAGGATTGGAACGAAGGCCAGGAGCGCCCGCTGCCCAAGTCTATCGCTGGCAAATTGTGCCGCCAAGCCGCGATGGCTAGCCCAGACAGCGGCTCCCATGACAGTGCCTGCGACACCAACGCGCAGGACATGCACCAATAGTGCGAGGTGGGGAATGCGCGAGATATGTCGGTGAAACGCACCATAGAGCACGGTGAAATTGAGCAGGGCAGCAGCGGCGGTGCCAAAGGCTAGGACGCGGAATCCATAGGCGCCATGAAATCCAATGTTGATGATGAGGTTGCCCGCGACCGCCGTCATGGAGGCAATCACGGCAATGCGCGCCTTGTCCATCGCGTAGAAGGCGGGTGCCAGCACCTTGACCGCGGAGTATGCAACGAGCCCTGTGGCGTAGAACTGAAGTGCCGCCGCTGTGTTGTGCGTATCGGCTGATCCAAATGCCCCGCGCTGGTAGACGAGCTCTATAACGGGCTCACCAAGCACGATGAGACCGACCATGGAGGGCACGGTGAGAAAGGAGACTAGGCGCAGACCATCTACCAAGTATTTGCACATATCGTCCATGTTTCGCTCTGCTGCGGAGTCGGCGTAACGAGTCGTGGAGACTGTGGCGATGGCAACACCAAATACGCCGATAGGAAGCTGAAGGAATCGAAAGGCGTAGTTCAGCCACGCCGCTGCTCCTTCTTCGCTGGTCGCGAAGATCGTATTGACGATGATGTTGACTTGAACGGCAGCAAGCCCCGCGATGGCGGGTAGCATGAGCCGTCCGATACGGTGCATTCGTGGGTCGGATAGGCGCAGGTCGAAACTGAGTTTTGGGCGAAATCCGCTGCGCCAAAGCGGTGGCAACTGAACACCGAGCTGCGATAGGCCGCCCAGAAGAGTTCCTAGAGACCAGCCAATGACGATCCATTTGCCCTCGACGTGGCCGAAATAGATTGATGCTCCGACGATGATGCTCGCAGTGTTGAACATCGCGGGGGCCAACGCCGGCGCTCCATATTTGTCCTGGGCATTGAGCATGCCCATGGCCACGGCGGACAGTGAGACAAAGAGCAAGAAGGGCATCATGATGCGCGTGAGCGTGACAGTGAGCGCGAACTTTCCCGGCTCATCGGCGCGGAAGTCAGACGCGAGTACATGCACGATGTGCGGTGCGAAGATCACAGCCGTCCCAACTATGATGCCGATAACGACCAGTAGGGTCCCAGCTAGGCGATTTCCGAGTTCGTACGCACTCTCCTTGCCATTGCCCTTGAGGTCCGCTTTGAACGTCGGAATGAAGGCTTGAGCGAGGGCACCCTCGGCGAATAGATCCCGAAGGAGATTGGGAATACGAAAGGCAACGACGAAGGCGTCGGCCAAGAAACTCGCACCCATCAGCGCTGCGAAGAGCTGCTCGCGAATGAGTCCCAAGAGACGAGAGAGCATCGTCGCTGCCGAGATAAGCCCCGCTGCGCGTGCGAGTATTCGCTTCTTTATGGGTTCGCTCATCCCCTGCTATCTCAGCGGCCGGTTTCGCATGGCCTGGTAACTCATGGTTGGCCTGATGCGATGGGCACTCGCGTGAGTTCGTTCAAATGCCGGCGTAGGGCTGGGGGGCTCTTCTGCAAGAGTAGGCCCAGGGCACGCCTACTCGGGAGGCTTGCATCGGCGAGGAGACATGGCGCGAGGTGAGCTCTGGAGACTACGGGGAGTCTATTGTTGCTAGCCAAGACCTGAAGTTGGTGGACGGCCTTTGCGTCGATCGATGGCAAGCCCGTGGGGGCAATGCGCAAAGGCCCGCACAATCGCTGCCCTGCAGCAAGTGAGACTTCTTCTGATGTGTCTTCTAACAGCATTTCAATCGCGACTTGGACGAGCTCGTCGGCGTCGGGAACGAAGACCAAGGCTGCGGCGCGCATCTGTGGATCCGCATCTTCGAGAAACGCTGTCCACAAAGACGCCTGTGGGAGCCCACCGTGCAACCTCAGAAGCTTGTCCAGGCGGCTTGCCACGTCGAGCGCGTAGATTCGTATGTCGACCCAGCGCTCGGAGTTGGTCGCGATTTCGAGCCACTGAGCCTCGAGGGTTCGAAGGCTCGCCCGAGGGATTTCTTTGGCATCGATATCGAATGCGTCGAGGGTGTGGGCGAGTTCGCTCGCGGTCAGTGCCGCTGGGCCAGCCAGTACCCGATCTGGCTGTGCAGCACCGCGAGCTAGGACCTCCAGGTCTCGCCACTTTGCTTCTCCCTGCGCAATGGCCTCGATAGCTGCCAAAGAGACTGGAGGCGAAGATCTGGGAGCCGTCGTGGCTCGTTCATCCACGCTGGTTTGCGCCCAGGCAAGAGTCGTTGCGCCGAGCAGCAAGGCGCATAGGAGGAACGCAGGCATTGGCGGTGAAGTGGTTGGGATCATAAGCGATGTTCGTTGGGCAGTAGGAGCACTGGCCCATTTATTGACGCCGTGATATTTGTTCAGTACGCTTCGTTTGTTCAGTTAATTGGGTACTCATTGCTGAGCGCATCAGCAGTCTCTGCCTACCTACCGACCTCTGCCAACCTACCAACGTCAAACCAGGGAAAAGAATTCCATGCCAGCCGAGCCAACCAAACGCCAGAGCCAGATTCTCGACTACATTACCTGTTCTATAGATGAGAGGGGGTTTCCTCCGACCCTGCGTGAGATCGGAGAGTTCTTCGGTATTCGCTCCACCAACGGGGTTAATGATCATCTCAAGGCCTTGGAAAAGAAAGGCTTCCTCAAGCGGGATAATCTGAAGTCGCGGGCCATGCGGCCGGTTCACCAAGGTCCCAAGACTGTGCCCGTGGGAATGGAGCTCGGCAAGGACATGCGTGAAGTCCCTATTCTCGGGCGCGTTGCCGCGGGAGAGCCGTTGCTCGCTGTGGAAGCTGTTGAGGATACGGTCAGAGTCGATAGCTTCTTTCTCGGAGGCCATACAGAGGTCTTTGGTTTGCGGGTCGTCGGTGAATCCATGATCGAAGACGGCATCCACAATGGCGACTATGTCTTCGTAAAGAAGACCGCCAGTGCAAACAAGGGAGATACGGTCGTCGCTATGATCGAGGGCGAGGCCACCGTGAAGCGGTACTACCCAGAGGGGGACCGCATCCGCTTCCAGCCCGCAAACTGCAATATGTCGCCTATCTACGTGGGGAAAGAAGAATTCCGCTCAGTTGATATCGTGGGCATCGTGGTTGGTGTCTATCGCAAGATGTAGCCAGGCGCAAAATGTAGCCAGGCCTGGCAACCCCTAACACCTCGTTCGGGTCGAAACCGGTTGCGGCCGAGGGCTGGACTTCGCGCTAATATGGAGTCACTCGTGGGGCGTAACCGAAGACATAGCTCGTGGCTGCTCGTGGCCACAATGGCTGTCTCGGCAGGGGCGCATCCCGGTGCTGCTTGGCTCTACGAGGCCACCCGTGAAATTCCCGATCCCATGCTCCGGGTCGTCGTCGGTGGCGACGGAGCGGGAGTTGTCTCTTCTGTGCCTACTGGGATCCTGTGCGGTACGGACTGCGCCATATCTCTGGAGCGTGGCAGTCTCGTCAAGCTGACCGCCACCATCGGTGAGGGCAGCACGTTCGAAGGTTGGCAGGGCCCGTGCGGGAGTCAGGCCCACGTGCTCTTCGAGTGGACATCAAATCTGCTCTATCCCTATGGCGCCCCGCCAAGTGATGGCGATCGAGGCCTCTATGACTTCCTGGAAGAGGCCTCAGACAAGCCGCTTGCGGAGCATCCTCTCGATTGCGAAGTGTTCTTAGACCGCAGTACCGAGATCGTGGCGCAGTTTGGGGTACCACCAGAGAGAGTTGAGGTGGCAATGCTCTCGGAGCCGACTCCGCAAACAGATGAGGAGGAAACCACGCTTTCTCTCCCCAAGGTGGCCCTCCTTCCTGACGAGATTCTCGACCTCACGGAAGAACTCGAGGAGCTTGCTGAGCCTGAGCCTGAGCCTGTCCCCGTGATTCCACTTCCCACGCCAATGGTTGCAGCCGAGCCACCTCCTCCGGCCCCCAAGATCGCAGCCGCACCCAAGATGAAGTCGGTGGAAACTCCGGACGAGAACGAAGTGGAAGCTGCGCCGGATGACGCACGCTTTCTCTCAGACAAGAACCGTGACGTCGCAGAGGAAACCCACGCGACGGAGACCAATCTTTCAAAGCAGAGTGACGGCGAACGTGTCGCGTCGGCGGAGAGCGACATTACCTCCGACCAAGTTGGTGGTGAGGAAGAGGAAATCGCGCAACTCGAAGAGCTCGAAGAAACAGCAATGGACGTGGATCGCGAGGTTGATGATTCCTCTGGCAGTGAGGAGGGGGAGGTGGTCGTACGACACAGCGGCGAAGATGGAACTCAAGGCGACGATGGCGAGTCCGGCGATGACAGCCCAAGCGAGACACCGGGGCTCCTGGCTATGCGAAACATCGAGGGCCGTGGCGCACTTGGAAGCTCGGGAGAGCCGGCCGAAGAAGTCGAGAGCGATCCTGGCTCGGGCGGTAGCCGTGGCAAGCGCGGAAAGAAGGGCCGTGCCGGCCCGAAGCTGCGCTTGGAGCAAGAGGACTACGAACGCATCGTCGGCAAGGAAGTTGCCGATAAAGAGCGGGCTGTGGCTCGTCGCAAGCAGAGCCGACGACGAGGACGATGGGAGCGCAAACTCGGCATGCTCAAAAGTAGTCTCGAGAACTTCACGCCATCGGTGAGGCCGAGCAATCAAACTGCCCTGAAGACGCGCGCCGCTCCCTTTGCTGTCTACATCGCTCGAATGCACCGGCGTATTCACGAGCTCTGGGGCTTTGGATTCCTCGGCGATCTCGATGGCAAGAGTTCTTCCCACGAGCTCAACAACTGGAACCTTGCCACCAAACTCGAAATCATCATCAACCCTGATGGCAGCATCGACAAGATGACAATCGTCGAGCCATCGGGCATCTTGAGCTTTGATGTCGCAGCCCTAGATGTCATCGATACCGCCGGCCCCTACGAAAGCACACCTTCCAAGATTCGGTCCCCTGATGGAAAGGTCTACATGCACTGGTCCTTTCATCGCGACTGGCGACAGTGTGGAACGTTTGGCGCAGAACCTTTCATCTTGGCATCTCCGCCCAGGGGCGGGGACCGGGGGCTCGACGATAGCCAACTCCTCCGCAATAACCGCAAACGCCGGGCGAAGCGGGCGGCTCCGGCTCCGTCGCGTTCAGATGCTGTCGCAGCTAGCGCGCGTGCGACGGCCAACCTGGCCACGCCTCGCGATCCTGCAGCGCAACACACGGCCAACCTCTGGCTTGCGGCCTTCGTCGCAGGCAATCACGCCAAGCTAGCGAAGATCAGCGCCGGGCCATTTCATTCCGGAGGCAGGGTGGTCGCAAAGACATCCGCCGATATCGCGGCGATCTACAAGACCGTGATAGGAGAACTCTCTTCGAGACGGATTCGCGACTGGAAGCTGCTATCCGCTGCCGGCTACCGGCGCAGCTTTGGTGCGCTTCCCAGTGGGCTAGATGCCCGGGGCGCTGAACTCTTCCTGGTCATCAAACTTGGGGGTGACATCATCACACTCGTCCTTGAGAACGGGCAGGACGGATACCGGGTAACCGGTCTATACCGCTAGCAAGCGGTTGCTCACTCGGCTTCGAGCACCCACCTAGACCGTCGAGCCAAAAGAATGACCGAGGATGGTGAGTTCTGATTCTTCGAGTGCAAGGCGCGAATGAGGATTTTGCCGGGGCAAATGACGAAACGAGCAACGCTGCAATCGGGAAAGCAGGACCATCAGACCGATCATTGTTTCCGCTCGGCGGTCTAGGCGGCGGAATACCGGCAAGCGCCGAGCGCCCACGAATAATGGGCCACTGCTCGGCACGACTGTGCAGGATGACTATTTAGGTTGTGCTTCGTCGGAGCCCGGTGCCTTGAGCACCAGCGACGCATGTAAACCCTTAGGGCCATCCTCAGCCTCATACTGGACCTCTTGGCCCTGGGTAAGCGTCTTGAATCCATCACCCGTGATGGTGGAATAGTGGACAAATACGTCTCTACCGTCTTCGTGGGTAATGAAGCCATAACCCTTGGCGTCGTTGAACCACTTCACTTTGCCTAACAACATGAACACTCCTCTTGTGCAGCACCACCAACCTTCTTGCCGCGAATCAAGCAGTCTGTGTTGCTAGCGTACGGACCCTCGAAATCGGCCCCAACCAAGACTAGTAGGCCGCTTTGGAAGCTCTCAGTCAAAGCCTTTCGATTCAAAAGCAACCGTGTACTGCAAAATTTCAGTAGATTCTGCGGAGACTCACGCCCCTATAGTAGTGCCTGAGGATGCTACCAAGTTTGGCGCCTTCGCTCGCCATGCCAATCGCCCCTACCTGGCACATACCGACACCATGGCCAAAGCCAGCTCCGTGAAACTCAAACTGCTCAGGGCGGTTCGCCGGGCCCTTGGTGACCGTGCGGAACAGGGATGAGCGCAGACCGCCGAGAAGCCGACGGATGACCAGTTCACCTTCGACTGTGGCGGTCCCAGCACTACCAACGAGTTGTAAATGGGATATGCGCCCAGAAATCCCGCGTGTGAGCGGCCTGATGCGCCTTAGCCTACCTACACCTGGATACTTGCTGGCAATGCGCTTCGACAGCGCATTGACGTTTGCTGTGACCTTCCAGCGAAAGCGACCTTTGGAGTATTTCGTCTTGGCGCAGTATGAGTCTTTCGAGCCATCGAGAAAATTTCTTAGGTTCTTCTCAGTAATACCATTCTTGAATGTCGCGTTCTGTGGGCCATCAAGTCGACCGCGGAGTACAGGATCTGCTTCACCGCCCCAGGCCACCTCGTTGTGCTCACTGTGGCCTCCGCAAGTTGCACTGTAGCGTGCGTCGACCAGTTCCTTCTTCGCGTCGATCATCACCTGACCGCGGGTCGTCGAGACAGCACTATTAGTACGCGGGTGCTCGTGACCGGCCCCAGAGTAGACTTGACAATGCTGGCTTGCGCAGAGGAGAAACGGATCCCCGAAGTGGCGACCACCGAGCTTTTGTAGGAGTTCTGTTCGCGCCGCCACAGCCTGTGCTCGGAGTGATTCCATCGGAGAGACCGGGAATATCTCAGAAGGCACGAGTCCCTTGAGAAGATCGTTGGCGGCGACCGCGTTGACGACCGCGAGCTTGCCGTCGCTGCCGATGGTGACGTAGACCGAACCGAAGTACTTGCGGTCAGTGCGTCTAGTTGAGAGCTGCGATCCGCTGCCGCCAACTTCGACGTTCTTCACAGAGATGGTGCCTTTGGCTTTCGAATTTGCGAACCAGAGAACCGACGAGTTGCGTACTTCCATATCTCCGCTGCGCGCGACGATGGTTCCGCTCGGCCGCCGCAATAATTCGGTGTGCACCGTCGCCTCAATGCCCGAACGCCGGTGCATTTCACGAGACTTTGCCAAGCCCTTGCCCTTCGCTACCGGATCGATGGCCACGAGAATTTCGCGAGTGTCGAGCACCTCTCCCTGCACGGCGAAGATTGTTCCCACCTCGAAGGAATGGACCTGGTGCCCCTTTTTCTTCCACTTGGCCAGCTCGATCTCTGCATCAATGCTGTCGTCTGAGGCAAAGTGGGCAACCACTATCCATTCGCGGACCTTCGCTGGACGATTGTTTTCCACAGTCACGGTCCAGCTTGAGATTCCACGAACCCGCGAACCACCGTCACCGTCGGGCAGCAGTAGCAATCCAGACGTTGCGCCAAGCTTCACCTCGTTCTGACCGCCCATGATCTCGATAGTGACCTGTGGCAAGCCATCGTCGGTGAATCCGAAGTGGTTGCTGTAGAGCGTTCGCAGCTTGTCACCACTCGAAAACTCGTCGGCTGCTCTCGCCGTCCAAAGGGCTGGGAGAGTGGCTGCCACTAGAGCAAGAATGGGCAGGTAGCGAAGCTGTGTGGGCCAGCGCAGGCGTCTCATAGGGACCAGGCTAGCCGCGCCGGCACTGCGGGGCAAAGAATCCGCAAAGACGGCTGAGGGGTGCAAGGAAAGCCGTTGAATGCCGGGCGGCTAGATCGCGGCGATGTCGGTGCGAACGATGAAGTGCAAGTTGAGAAAATTGATCGTGAAGTGAGCGACGATTGGCGCCCCGAGGTTGCCGGTCCAATGGGCGAGGAAACCGAAGCCGACCCCAACGGCGAGCGCGGTGATCGTCCAAGGCAAGAAGCGCTTGCCAGGGCCAAAATGCAGGGCACCGAAGAGGGCCGCCTGCGCCCATATGCCAAGCCAGGGCATGAGAGCGCCTCTGAAGAGAAGCTCCTCGCCAACAGAACTCGCCAGCGCGAGGATGAGAATCTCCCGGCCGCTGAGCTCACCAAGGATTGAGCGGAATTCGCTGTGCAGGTGCTTTGCCCACAGGAAGTTCTCCACAGAGAGTCTGGATAGAAATACGACAACAAGACCCAAGCCAAGACCGATTGCTGGACCGAGCAGAAGACTCGCCCCACTTACGGCTTCGTCGAGTTGATAGAGATCTACCGAGCCTCGGCCCGCCGAAATGAATAGCGCCACAACAGAGAGTCCCGTGTAGAGGGCCAGTACGTGCCCTGAGCGCGTCATCGCGTGCTGCCGATCTTGGGTTGGGAGTTCCATTTTGGGAAGATGAGGATTGTAGGGATTGATCTCGTCGCCACAAAGGCTTGACACCGTAGCAATGTCCCTATAAATCAGCGGCCAACCAATACTCGCGAGGGTGGCGGAACTGGTAGACGCGCTAGCCTAAGGAGCTAGTGGCTTTATCGCTGTGGGGGTTCGAGTCCCCCTCCTCGCACTACACTATTGGTCTCAAAGAAGCCTCCGAGTCCTGCTCGGAGGCTTCGATCTCTTGGGCTCCACTAGCGGTGCTTCCCTCGACCAATATGCGCCAGTGGTTGCGAGCCACCTGGGGTGCTCAGTGGACTCCCAGACTGGGGGCAGAGGCCTCAGGGGTGGAATAGAATTCCCCATTGGTTTGTAGTTGTCGAGAACCATAAGGGAAATATTGTGGCATACGCTTTGCTGCCTGTAGGGAGGAATCCCAATTCCAAGGAGCCGTCCCCCCATGACTCTTGCCGTCCCACGCGAATTCCACTCCGATGATCCAACTCTCGACGCCGGTCCAGATTACTGCAGCTATCCCCAGTTTCGTCTGGAGGTCGTAGAAGGGCATGACAAGGGCAAGGTGCTGGTCTCGACAGATATCAGCGCCTCCATCGGTGGCGATGCTTTTGCTGATTTGACCCTAAGCGACCCGACGGTTGCGAAATTTCAGTGTGAGATGATCTCTAGGACCGATCGCATCGACATCGTTAGCCTCGCACCGGACCACGCAACTTCAGTCAACGAGGTGGAGGTACAGAGAGCTCACCTTCGCAGGCCGGCAACTATCCAAGTTGGTGAGTCCAAGATCTATTTCGAGCCGATGTCCTCCTCACTACACGTCCGGAGATCTCGTGAGGTCAGCTTTGCTCATCTCGTAGGCAACTCAGGTGTTATGCGCGACCTCTTTGTGGATCTTGCTAGAGTGGCCAGTGCGGAGACTCCTTTGCTGCTCCTAGGAGGTGCGGGGTCAGGAAAAGAGAGCGTCGCACGTGCTGTGCACCGACAGAGCTCGAGAAGGGCTGGCCCGTTTCACATCGTGGACTGCACCGGTACGCATCAGCAAGTTGAGAGAAGTCTCATCGACGCCTTTGAGACCGCTGCAGGCGGCACCTTATACTTGGCTCAGATCTCGGAAATGTCCCACGAGCTCCAATCGCGACTCTTGAGAGTTTTTCTAAACGGGGGACCTGGAGCCGTCGCCGACTTGCGAATCGTATCGTCGAGTTCCACCGATGTTCGCAAGGCCGTCAACGAGGGGGCTGTGGATTCTCGACTACATGGCTATTTGAGCAGCGCTATTGCCCACGTCCCGCCTCTAAGGCAAAGAGCTGCGGACCTTCCGCCCTTGGTGAAGGCACTTCTCATTGAGCTTGGTGTCGACCTAGAGTCACTAGCTGATGGGCTCTGCACTCCCGACTTCTTCGCACGCTTGGCCCGTTACAGCTGGCCCGGCAATGTGCGTGAGCTGCGCGAACACCTTCGGCACTGCATTCAGCAGGGGAAGGCCGATCCCGTTGGACAGAGCGCAGCCAATGCGAACGCCTTCCAGGAAGGGCGCCCGGCTCCCACGCCGTCCATCGATATCTCAAGGCCCGTCAAGGCCGGTCGGGAGGAGTGGACAAAGTACTTCGAACGCCTCTATCTTGCCGACATTCTCGAGGCGCAGGGGGGCAACGTGACACGGGCTGCGAAGGCCGCCGGCGTCGACCGGGGGCATTTCTATCGCCTGATGATGCGTTGCGGCCTGAGGAACTGAGTCGCCTCACGAAATGATCCCCGGCCGCAGTGCTAGACCGCCGAGCGTAGACAATGATCGGTCTGATGGTCCTGCTTTCCCGATTGCAGCGTTGCTCATTTCGTCATTTTCCCCGGCAAAATCCTCATTCGCGCCTTGCACTCGAAGAATCAGAACTCACCATCCTCGGTCATTCTTTCCGCTCGACGGTCTAGCTGAGGAGCTTCGCTATCTCTTCTTTGATAATGGCAGCAAGCTGCTCAGAAGAGGGGGTGGCTGCCGACGATTGTGACGGCTTCCTGCTCAGAATTGGTGTGCGGCTGTGCGGCGCTGGAGCACAGGCGATCACTGGGCGATTCGCAAAATCCATGGCCCGGTCTGCCGCATGTCCGAGGCCAGCCTTTGCTCGTGACCCGAGCAGAGGATCGATGATGCTCTCTGGTAGTGGTTGGACGCCGCCTGTGGCTTGTGCCAGTGTGGCAATCCGGGCCAGGTGCTCCACCAACTCCATTCGCAAATAGGCGAGCTCCAGGGTCGCGCCCCAGCTAAAGACGCCGTGATTCGCGAGCAGTACGCAATCGACCTGCTTGGCGCTCTGAGTGATAGTCTTCACGGATGCAGCGCCCGGGGCCGCAAAGGGTAACGTTGGAATGAGCGGACCAATCGAGACGATGGCTTCTGCTAGGAATGGCCGCTCGATGATGCCTGAGCCGCTGCAAGCTATGGCAGTCGCATAGGGAGGATGAGCGTGCACCACTGCGCCGACGTCTGGACGCTCGGCGAAGACCGCTAGGTGCATCGCGATCTCGCTGAATGGGCGAGCCGTGCCAGCCGTGCGTTTTCCCGCTCTGTCGACTTCTATGAGGTTCTTCTCGCAGACGTCAGCCTTCGCGGTTGCCGTTGGTGTTGCGAGAAAGCGATTGTCGCCGAGCCGAATACTGATGTTGCCATCGTGGTTCGCCACCCAGGCACGTGCGTCTAGCTTGTGTGCTGTCTTGATAATCTCAGACCTGTGTTGACGAGACATCAGGATTCTCCGCCTTCGTCGACCGTCACCGCATCGACGATGCCGACGATGACGGAGCGGATTGGCGAACTCGTTGGCGAGGTCTTCAGAATTTGTCGGACACCACTGCCCTCAGACATGACCAGGACCTGATCTCCTGGACCGGCTTGCACTGTGTCTACTGCCAAGAGGCTAGCGCCCCGCTCGGCCATCGACGTTCCGTCGAGTGGTTGCACAATCATGAGAGGCAGGCCGTTGTAGGTGTGGTGCTTGACTGATGCGGTTACGTTGCCGATGACTTTGCAGAGCCTCATGGTGTCCAGTTCTGCTCATCATCACCGCGTTCAGGGCGATGCATTCTGTCGACGATGCCGATGATGGCTGCGTCTACTGGAACGAAGTAGGGATCTAGAGCCAGGGCCGCCTCTCTGGAACCGACGAGGTAGACGAGATCACCCGGGCCCGCTTGCACGGTATCGACTGCGACCTGGAACGGCCCGCTTTCATCAAGACGGTCGTCTAGTGGCTGTACAACGAGAAACTTCGCTCCCTCGAGACCTGCCACTTTACGGCGCGCGACGACGCTGCCAATAACTCTGCCCAAATACACGGGGGGAGACTACCGTTTCTTGACGCCGATGCCCAGCTTGGCGCGGGTTGCGAGATATTCATGCTGCAGTGGCATGCGGAGCAAGTGTGTTTGATCGTCCTGCTGAGAGGCGTATCGCAGAGCGGAGTCGATGTCGCCGCATGGAAGCAGGCCCGCTCTGTCTGCCGCGCGTTCACAGGCTTGGAGGAATTGGGCTGGGGCCGCTGCTCCGGCTGGTTGTGGCCTAGAGCTCAGCAGGCTCTCCAGTGTGGCACGGGCGCGTACAGGCAGGGTCGTGCGCAGCCTCGCGTCATCTGCGTGTTGCTGCTCGCTCACCTCGCCATTGCTGTCGGCTTCGCCAAAGATACGCCAGAGGGAGGAGATCAGCTGTTCGAAGCGCTTCGGTGGTTGGCCGGCGGCAATGATGCGCGAGGGCCGCGCCAATTCGGCGGCTCGAGCCAAGATGAATCGGAGCTCTAAATCAGAAACCGGCTCATGATCAGCCCCAACTTCGGCGAGGCGAGGGCCAAATACGATTACCGGAGGGGAGACGCAGATGACCTGCATATCTGGGGCATCAGGAGCTTCGCTCTTGTAGAGAATTGTTGCCGGCGCTGCCATGGCCCGGGCTATGCGAGTAAAGACTGCAGCGGCTCGAAGCTTGCCCGTCGCTGTGATGCGGCTAGCTTGAGTCACTCCGCCACTCACGAGCGCGGCCTCAACGTCGGACCACAGAAGAGCAGCGCTCTCCCACAGGGTCGCACAAATGACAGCCAGGGGTTCGTCGTCTGCATCCGCGAGGAGCGTCTGGCGAGTCTGGTTGTCTAGTGAACCTTTGTACGCCTCATCTTCTGCCATCACTTTGGTCGAATGGCGCGCCAAGAAAGCGACGTCGGTCTCTGAGTATTGGTAGCCGAGTGTCGCCGCGAGTTCGAGTGCACAACGGCCGCCATCAGCGTCTCCATCGCGACTCTCTCCTAGGGCGTAGACCAAGATATCATCTGCGCTCAGCGAGTTGGATGTCAGAGTTCTTTCTGAAGTTGCGCATCGTGTTGGCCTTGCCCGGACGGCCTTCCCACAGAGCTAGGAGCGTGCGCCGTGCCGACATGGCCCCAGAGGATTGCGGGCTCACCTCCAGAGTCTTCTCGAAACATGTCTCTGCGCTCTTGTTGTCGCCCCGTTCCCTCCTGGCATCGCCTAGCCGTGTCCAGAGCAACGCCAGATCGTTGGCGTTAGGATCCGAATCCGTTCCTTCTCGGTGGTTCAGTAGGGGGCCAAGCATGGCGGCCGCGGCCTCGTGGTCACGAGCTTTCATCGCCAACTCCGACGCCATGTCACAGGCAACGAGGTCGTAGGCGTCGGCACCAACCGCTCTGTCGGCCGCAGATCTGGTTTCCTCGGGAAGCTCTGCGTCGATGAAGTGTTGGGCCGCCTCGATGTGGCGTTCGCAACGCCCTTTGGCGTCTTGCGCGAAGGAGGCGAGCAACTCGCAGGTGCAACCACAATCTGCACGCTCGCCGGCGGCGACTTGACGAGCCAAGAGCTTCTGCAAGAGCGGCATGTGTTCGGAATCGAGGGGCTCGGCAGCTCGGAGGGCTGCCTCGTAGCAGACTCGTGCTCGTTGCTCGTCGTGAAGCTCCTGCATGCACATATCACCGAGTGCCTCGAATAGGCGGAGTCGCTCCTTTGGACTCTCGGTTGCGACGGCCTGCTTGGTCAGTAGCTCGCAGGCCTCCTCGGTATTGCCGCGTTCAAGTTCGACTTCTGCGAGAGCCCGCAGCGCGGGGCCGTAGTTGCCCTTGAGATCTAGCGCGGCCCTATAGAGAGGTTCGGCCTTCTCTGGCCTTAGCGAGCGAATCTCCGCCAAGGCGGCATGATACAGACCGTGGGCGACACTCGAGGGATGTCTGTGAGCGTCTTCTCGATCCGCAAGGGCGCTCAGGTGAAGTGCAGCCTCGCGCCACCGTCTTGCGCGATAGCGGTATTCACCAAGTGCGAGTTTGACCAAGAGGTTGCCGCGGTGCAGTCGGTCGGCGCCGATCAGCGTCTGGTAGGCATCGTCGGGGCGCTCGAGTCCGTCGAAGGCGCTGGCGAGTCGCAGCATGAGTTCCGCTCGCGTATCGGCATCCACATCTTTGATTCTCGGAAGGATCATTGGCGAGTTCGCGGCTCTCGGGGTCGATCGTGCGCGCGTGCCTTAGGGCTGCCGCTGCGTCGTCCGGCGCATCGAGCCACTCCAGCATCAGCTTGGCGCGGCGATGTAGCAGCTTGGCGCGCTCCTGTGGTTCGCGAGCTATGGAGGCTCGCTGACGCGGGATTGCATCGAGGTCCTCCCAGCGTGCGTACTACAGGTAGAGACGATCGAGGGCTTGGAATGCTCCGCCATCGCGATGCCACTCGGCGAGTAGTTTGGAGTAGGCGACGATGGCTCGATCTGGGAGCTTGAGTTGCTCCTCGTAGATGTGCCCGATGCGGCGCAGTGCCTCCCTCGCGCTGTCCCCTCCATCCGCGAGGTCGCAGAATCTGGTGAGGGGCTTGGATCACCTTGCTCCATTTGCCAATGCTCTCGTACGCCGTTGCTACTTCGTCGAGTACCTGCGTGTTCTCGGGCTCGATAGAGAGCAGTCGCTCCAAAGTGTCAATCGCATCGTGGGGGCGTGAGAGTTTGTCTGGGTAGAGGTCGACTAGCTCTCTGAGGAGTGTTGGCCTCTGTGCTACGGGAACAGCCGAACCCTGACGAGGATCAGTGCGCTCCTCAAGTTGTGCTGCCAAATCTACCCAGCGTTCTTCTGAACGATAGAGTTATTCGAGTGCTTTGCGAGCCCTGACGTCGTTCGGACGCATGCCAAGGACGCGGCGATAGAGGCTCTCTGTCTCTCGAAGACGCCCCTGTGTCGCGCGAATGGTGGCGACTTGCATTAGTAACTCGGCTGCCGCTTCGGCTGAGCCAGCTGAGTCGGCGGCCCCATCGTAGAGGAGTGCAAGTCTGTCCCACTCATTGCGGGTGCTGGCAACTTGAAACAGCCTGTCGCGCGTCTCTGTGTTGTTGGGGGCAGCACGAAGTGCGGTTGCCAACACATCAAACGCACGCGTGAGTTCTTTAGCACCGGTTTCCCAGACTTCGGCTGCACGGTAGTGCCAGCGCAGCTTGCCGGCTTTGCTATCTGCCGGCAATTTGCAGTAGACGAACGCGAGTTCGGACCAAGGGGGGTGAATAGGCCCGCACAGGTGAGCAGGGTAGGGCTTGACGCGTTGCCCCGACTTCCGAGGTCTGCAACGTCACTTGGCCTACAGTGCTGCTGGCGACCTTGACCTGGGCTACTCCGGGCATCGGTTGGATCTCGGGGCGCTTGGGCGGTGGTGGCGGCGGCTCCTGCCCAGGATTGCGCTGTTTTGGGGCCTGCGGCGGGGGTGGTGGCGTGCTCAGGGGCTTGCGACCGAGAGCTTCTATCAGGTCTTCAGTGCGCAACTCCATCGTGGGATCGTGTACCGGTGCGCTTGGATCCGAGTCGAGTAGTTCGCTGATGTCGAGTTCCTGTGTGCTTTCCCCGACTGGCGATTCATTGGCGATGAGCGCTTGGGCCAGTTCCGGATCCTCGTCGATAGTAGCCTCCGACATGCCACCAGGTTCTCCGTCATCGACCAAGTCGCTGATGCTGAGTTCTTGGGTTGCCTCTCGACGAGCTTTCTTGGCGGCAGCCCGCAGACAGCCGGCATTGGGAGCGGTCTCGCCTGCTGCGATCGAAGCCCCAGGGAGCTCCATTTGGGGGCTGCGCTGGAAGTCTGCATAGCGACCAACGTGCCTTGCCAGGCGCCAGAGGTGACTGAGAGTCTCTTCGTCTTCCGGAGACAATATGAAGGCGGTGATGTGCGTTTGGAATGCGCGCACGTGGTCGTTTGCATTCTTCTCGTAGGCCTCCGCCTTGCGTCGCAAGATTGCGAGGCGCTCCGCATTCGTCGATGCTCGCTCGGCCAAAGCGGTCTCTGTGGTGAGAATGCGCTGCCAGTGGTCGCGGTTGCGGTCGCCAAATGTAGAGTGCCTCGCGTATGCTGCTGCGTTCGGGCGCCCAAGGAGAATGCGACGAGTAGGTCGTCGAGAGCGCCCTCTGGGTCGCGAGTCTGGTCTTCGCGCAGCGTTGCACGCCGACGGTGAAGCTGGATACGCTCCTCGCCCACGGCTGCGGCGATGGGCAAGCTGAAGCACTCGAGCAGTCGTTCCCAAACAGGCCTTCGATCGGCTTCTTGGGCGACACGCTCGGCCTCGATCATTGGGTGTTGATCTTGCGGAGAGACTTCGAGTGCGTCGTAATAGAGCGTCGATTGCCCGCTTTGGATCGCGAAGTTTGGCTTCCGCAATCTGGGCAATATCCTTGCAGAGTTGGACGAAACTGTGAGTGTCGGAAATGCCCGCTCCGCCTCTAAGCTGCTCTCGATCGCCTTCGTAGACGTTCGCCAGTTCGCGCCAGAGACCATATGACTCCGCCGCCCGACGCAGCTCACCTATGGTCGTGGCATCAGGGCTAAGTTCGTGGGCCTGGCTGTACCACTCGAAGGCTCCACGATGGTCTGCGAGTTCTTCTGCCGTTACGTTTGCAATGCGGAGGGCGAGTGCGCGCCTTTCTTGCGTATCCGCACTCGTCATTGATCGGCGCTCGAGAAGGGCGATGTGCTCTCGCCAGCGGCCCAC
>JAAEPE010000496.1 GCA_024222395.1 Myxococcales bacterium
AACCTTGAACACAAAGTACTTGAATTTCTGCACTCGATTGAGCGGCGCTGTAAGCTGCATCCTGCCTTATCTGCCTTGTTGGGCACTAACGTCTTTGTTGACTGCATGCGTAA
Source organism: Myxococcales bacterium (assembly GCA_024222395.1). Lineage (GTDB taxonomy): Bacteria > Myxococcota_A > Polyangia > Haliangiales > Haliangiaceae > NORP324. The sequence goes on from JAAEPE010000496.1 coordinate 114, forward strand.
CAAAGAGGTGGGCAGGTTGTTTTGGTGCCGCTCGCCAATATGAACAACTCGGGCACACCTCTTACGATTGGCGCGGTCGTCTGCGCCTGTTCCGCCCCCCCAAAAAACGCGAGCTTTGCCAAGTGCGCCAAACGCCAATACTCGGGCCGGCAACGCCTGGCTCGTCAGGTCGCGATGAGGCGGGACGAGCCAGGCTATCAAGTAGTCACTGACCCTGAGCTGCGATCTAGCAGTGTAGCTCTCTCAACGAGGACGTTACAGGTCGGTTTCAACCACAGATTCTCCCGAGGAGCCAGATATTCTTATATCCCTGCAGTCGGCGAAACTTCTTCTGCGCATCGAAAACCGAAGAAGCAACCCAGCGCAGCGCCATTGTTCCGGACTTCCAAGTCTTCACCCGGCGAGTCATCTGGCGAACGCTGCCATTGAGATTCGATGAGATTCGTTGAGGAGAGACTGCGCTCAAGGAGCTTGGCGAGCCCAATGTGCTTGATGGTCAGCGTCTCTTCGAGCCCTTCGCGCAGTGAGCCTGCCGCTCCTGGAAGGCCCTCTTTTAGGCTGCTAGCAAGGAGCTTGAGGCTGGCAAGTGCGGTCTTATGACTTTTGCTGGCGTAGGCCTCACGCATCGTCTTACGAACGCTCGGCTGAAGCTCTATGGGAAGATGCCCTGCAACGTTGCGCATCTTGTGGATCTGACTTCGTTGCACGACTGCCCGCTTGCCAAAGACAAGAGAAATCGCCTTGCGGAGAGCCTTACCTCCATCGATGACGAAAAGCGTTGACCGTTGCGAATTCAAGCCTCGCGTGACAAGGTCACTGATAAGGGGAACGCACACCTCTGTATTCTCTGTAGAAGCCTCCCAGAAGCCCAGTACGTGCTTTGTGCCGTTGGCATCGATACCGAGTGCAATCACGATAAGATGAGTTCCCTGCTGAATCCCATCGAGCATGACGGTCTGGATGTCCAGATCTCCCAGAGGAGCACGAAGGCTGTCAGCAAGCTGCTTCTTCGTTGCCGCGACAAAGCGACGACTTACGGCATTCTTGCTCGTGCTTCGAGTGTCCATGCCGGCTGGGACTTCTTCTCAATGATCATTGGTACTTTCGAGTGCTCACCCCGATGACCATCTGCTCCAGCGCCCTCTCTTCCAGTGGATCGTTCTGAGAAAAGTACTGATATCTATTCAGCATTACTTCGCCGTCAGCATTGCGAACTCTGGGCCGCGTGACAGCGACCTTCCTTCCACCAAGCACCAATTCGCCAGGTGCACTTCCGGCTCTCCGAGCCTCATGGTCACCTCGTTCAGACCGCGCCCCACAGAGTCTCGTCCGATCTTCCTCGAGGACGTTGTGAAGCGCCGCCATTCCTTGTTGAAAGACGAACTCCCGGAGGTTCTCTCTGACCAAATCCTCAAGGACCGTCCCCAGTGGCATGATCTCAGTGAGGGCTTTTCTCGTTTTCTTTGATACTCTATTCATCAGCGGTTCCTTTGTTTTGGGTTAACCGATCCTTTGTTGGATCGGGTGGAACTGCTACCTAAATGTTAACAGCGTCTGGGACATCCCGGGACATCCCCGCCTGCGAGGCTGAGAGTGTCATAGTCAGAGTTACACCCAATCTTAACGTTCACAAGAACGCAACGTGTGTAGATGCCATTCGAGATGCCGGAGCGGACGTCCTCTACCTCCCACTGTACTCTCCCGAATTCAATCCCATTGAAAAGGCATGGGCGAACATGAAAGACGACATGCGGAAGCTCGACACCATGACTCGCGAGGCATTCGACATGGCTGTCGCAGCGGCGATGGATACGATCTCAGTTGATGACTGCAAAGCCTGGGTGACCCATGCGGGATATACCATCAATTAGTATGCTCGGCGGTCTAGCCCAAAGATAACGATGGCTCCAAGCATCATCATCGCTTCAGGAAGAACTCTGAACCACATCCAGCGCCTCATGCTCTTGAACGTCTCTGGTGAGAGTGCTTGAATTGATCCGCTCTCGTAGATGGTTGTTGTCTACGTAGCCGGCAGGTGCACACTCACTTGCTACGCCCGGCCTCATACATCTGCTCGGCCACTGGGCCCAGCTGTGCCCAATGGCTGGACAGATTCTGCTCGCACATTGGATAGAGTATGTTCTCCTCTTTCATATTGTGCTGCTGAATGAGCATGAGCAGCGTGTCGCCTTGATCTGCGAGACTCTCTAAGTCGCCTGACTCGGCGTCTTCGGACATCTGCTCGAGCATGCCGCGCATTTGCGTGTGCTCCATTCGCATCATCGCCGTTGGGCCACCAGTCATCCCTGTCGCCTTCTCAAAGGCAGGGAAGAGAACCTCTTCTTCCATGGCGAGGTGAGCGCGAAGCATCTTGTCAAATGACGTCCAAGCAACTTTGGCCCCTTCGTTGTTCTTTGCGTTCACCGCCGCCTCGACCTGTGCCCAGACTTCGTCGCACTCGCGATGGTCCTGAGTAAAAAAGCTTACAATTCCGCTGCTTACAATGCTCATCTTTCTGACTCCACTTGCCCTTGTCTGTTATCGAGTGATAACTTAACAGAAATGAGCCGACGATCCAAGAGCTGTGAGAGGCAGGCTGAGATCATTCGGGTGACTTTGTCCCTCCTGGAGGAGACGCCACTCACGAGCCTGAGCACGCGCCAGATTGCCAAGCAGCTCGGCATTAGTCAGCCAGCCCTCTTTCGTCACTTCCGCTCCCGCGAGGCACTGCTGATGGCAGTGATGGAGAAGGTGCGCGCAGACCTTAGTTCGGTAGCAGACGCCGTGCTCGAAGAAACTCGAGGGCCACTTGCCAGAATACGAGCCTTGACGATCCGCTTGCTCAATCATGTCGAATCCTACCCGGGGCTCGCTCGTCTCCTGTTTTCGCCTCCTCAAAAGGGCCCACTGCGCGATGCATTGCGACAACTCGTCTCGATGCAACGCTCGCTTATCGGGCAACTCATCAAGGATGGTCAAGAGAGCGGGGTATTTCGCGCCGACACCGATCCTACTAACGCGGCTATCTACTTCGTGGGCATGATCCAAGGCATCGTACTACGTGTCCAACTAGAAGAAGGCGCAAGACCGTTCGCAAATCAGGCCGAGCCCATGTTCTCGATGTGGCTCGATGGCGTGCGCGTGCCTCGGGGCGAGGAGCTGCACTCGATTGAGACGAAGGCTGCTCCCCCCGAAGCCATAACAACTCCCAGTCTAAATCTATTCGCTCTTGATGTTCGTCCCATCCTCTCCAGTGGAAGTGATCCGCTCGAGCAAATATTGTCGACTCTCGCGACAGTTCGCTCCGCCGGCGTACTCACGCTGACCACGCCGTTTCGCCCAGCTCCACTTCTAAGGCTTCTCTCCGAGCGAGGACACGTAGCGTCGGTGCGCGAGATAAGCTCTCAACTGTTTTCGATCGACATTGTCGTGAATGGTGCTGCCACAATCGATGAGCTGCTTGATCTCGAACCACCGGAGCCTCTAGAACGCGTACTGGAAGCCACCGCATCCCTGGCCCTAGGCGAGGTCTACGTCGCACGGCTGCCGCGCTTCCCTCGACCGCTACTGCCCCACCTTTCCGATCGCCCCATCACCTTCGAAATCACCGAGGCGATTGATGGCACTGCGCTTCTGCACGTCACCGGCCGTGGCGACTCATGAGCAATGCAATGGGCGACTTTGGCGTGGATCCGGCACAGGGCCCTCCCCTCTCTGTGCCACTCGGCTTCTTCTTCATCGCGCCACTTGCGATGATGAGCGCAGGCCTACTCATCCTCAGCCACTCAACAACCATCTTCGCGTGGCGAAATCTGCCGTGGACGATGGCACTCGTACACATAGGTACTCTCGGCTTTCTCGGTGCAGTGATGCTGGGCGCCATGTATCAGATGCTCGCAGTCGTCGCGTCGCCAGTTCCATTTGTTCGAATCGCCCATCTAGTGCAGGCGTTGCTTTGTGTGGGTACCGTCTCTCTCGCGACGGCATTCCTATTCGATCAATCGCAATTCTCGCTAGCATGGATCTGCTTGGCCGCGACATTCGTCCTTTTTTTTCTACCTGTCGTGATAGCCCTCGCGAGGACAAAGACTCGCACTGCCACCGTCTATGGCATCATGCTTGCCGTAGTTGGGCTCGCAAGCGTAGTTATCATGGGAGCCATCATGTCGAGGGCGCGGGCCGGCGCGGCCTTCACGGGTTATTGGCTCAGC
>JAAEPE010000497.1 GCA_024222395.1 Myxococcales bacterium
AGAACAGCGGTATGCGATGGGGGCAAGAAGGCGGACAGGCAGTCCTTACCCTCCGGAGCTGGGCGCAAAGTGAGCGATTCGATCGTGCTTGGGCACTGATCGCTGCCAAGTACCGCCTGGAGGTCACCACTCTAGCCAACGCGGTTCGGCTGCCACTCGGGCGCTAAGGTGTCATAGTCAGAGCTACACCCATTCCTTTGTTGAGGGGTGAGGCGCGTGCTCATGCACGAGCCGGCACTAGACACTTCTGGAGCAAGAGTCGTTCCACCGCTAAGCCTCTGAAAAAGACTCACGTAGGGACTCAATTCGTTGCTGCACCTTTGCTGCATCACTTGCTGCACCCTGGGATCCCGTTCGAGGCGACCATCCCCACGATGAAATGACAGAAGCCGAATGCCACGGTGAAAGACTAGAGAGGTCCTCAGAGAGCTTCTCTAACCCGCGTCGCGGCGGAGTTGCCGATATCTGCGGCATCACAGATGGATTCAGTATCCGGGTACGGCGCGGGGCCATGCTTAGTACTGCGCTCAGAAGGTCGGGTCAATCTCACCGTTGCACACCAGGATTCGGCTCCTCGTAGGAGCCTGCGAGGCTGAGAGTGTCATAGTCAGAGTTACACCCTATCGTTTGCCCGATCTAGAGAATGGCCCAAACGCCCCCGATGACCTTGGCGAGATTGAACCTTGGCTCGAGATGCAACCCTTGGTGCAGCGAGTGGGGGCAAGTCGCTATTCTCTCTCGGCCGAGCTCTTGCCAGAGCAAGAGACAGCTTTCGTCTTTGAGCAAGGCCTCTAGGAGAGAGGGAAACAGGTGTTTCTATATGGAAACACCAATCAGCTTCCGAAGGAAGCGGATTCCTAGAGAGCTGCTCTTAGTTGAGCAACCCGGTCGCGCATTGCGCCAACTGCTGCGGGCGGCGAAGCGATGACAGCGTGTTTGCCCATGCCGAGCACCCACCCAGTCACCCACTCAAAGCCCTCGCAGTCGATTGTGATTTCGCTGCTGCCATCGCCGTTCTTACGTACCTTGCCGATGGGCCAATTGGTACCGATGCGGGCGGTCGCGAGAGAATCGAGTTTGACCTGGACGGCGACGGCATCGGCCGAGGGCACGTAGAGGTGTTCGCGTCGGTAGGTCTCTAGATCAAAGCCCTCGGGAATCTCGAAGTGCGTACCGCGGGGTTCAAGAGTTGCGATGCGATCGATGCGGAAGGTGCGAGTGTCACCGCGCTTGTGGCAATGGCCAACGAGATACCACTCACCTGCGTGGTGAACGATGCCGTATGGGTCGATGTCGCGGGACTCTGCCTTCTTTCGAGAGGCTGCCGCGTAGCGAATCGAGACACCTTCTCGCTCTCGCGCCGCTGTTACAAGCGAGCGCAAGTGCTCGGCGACCGCTTTGTCCGGCTCGGCGACCACAGTATCGGTGGCGAGGTTTTCCGCTGCGTCCGCATCGCGTCCAAGCGCTCTTAAGAGTTTTTCCTCTGCCGACTCGAGCGCATCGTCGAAGGGAGCAATGCCCGACTCGCGAAGCGCGCGCAATCCGAGCAGAAGACCGCAGCCCTCGGCAGGGGTTAGCCGCAGAGGCCGAGTTAGGCGTTGAGGCAAATCGACATAGACCATGCCCTCTTCGACGCTGACGAGTAGGTACTCGCCAGGATCGCCATCCGGAGGCCCCACGTGGCACAAGATGTCGATGTCGCGGAGCAAGAGCTCTCTGTCCACATCGAGCATCTCTGCCAGCTCGTCGACGGGCACACCATCGCCGCGCTTGGCGACGTAGGGGACCAAGTAGAGCAGTCGTTGAATGCGGCTGGAGACGTCTCTCATGCGTAAATGGCCTCGATGGCTGCGAGTTCTTCTAAGAGGAGTGCTTTGCACTGCTCACCTTCGAGGAGCTTCATGGCCCCCTTAGAGGCGAGTATTCGAGAGACGACGAAGTCGGGGTTTCCGGTTTCAAAACGAATTCGCACTCGCAGCTCGTCATCACCTTCCACGTCGTCACGGACAGCTTCGGCTCCGAAGTCCTCGTTGGCCGCACTAAGTGCTTCGGCTTGCAACTCGAGCTGCACCATCTCGGTGGGCTTTGGCGTGAAGGTCCACGGGGAGCGAGATGCGTAGGCGCGCACGTCAAAGTCGGCGGGGCGTTCGAAGTCGGCCGATTTGGGTCTTGGCGCGACCGAGAGATCGCTAATGCGATCGAGACGAAACGAGCGGGAATCTCCGCGCAGGTGGCAATGGCCCACAACGAGCCAGCTCTTGTCTCTGTAGAAGAGCCCGTATGGGTCCAAATCGCGCTTCTGCTCTTGGCCGTTCGAAGCACTCTTGTAGTTGAGAGTGACTCGCTTGCGCCGCCGAGTCGCACCCTCGAGCATGGCAAAACGGTCTGAAAGCTCTAGCTCAGCCTCGCTCTTGCCCTCGGGAAAGTGAACGAGTAGGGGTTCGTGCACAGCTCTCTCGCCGCCTCCTCGAGCGCCTTGCCCAGGGTGCCATGCCAAGGGGGTATCCGGCTCGGGGTAGTCGAAGGCGAGCTTGCGAAGAGCCAAGTCGCAGATGCGAGCGTGGCTATTGCCTGGAACCGCCCGAGCTACGGAGGTGGCAAGTACCAGCGCTGAGATTTCATCTGTGGTGAGATGAACCTCGGGCAGGCGATACTTCTTTAGCTCGACGACGTAGCCACCATCTTCCACCGAAGAGTCTTCGTCGGGGGTTATGTAGCGAACCGGTACGCCCAATTCGAGAAGGTCGGCCTTGTCCCGTTCGAACGCTCGCAGACCGGCTTCGATGTTGGCCGTTTGATACGAGAGAAATTGCGCGCGAATTTCTCTGAATGTCACCGGCGCTCGTGCGCGCAAGAGCAGCATCACCAAATCGAGTAGCCTCTTGGAGCGGTCAGCTCTCGGAGACCCCTTCTTTGCGCCGCGCTTTGCGCGCTTGCTACTTTTCTTGCTGGCGTCCTTGGACATCGGGCCTGGTATCTTACTGCGATAGGCCGGTCAGGATCGCTAGTGAGGGGGCGGAGTTTTCGGGACGTGCCTCGCGGGTGAGTCGCTTTTGCTCACCGCCGGTGGCAGCCATGACGAAGATCTCCCACTCGTAGTCTGCAGTTCGAGTCCGTGTCGAGGCAAAATAGAGCCGAGAGCCGTCGCGGGAGTAGGCGGGAGTTGCAACAGTTCCGGAATCATCGGTTAGGCGAATGAGCTTGGATCCATCGGTTTGAATGCTGTAGACATCGAAGTCTGCGGCGTCATCGCTGGAGCTGCCGTGGCGATTGGAGGTAAAGGCTAGGGTCTTGCCATCTGGTGAGAGCGCCGGGGAGCTATCGCTTGTCCAAGACGCATCTGTGCTCGCTGGCGAGAGTCGCGAGAGGCTGCTGGTTGCGACGTCCACCTTCCAAAGTGTGCTGCCCTGGTGTAGGCGTCGGTCGGCGCTGAGGAAGATGGCGCTGCCGTCCGCATTCCACGCAGGCTTCCCAGAGATCTCGGGATGGTCGTCGTCGCCTTTGAGGATGAGCTTGGGATCGCTCTCTCCGTCGAGGTCGAGAGTGTAGAGGTCGAGGCCAACTCCCTCGTCTCCGCGCATGAAGGCTATTTGTCTGCCATCCGGCGACCATGCCGCGTCCCGACCTTCGCCAAGCGACGAGGGAATCATGTCGTCGATGCTTTGAATGTAGAGATTCAGGGGCCCTTCTTTTGGCGAGCTGTAGATGAGGTGCTGGCCGTTTGGGGAAACCGCAGGTGCCTCGTCGGCGGCATCGAGCGAGCGCACGGTGAGCTGCTCAGGATCTGCTCCGTCGGGCCCCATCATCCACACCGAACCGGCCTTCACGAAAATCAGGCGCTCGTCCTTGAGCGTTGATTCGGGCACCGGAGCTGTGCGGCTAACGATGATGACCTTCTCGTGATCGGCGGCCCTAGAGGCTGGCACCGGATCCTCGCCAGCGCTGGCAATTGAGTGCTCGCTGCTGCCACAAGCCGTGCCAGCCAGGGGGGCCAGGGCGAGGCCTACTACAAGTGTGCGGGAGCGCATGTGCGCCGCAGCCTATCGCAAACCGAGGCAGGGCAGAGCAACTATTGTCCGAGCGCCGAAAAGTTGAATGCCGCGCGAGTACGGACTAGCGTTTGGCGGTGATCAGCCGAATCCGAGCTTTGCTCCTGCTTTCCCTCCTAGCACTTATGGCAATGGAGCTTGCCCCTCGCTCGGCTCATGCTGAAGAGAAAGGGGTCTTTGGAGTCGGACTAATTGTCGGTGAACCAACCGGGCTCTCGCTCAAATACTACCAGGGGGATGACACCGCGATTGATGGCGCTATCGGCGGTGCGTTCTTGGGCAAGGGGTTGCAAGTACATGCCGACTACCTCTGGCATCCGTGGATGCTAGAGAACAAGCCGAGCTTTGCTTTGCCTGCCTACGTCGGAGTGGGGGGCCGCATTCTCGATCGCAATGGCGGCGGCGGTGATGAGGATCATTTTCGACTTGGCGCCCGCTTCGTAGGCGGTGTGCTCTTCGACTTTCGCGAGGTTCCCCTCGATGTCTTTGTCGAGGTGGCCGGTGTTGCAGACTATCGCACCAAGGGATCGCCCTTTGGGATCGACATCAATCTTGGAGCCGGCGTTCGCTACTACTTCTAGCGCCCCTCTCTTCTAGCGCCCCTCTCCCTGTTGGGCTAGCGGTGGTTGTCGACCGTTGGTGGGACGATTGAGCCCTTCGCCTGCATGGCGAGGGCGTCCGGATGCGCTTGGTAGTGGGCGCGCACTTGGGCTGCGAGTGCGAGGCGAACCACGGCGGTGACGTGTGATGGGCTCGTCTCCTCGAGGACTGAGACGCATCTCGGTCCAACTAAAGTGCATGTACACCGAAGGGGCGAGGGGATGCTGTGGGTGAATGATCGTCGAGAGAGCATCTGCCGAGCTGAGCTTCTTCTCTGGCCCATCGTCGTAGTGCACGCCAGAGACATTTACGGCAGCTCGGCTAGAGAGCCCTGTCTTGACTTGGACGTAGCGATTGCCGCCTCCGTGGGCTCCGCCATCCCGAACCCAGTCCACCCGTTCAAACGCCTGGGATTGGCCGAGCTCATCTGCCAGGACCTCGAGTTTCCCTACAAAGAGCGTTTGCAGCCCCTCGACCAGCTCGCGAGCGGTCTTGGCATGGTAGCCGAGGACGAGCGCTGTCACGCGATACAAGCTCGGTTCAATGTTCGGGCGCTCCCGGCGCATTTCTGCGCAAATACCTTGAGCGAGGACTAATCCGAGTAGGGAAGCGTAGAGAAACGCATCGATAACGTCTTGGTTGGCTGAGCGAAGCTTGTCCATCCGACTTACGCTCTTGAGGATCTTGAAGAGAATTTCCACGTCCCATCGCAAGCTCTCTGATGTCGACCCACTGGAGGAGAGGCTAGGCCCTCGCGAGGACAAAGACTCGCACTGCCACCGTCTATGGCATCATGCTTGCCGTAGTTGGGCTCGCAAGCGTAGTTATCATGGGAGCCATCATGTCGAGGGCGCGGGCCGGCGCGGCCTTCACGGGTTATTGGCTCAGC
>JAAEPE010000498.1 GCA_024222395.1 Myxococcales bacterium
TATGCGCTGGGGCCACGAAGGCGGACAGGCCATCCTCACCCTTCGAAGCTGGGCACAGAGCAAGCGTTTCGACAGAGCTTGGGCACTGATTGCCGCCGACTACCGCATGAAGGTCACCACGCTAGCCAACGTAATCCAGCTGCCGCTCCGGCGCTGACGTGTCATAGTCAGAGTCACACCCTTACGATTGGCGCGGTCGTCTGCGCCTGTTCCGCCCCCCAAACGCAGACTTTACCATGTGCGCCAAGCGCCAATGCTCGGGCCGGCAACGCCTCGCTCGTCAGGTCGCGATGAGGCGGGACGAGCCAGGCTATCAAGTAATCACTGCCCCTGAGCTGCGATCTAGCAGTGTAGCTCTCTCAACGAGGACGTTACAGGTCGCTTTCACCCACAGATTCTCCCGAGGAGCCAACTTTCAAAACACCAAGTAGCTTCCGAGGGAAGCGTCACACGGTACGCTTCGGGGACATGAGCAAACCTCTCCGCGACTTGCAGGAGCCCGTACGGGCGCTCTTCACAGACCTCGATGGAACGATGGTGGCAGACGGCCAACTTACCGCTGAGATTCTCAGCGCGCTGTGGTCGCTCTTCGATGCCGGTTTGCCCGTGGTGCTGGTGACCGGGCGTCCGGCCGGATGGGGACATGCTCTTGCGAGCCTCTTGCCCTTCAGTGCTGTCATCACAGAGAACGGTGGAGTGAGTTTTGTACCCTGGGACGGGGGCATGCGGAAGTTGGTGGCGCTGCCAGCGAATGAACTTGCAACATGGCGTTCCCTGATGCAGAGGGCGGCACAAGACATTGCTCGGGACTTTCCAGGTGCCAGGCTCTCTCTAGATTCCGCATACCGCGAATTCGATTTGGCGATTGACTGGAATGAGGATGTCCACTTGAGTGCGGAACAAGCCGACGAGATTGTTGGCGTCCTGCACAAACTGGGACTCGCGGCCTCTCGCTCGTCGGTACACGTGAACTATGGGCCACCGAATGTGGACAAATGGGTCGCTTGCCAGAAAATCCTGGAAACGTGCTTCCCTGGACTTTCCGCTCCGTTCGACGAAGTCGTCTACGTCGGCGACTCACTCAATGACGCGCCCGTCTTTGGCGCACTCAGAAAGTCAGTTGGTGTCGCCAATGTCCGCGAGCGCTGGGAGCAACTCCCTCATCAGCCCAAGTACATTGCTCCTAGCGCAGAAGGCGCGGGCTTCTGCGAACTCGCGTCCCGGCTACTCACTCTCGGCTAGCGCTCGGGCCGCGCGCCCGAGAACTTCTGCTGCCACAATCGGGTCGGCCGAGCGAAGTGTCACGATGATCGTTTCTCCCTCTTCCTTGACCGAGGTCGACGTGCTGGGAAGTGCCAACGGACTCAGAGGCATGAATGTACGGTCAAAGCCTAGCTTGGTCGCACGCGCTTGATGGCATGCCGTGGAAGCTGTGATCCACTCCGTGGTGAGGCCGGCAACTTTGCGCAGGGTGATTCTTGCTCCTAGGAGTTTCTTCTGATTCTCGGTACTCGTCCACTGCGAGTATGTCGGGGACACGGGAGAACGGGCTCACTTCTCGCTCGATCTCTATGAGTCGGGAACAGGTCGTCGCCTCGAGCTCGACAAGCGCCCGGGCCCATGCCCTATGCTCCTTGGCTGCCTTTCGATTGGACTCGGCGTCACGCATGTGCTTCGAGTTGCGCTTGGCCCTAGTCCAACGGGGCATCATGACGCGGGTCCGTTCCCCTCCGTTGTACAACGGTTCCAGTCCCTGGTCGATGCACCGCGTGTCGTCCGATCCCTTTCTCGGCTCAACTCGCTGCTCACCAAGTTCAGTCTCACGCTCATGCGCCCGCGCATCCCTTTCGTGCTCTTCATCGGATAGTGACGTTGGGTGCTGATGTCTTGGAGCGGGCGAACCACATGCTCCAGCAGCGCGATGAGTAAGATTGCTGATACGCGCATAGTGCTTCGCAGATCTAGGGGGGATCGTGAGGGGAGGGGGACGAGGCGCTCTATTCGGGCGCAGCTCCACCGAGTTGAGTCGCGGGGAAATGGGAGGCGGCTCGCATGGCGTGGTCCATGAGTTCATCATCGAGACAAAATGCGTCTCGAGTTTTGCTGAGGAATGCGACCTCGCGCCAATCAGCTTTGCCATCGGCAAGACAGATGATCATCATGTACACCGTAGTCCAGTAGCGATCGGTTGGGTTCGATATCGCTTTGGCGGCTTCGTTGATGGACTCTGACAAATCGGCATCGACGACCCTCTCGAATGCCGCGACGATGGCGTCGTTGAGCTCGCCCGAGGTGAGAACAGCCATGTCGGGAATCGAACCGAGTACGGCACGCACACCGATCAACTCCTCGTCATGCACCTCGCCGTCGGCTGCTGCCATGAGTGCCATGCAATCGACAAAGCGCGGCATGAGCTCGCGCATGTGAGAGGCACGCTCCTCTACAGTCTCAAGACCGCTGTCGCTTCGCACACCGTCGAAAATGTCCTTGGCGGTCTCATCGTCGAGCCGTAATGCTGCTTGCAGACCGTCGAGGAATTTGATCTCGGATTCGGGGAGCTGACCATCAGACACACAAATTTCGCAGGCCATGGCATACGCGAGCTGCTGGTGCATACGCCCCTTCAGACCATTGGCGATGGCGTCGAGGCGGCTCATTGCACCACCGGCTTCGCCAATAGCATCTGCTGAAATATCGATGAGTCTGCCGCGGGCGTCGCTAGAGAGATCGCGGAAGAGTTCGTTCTCGGCGAGAGTGCGATCGAGCGTCGCGAGCTCATCCTCTGTAATTTCTCCGTCGGCCCCCATCGCGGCTAACATGGTTTCGATGAGAAATCTGCGAGGGTCGGTTTCTTCGACTCCACCGCTAAACATTTTTCGTAGGAAGCTCATTGGTTTTCTCCTCAGCCGTTTTGCAAGCTCAAATTGCTTGAGAATCTACTGTCCGAGGAACGCGAAGTAGCGTCCCGGAATATCGTCGAAGTCTAACGTCTTCTTGCAGATATGACAGTGCAGGGGAGGCGGCACGAGGTCTCCTGTCGTGCGCCGCACGACGCGTGTCTCGATAAGCCGGCTATCTTCCCGGTCACACGGGTCGCAGAAATATGGAGCCTGCATTGACACCACCTCACCTTTGCCGATGCTCATCGGAACCATGGCAGCTTGTGAGGAGAATGCGAGGGAGCAGTTGCGGAAATCATAGGTCACCCCGGGGGCCAGAGCCTCAATGAAGAGACACCAGGAGCGGACACCGCATGAGCTGAGGTAGTCGACCCGTTGCATCATGAAGTCTATGTGCTCAGCTTCGCGAACCGCTTCGAGGAGTGGGGCAAAGTCGGTGCGGTCGTCGAAGCCGCCCTGGAGAGCGACCGTTATGCCCGCTCCATCCGAATTCTTCGAAACTTGAAACAGTGAGAGCTGAACAAGCAACGCTTGGGCGGGACCCGGCACCTTTCCAAACTTGAGACCAACAGAGTGCCCAGAGCCGTCCGACGATGGGCGACACCAGATAATTCTACCTTCAATTTCTGAATAGGATTTGTCGCCGTGGTGAAGTGTGACATTTACCGGGCCGGTGTCGATAGCGCGGCCAAGAAGGATGCCAAGCCCATTGGTGGTCATGTTCTGCACAGAGCCGATAAGTGTCGTGCCGTTGCGCGAGAGTTCGAGGTCCATCGCTACAGGGACGCGCATGACGCTTCGGCCATATGCCGACGTGAATTGGTTGATGTGACAGGAGAAACTGTCGCTGTGGATCGGCAGTACCACGATGTCGTTGGCACCGGATTCTCTCGTATTGGTCGCAGCCTGCTCGTCGAGAGAGTCGGGGTGCACAAGGATCACCTGAGTGCTGGCGAGCGCCGCACTACTTCTGATCGTGCGGCACAGCTCAAAACCACTCCCATCTGGCAGCGTTGTGTCCAGTATCGCGACACTGGGGGATGTCCACTGAATGAGCTCTTGAAGCTCGGCCTTGGTAGACGCTACCTGAACTTTGGGCAGCGTGCGGGTTCGGCTGATGCTGTCGAGCATCCTAAGGACTTCAGTGTTGTTTGAGCAGACAATACCCACTTCTTCTGCGCCGTCCATGAGGCGGCCAGCGTATCAGTTTTAGGAGACTGGTGTTCCTCCTCCAAAACACCAAAGAGTTTCCGAAGAAAGCGGAGATTCTACAACCCGCGGGTAGACATAGCGCTGGCGCTGGCGCATGCGCTAAGCTGGTACCTCGTGAGAGTCCTGGCCCTGGCACCTGTCTTCGCACAGAAGCACAAGAATGCGGCCCTGGTGACAGTAGTGGCCTCGTCCGGTTCGACGCCCAGACACCCCGGGACCCATATGTTGGTGAGCGCTGATGGAGCCCAAAGAGGCACGATCGGTGGCGGCCGGGTCGAATTGGAGATTGTTGCAGTCGCCCAGGCCGTCGCTGGTGGCGCCCTGGTGGCACACGCAACCCACAATCTCGTGCGCGATCTAGGCATGTGCTGCGGTGGGAGCATGTCCTTTTTTACTCAGCCTCTGGCGCCCTGTTTGTCCGCGATTGCCGAGCTTGTGGAACGCAGATCTTCGCGGCTCTCTTCCTGGGCCGAGATGAATCTCGAACGTGGGGGCATGGAGATTCGCACAAGCCAGGCCGACGCCGGATCCGAGAGGGTATTTCGCTTGCACGTGCGACCGAGTCCCCGTGTAGTGCTTCTAGGGTGTGGCCACCTCTCCAGGGCAATCGGCCCGCTCGCTGCGGACTTGGGCTTCAAGGTGGTGCTCTGCGACGACAACCAGACCTCTGCGATTGATGAGCTTCCCGCGTGGGCCGATGTTCTCGTACCGAGCTTCGAGCTCCGTGACATTGAGAAGCAGACTGGCAGACTCGGTACGCAGGACTACGTTCTCATTCTCACCAGAGATCACGGTATCGATCAGCGGATTGTGGAAGCTTGTTTGCCGCGTATCGATGACTTGGCTTATCTCGGACTAATCGGAAGCCAAGGGAAGATCGGGCGCTTCCGCAAGCGAATCCTCGCCAAGGACATTGCGACGGAGGCGCAGTGGGGCAAGTTGCACGGTCCCATTGGCCTGGACATCGCCGCTGAGACCCCAATCGAAATTGCAGTCTCGATACTGGCGCAACTCGTGCGGGTTAAGAATAGTTCTCTTTCCGAGGGGGAGGTTTGACTGTCGGCTGTGTTATTCTCGCGGCTGGCATGGGACAGCGCATGGGAGTGCAGAACAAGGCACTCCTCTCCTGGAAAGGCGAGACGTTTCTCGAATGCATCGCTCGGTCGTGTCGCGAGATTGGCGCGCGGGAGTGTGTGGTCGTCGTAGCCCCCCCCCATGCCGAACGGACGGAAACTCTGGCATCGACTATGGGTCTAGCGTGTGTCCGCAACCCGCGACCAGAGATGGGAATGGCTAGTTCGGTCGCGGTCGGATTCGACCACGCCATGCGGAACTTTGCTTCAGAGGTATGCTTGCTGTGGCCTGTCGACGCACCTGGCGTAGAGCTTTCCACGTTGATGGCCCTCTCGGCGCCGGCCAATGCGGGCAACATCGTCACCCCGCGATTCGCAGGACGCGGGGGGCATCCGTCCATCGTCGGTCGAGACGTCTGGTCAGAGCTTGCAGACTGCACCGATGAAGCGGAGGGCGCGCGTAGCGTTTTTCGACGGCCTTCATCCCGACGGGCCTTTGTTGATGTGCATGATGCTGCAGTCGGGCACGATGTGGATACGCCCAGCGACTTGGAGAAACTCTCATGTTGAGGGTGGGGGCGGCGAAACGCGTCGCGTTGCTACTTGGCTTCGTGCTGGGGGCATGTGGTGGCAATTCCAAGACTCTCAAAGCTCTTCCCGCAGCGTCCCAAGAGCAGGCGGACTTGGGGCTTGGTGAGCTTCGAAAGAGCTTGGAGTCGACGGTTCTCGAGAACTACGACCAGCTGACATATGGCAATATCGAGGCCTTTGTGGATGGAGTAGCTCGTGATCGCAAGCTGCAGATCATTGGCGTGACACCCGATGACTTGCTCGTAGGGAAAACTCCAAAGGGCCTTGATGCGTATCGTCGACTCTACAAGGAGCGCAACCTGCGAATTCTCAGCAAGAACCTCGATGTGCAGCTCTCTCTCGACGGTTCTGTGGGCTGGGTCTACGATGAGGCGAGCTACCGGGTCGACTTCGAAGGGCGCGAGGCATCAATTCCAATCCGGTCCACCGCTGTCTACGTCCGAGACGTAGACAGGTGGGTACTTGCGGCCGAGCACCTCTCCCATGGTGTGCCGGCGTCCGACATCGTTGTGCTGGCGGCGCAAGAGCGCATCGCGGGGCCTCCATCGATGAAGACCGACTATGGAGGCCCGCGTGAGAGAGCTGCACCTCTGCTTGGCCTCGCTGGCACCCTAATCAATGTTGGTGGCGCGGACGCTCTTGCCTCTGACAACGGCAATACACTCGTGCTGCTTCCTGGGCCCGAAGAGGAGTTCCACAATGTGGTGTCTCCAGCGTTGGCGAGGCTCTTTGGGCGTGAGAGCACTGTGGCACTCAAGGAGTTTCGCATCGAGGTGGCCGAGAGCAAACGAGTGGCCTGGATGGTCGGAGCACTGGCACTTCGCACGCAGCACAACGGTGACTTTCTGAGTATTCCGCTGCGGGCGAGCTTTGTTTTCGAACGAGAAGCGCAGAAGGATTGGGGTATCGTGCAGGCACATATCTCGGTGCCCTTGAAAGAGGAGCAACTCAGCGAGCGGGCGTTCGGAAGTGATTAGACAGTTGATGCCAAACGAGTTGGCTCCAACTGTCTACTTCGCACCTTCTGCGCTGTTTCCTGGCGTTTCACGGCGGGTTTCTTCCTCGCTGCCCACGCCAGGTTTCTTCTTCGTGGTCCACACCAGGTTTCTATGCACTGGGGCAAAACCGAGCATCTATCGAAAGGAGCGAACCCTCGTTTTGTCGAGACCTCGCTCTCAGAGGCTAGGCTTGTGGTAGTCGAGTCCCAGAACATGGAGGGTCATCGCGGGCTTGCCCTTGCGGTGAAGCAAGAGCGAAAAGCTAACCTTGTCGGATCCACCTTGTCGGATCCAATGTGTGCTTTGAAGGCTGGCAGGCGAAACTCACTTCCCTGAAACCGGGCTATTGAGAATCACTTCGCAATACTCTTTTACATCCGACTCGCTGAGCCTGTAGTCGTCGACACAGTGCCTTCCTGTCGCTACATACGTAGCGCGTTGACCGCATCCGCTGACCCCGTAGGTTTTATCGTCGATCTTCGTTACCGTCAGACTTTCTGCTTCACAGCTAAGGTCGAAGGTTGCTCGAGTCTTTGCTTTGTTTCCTATACTTTGTTTCCTATACTATAATGGTGTGGAACTCAGAAGAGCTCATACAACCAGAGAGTATGATCGTTACCATCACCAAAGATCCGAGCATACGCTACAAATACGATCGATCTGCCAGATTGTCAAGAGCCGTCTGGCAACCACGTTAAGGTGCCGCTTGGCGGCAATCAACTGCTGACGCAGGAGCGCATTCTCCGCGATGAGTTCCGTCTTGGTCTTTCGCGCATCGGCGATAGCGTGACTAGCGACGCGGATCGGGCGTGACCAGAAGCTAGATCGGCATCAATGAGAACACGCTCCACCGCCGCTGTGGAGAAACGCTCATCCCACTCGTGGACGGCAAGGGAATCACCGAAGTTGGCGCTGAGAGCGTCAACGAGCACCTGCACCCGTTTGGCTCGATGGCCCACTTTGCCAGAGAGTTCCAAAGGCAGGCCAACAACAAGAGCCTCGACTTGATGCTCTTGGACCAGAGCCTCAATGGCTTGCACGTCTCCGGCTGTGCCTGCTTGAGGCAGCACCACGAGCGGATGAGCGGCTAGCCCCAAGGCATCTGACATTGCGACACCAATCGTCTTGGTTCCATCATCAGGGCGGTCGAGTTCTAAGGAGCTAGATCATTTCGAGGAGTTAGCGAAGTGTGGGCCGTCGTCGGTGAATTTGATTGCCGTTAGCGATCGACAGGAAGACGGAAAACTGATCTGACTTGTGGATGGTCAGACTTAGCAA
>JAAEPE010000499.1 GCA_024222395.1 Myxococcales bacterium
CTAGAAGGCACTGGTGCGCAGAACGAAGCACGTCGAGGCAACGCCGCTAGAAATTGGGCCAATCTCACCGTTGCACACCAGGATTCGGCTCCTCGTAGGAGCCTGCGAGGCTGAGAGTGTCATAGTCAGAGTTACACCCAATCGAATTCTATGCCTCGGCAGTTCTGAGACAGGGTCGGCTAGCTCTGAGAGCCGCATTCCCGAAAGCATGGCCGCCTCAACGATAGGGCGCAGTCCCTTTCGATGGCCGGCTATTGGCATACGAGCAGTTGCATCCGAACGCCTACATGTCGCAGTCGGGGCTCGTCCCCGGATCACTAAGAATGATGCAGGTAAGATATGTGCGCAACATGGCCGTTCGCCGCTCTTATGCCTACAGATCTTGAATGCCGAGACACTTGAGAATCGCGATGTGAAGTACTACGAAATCCGCATCGGTACATGGTTCGAGGAGTTCAACCTCGGAGGCTTCAAGGGCACCGGAGCCACGGAGGCCCGTGCCAGCTTGGCGGAGCAGCTTAGTCGTCTGGAGGCAGTCATCGATGAATTCGCGCTGCTCTCGCCAGATAAGGGTCAAGCACTTGCCCATGCCATGAAGGTGGGGGCTGTCTTGCTTAAGCTCCAGGCGGGGGAAAGGGCCACCGAGAAGGAGTTGCGCCGGGTTCTTGATTCTGTCGTGCCCACACTCAACAAGAAGATTGGCAGCGGGCCACCGACGCCCTGCATACAAGACAGGCGAGAAGGCGCAGTGGGCGAAGGTCCAAGTTCTCCTTGAAGAACTTATCGCAGAGACACCCACAGAGGATGTGCATAGTCGTCTCCTGAACAATATCGCCGTCTCTTTGTATCGACAGGGTGAGGTCGAGAAGGCTCGTACCCTTATTGGTCACTCACTACAGAACAACTACAAGGCCACACCCATGGCGACAAACTGGCTGGCCATGAAGTCTGATGCGAGCGCCGAGGAATTTGCCCCCCCTCGTGCTTGCTGATATGTCAAAGGGAGCCGTGTATCAAGCGGGGCTATGGCAAGACCGCGTCGCAAAGAAGCGAGTCCCGCAGGCCGCCGAGATCAAAAAGCGAGCGGCGGCCTTTGAAGGCTCCGTGACTCCTGTCGTGCCTGGCAACGATGGGCTCCTGCTAGAGCGTAGCTTTTCGATTGGGCTTGGGTACTCGTCCATAAAAGGGCTCATATTTGAGCTCTCCATCAGCGTCACGCCGTGGTTTATCTTGCCCGCCACGGAGGTCCGCTAGGCACAGTTGCCTTGCTAGGGCAGTTCCCACGTTTCGCGCTGCACTCGCCGGTTCGAAACCGTCTACGAGTTGCTCCACGGATAACTCTGAGTAGATTGGAAGCATGTGCCGGCGCAGACAGGCCGCCGTGCCTGCACTCTGTCGGCCGCTCGGAGTCTTCTAAGCTTAGCCCTCGAGATGCACTTCGGAGCGTCCATGGGAAGGCGTCCACAGCACCCGCAACCGCCTACGCCGTATTCGTCAAACGCTTGATTCTCGGCGAGACCTGCATCGGGAAGGCCAGCGTCAGAGCGCGGCCACGCGTCGACGGTAGGCGGCTCAAACTCGATACGGGTAAAACTCTGAAGGGTGCGGTGTCGTGCGCGAAACTCTCGGAGCCTACGTGCCGGGATGTTGAAAGGCTCCGGTGCTGCGGATGCTGTGGGCGTAGGCATGAAGCCTCTAGCCACTCATCGAGGCGAGAGACGCGGTCCAATGCGCTCGGTCCATTCCCGGTAGCCGAGGGCGCTTAGGTGAATGCCATCAACGACAAAGGCCTCAGCTCGAAGTGTGCCATCGCTTGAGAATAGATGGCTCGCTACGTCGATGAACTCAAGCTTCGCTGTTGCCCCACAATACGCCTGCATCAGCGCATTGGCTTTGGCCATGGCCGGCCAGTAAGCTAGACGTGCGGGCGAGGGCTTGATCGAGAGAACGAATATGGGCGCGCCTTCGTCTATTGCGCGGATGCGCGCCACAAGTGTCTTGAGGTCATTCGCGACGGATTCGGGAGTCTTGCCATTGGCCGTCGCGAGATCATTGTCGCCGCTGTAGACGACGATGGCCTGCGGTTGGTACTTGGTGATGATGCGGTCAGCGTAGCGAATGAGGTCGACAAACTCTGAGCCACCGAAGCCGC
>JAAEPE010000500.1 GCA_024222395.1 Myxococcales bacterium
GAAGCGATTGTTGGCTACGCCAAATCGATGACCCGGAAGAAGCAAGACCCTGTCGTGCGACTCGCTACCAAGAACCACCAATTGGGCGTCAGTCTATCCAAGCAAGCAATGAAGGACGTTGAGCACAGGCTAGACCGACTGGCGCAGCTACCTGCATGGTTCATCGATATCAACTGGCAACCTGCTGCATGATCCGTTTTCTGCAAACCCCTAAGCCCTTGAAATGAACTGACTTGTGAGAACTCGATCGCCCTGCCTCTTGGCACCTGCTGCATCACACTGCGCCTCCTCTTCTGTTACAGTACCACCGTGGCATTTGAATGGATGCAAGCGAGGACTGCGCCCCGACGCCGATCTGGCGACAACGATTCGCGCACAACCATGTACCGCAGGGAACTCGCAGAACGAGCGGGCCTCTACAGTCGACTTGGCTATCCGCCGAGTCGTGCGATTTCGAGGTTGCAGGCGAACGTCCAGTGGGACTTCGAGCTCGACAAGTTTCCGCGCCCCAAGGGCCTTTCGGACGATGACATCGCCGACATCGTCAAGACCACATACCTGCGGCGACCAGCGCGCTAGCCTCAGCTCTCTCGGTAAGCGACGTACAGCCGTGGCGCCTTCATGACCGCTACTTTCCCACAGCTCTTCGGTCGCTACACGCTTCTTCAGCGGGTGGCCTACGGAGGCATGGCCGAGATCCTTCTGGCAATAGAGGATACACCACACGCCGGCAAACGCTTCGTAACGATCAAGCGTATCCGCAGCGAGTACGCCCGCGATCCTGACTTTATAGAGTTCTTCGTCAGCGAGGGGCGAGTGTCGGTCCAGTGCTCGCACCCCAACCTAACGAGATCCTTCGACCTCGACCAGGTGGGCGCGACCCACTACCTGGCGATGGAGTATATCCGTGGCCATACTCTGCTCGACGTTGTTCGCACCTGCCACGAAGCCAAGACCAAGCTCTCTATCCCTAGTGTGCTGCGGATCGCCGGGGAAGTTGCAGCAGGCCTCGACCATCTTCACAACATGCGCGATGCCAAAGGCAATGCACTCAATGTTGTCCACCGAGATGTCACACCGCAGAACATCATGGTCGACGCCAAGGGATCCGTGAAGCTCATAGATCTCGGCATCGCTCGCTCCGATATGCAAGTGCACAAAACTGAGGTCGGCACCGTTAAGGGCAAGCCCAGCTACATCGCCCCCGAGCAACTCGCAGCAAGACGAACTCTCGACGCGCGCGCAGATATTTTCTCACTCGGCATCGTTATGCACGAGGCTCTCACGACACGCGGCCTATTCCGTGGACGAGACGATACGGACACGTTGCGCAGGGTTCGCAAAATGGCAATTCCAACAGTCTCATCCCTCCGAGAGAACGTTCCACCGGAGGTAGATGCACTCGTCGCTAGAGCACTCGATCGCGATCCCGAGTCTCGCTACCAAACTGCATCCGACTTTCTCCGATCCCTAGCTAGTCTCCCTGAGACCGCACGTCCGTGCTCACAGTCAAACCTCCGGGACGAAGTGCTCGGATTCTGTGGAGATCCGGCGGTGCCGACACTCGGGGGCGAGGCCTTCAGTGCGCTGAAGGCGGCCCTTAGCCCCGAAGCTCCACAGGGGGCAGAGCCAGAGGAGCCCAGCATCGACTACTTCCTACAGAAGGCTCGGATCGATGGCAAAGACTGATGGCAAAGACTGATGGCAAAGACTAGATGTCCCTGGCGGAAGTGCTGATAGGAAAAGTTGCCAACTCTGTAAGATGAGATCTGGATCGCCTTATTGCTGAGTGTTTGTCTGATGAGTACCGCAGTGGAACTCCTGCTCGATTCAGCGCGGAGCAGATGACACAGATCATCGCTCTTGCCTGCGAAAAACCGGCCGACAGCGGATACCCAGTGACACACTGGACCC
>JAAEPE010000501.1 GCA_024222395.1 Myxococcales bacterium
GATACCGATGGGTTTCTGGAGCACAGGATAGGCAAACCCGGAGACTCCTCCGCTCGCAGCGTTACCAATGATGTCGTTGTTCGGGTTGGACACGTAGAAGGCCGCCGCACCAGCATCTGCCGGCTGGGTCGCCTCAGGCCGCTCCTCGAACGTCTCGCCCGACTGGCTGACGCCGCCTGCTGGCGGACCTATGGGATGCACATACGCTCCAAGATTGTGCGCAAACGTGTTACCCTCCTCGACCCCGTCCTCCAGGTAGTAGCAGTGGCCCGCGGCGTCAAAAGCGACGTTCCTCATCACCTGCACGTTCGACGTGCCATGCACCACGAAGCACCTGTAAAAGCTTCGCACAACGACATTATCAAACATGTAGCTCTCTGGAGAGCTGCCAAGCATGTGGAAATGGAACGGATACGCCCCCTGGACGTTGCGCTGGCCCATCCTGTACGCCAGGACGCCGCGGATGCGGTGCCTCTTGGTACCCCCTAGCATGATTTGCGGGCCGATGTTCGTCGCCTCAACCTCCGAAGTACCCATGACCATGATGTTCCTCGTCAGCAGGGC
>JAAEPE010000502.1 GCA_024222395.1 Myxococcales bacterium
AATGGCAGCATTCGTCAGATCACACGTCGAGTGAAGACCTGGAAATCCGGAACCATGGTCTTGCGCTGGGTCGGCTCGGCGGTGATGGATGCCGAAACCAAGTTTCGTCGGCTCCAAGGCTATAAGAATATGTCGAAACTGTTACTGTACTTAGAGGCCCGTGATTTGGAGATCAACAATGCTGTTGACGAGGAGCAAATGGCCGCGTAGAAGGAACTGAGCCGCTACCGAAAGTTAACAAGCGACGGGACATCGCCGAACCGCCCGAAGGGTCAGATTATTTCCGGAACCCGGATCGAATTTCCGGCATCCGGTACTAGCTCGAGCTACCAGGCCATCACGATCTTGCCGAAGCTCTGGTTGCTCTCGAGATAGGTGTGAGCCTCGGCGATCTCAGCCATGGGCATCACCCGATCGATGACGGGCCGAAGCTCGCCACTTGCAATCCCGGGGAGAACTTGAGATTCGAAGGCTGTTGTCAAATCGATCTTCTCTTGCAGGCTGCGGCCCCGAAGCACAGTACCAACGACCCGAGCGCGCTTGGCCAAGAGCAGCCCCAGTGGAAGCTCAGCTGAGATGCCCCCAAGTAGCCCGATGACGACCAGAGTGCCCTTTGTGCCCAGAGCCTTGATGTTCTCTGCGAGATAGGCAGCCCCAATAAAATCGAGAATGATGTCTGCTCCTCCGCCCTCACCCACAGCTTTGAGCTCTTTCGCAAACCGCTGCTCGCCTACAAGCAGACTCCCTTGCATGCCAAGCGCTTTGGCCCGATCAAGTTTGTCCTCGGTGCGCGACGTTCCGATTGCTACGGCACCAGCTCGCCGGATGAGTTGAATCGCCGCGGTACCTACCCCACTACCTGCCGCATGCACGAGCACCCGATGCCCAGAGCGCAATCCGCCCTGCTCGAGAGCATCGAATGCGGTCATGAAGACCTCCGGTAGGGCCGCAGCATCGGTGAGACTCATCGGACTGGGCACAGCCAAGAGCGTCCCCTCATGCGCCGCAATGTGCGTACTCATGGCTCCGCCAGCACAGATGCCCATGACTCGATCGCCAACCGACCAGCGGCTGGCATCCGGCCCAAGCCCTGCGACGGTGCCGGCGAACTCAAGACCGGGAATGTCGGCCACTGTGCCCTTTGGAGCCGGATAGAAACCACGGCGTTGCAGGCAATCCGCTCTATTCAGCCCAGCAGCAGCCACCTCGATGAGGATCTCTCCCGCGCCGGCCGCAGGCGTTTCCACCGAATCGATGGTGAGCACCTCTGGGCCACCCGCTCCTTCTATTCGAATCGCCTTAACCATTGCGCTCCCTAGTTGAAGTAGTAACGAGCACCAAGGAGTGTATTGAGATCTGCGTAGCCGTGATCGTCCTGGATAAGATCCACTATCAGAGCGACCTCAAGAAAGATGTCGAGGGGGATGGTATTGAAATCCATCATGATCCCCAGAGGGGCACGAACTCCCAGGTGTACGTCGTCTGAGAAATCGCGGTCGTTGCGATAGTGATCGAGTAGGCGACCGCCAACGCCAAAGTAGAGCGGCAGCCAGAACGCGGGTGGATCTGCCAGCACGACCGGGTGCCACAGGAAGTCCACGTGAATGTGCAGTGCATTGTCGAACTGGTCCCTGCCGTAGCGACCGTAGCGGCCTATCGCGAAGTCCAGCGCGGTGTCCTTGCTCAGATAGTATTTGCCTGTGAGACCGGTGGGCTCTCCAAGCATGAGCCCCAGCCCAAACCCCTTGTTCGCCTCAAACTGCTTCGAGTTTCGTGTGGGCCGTGGACGCGCTTTGGAGGTAGCAACTTGAGCGACGAACATGGTGAGTCCTGCGACAATTGCCAAGGCGAGTTTTGCTCTCATAGCGCTGTAGTGTAGCAAGCAATTCTGCCGCACTGGGGCCATCGGCCATGGCCAGTGAGATCAAAGATATTGACGAGATCCGAGTGGTTCTCTACCTTGTCGGTGTGGTTGCGAGAGTCCCCTACATCAAGTTCTTGGAGCGATTTGCCCTGCTCGCCCTACTCTCAGGCGCAGCGGCGACTGTGGGCGGTGGCGAAGATGGCGAAATAGACAACGCAGAGCCCACCTGCGCCGAAGACACCCGAGGCGACAGTTTTGTTGTTGGAATCAGCAAGACCGGTGACGCTGAATACACTGTGGCCATCGTCGACAGCATGCCTGCCCCTCCCGACCCGATAAGGGCGACAATCGGTGGAGTTTGGAGATTCGAGATAGCGCCGGCGCGCAAGTCCCAGGAATGACTTTAGACGCAACCCCATTCATGCCCGATCACGGCCACGGCAGCCCCATCCCCGCCTTCTCCACCGACGAGGGCAGCGGAACCTATACCCTCGAACCGGTGAATCTCTTTATGCCCGGATACTGGGAAACGACGCTGACCATCGTCAATCCGAACGGTACCGATAGCCCTGATGACGACTTCGATCTCGATACCGTCGTATTTGTTTTTTTCATCGACGGCTAGACTAGTTTCTGTTCCATGGATGTAGGGTTTCTCTTGCCAGGAGATGCATCGCGCAGGTCGGCACCTTCGACCAGAAAACGCGAGGTGCTCGCCGCGCTACTGCGGATGCCGAGCATGAGACTCTATCTACATCTAGCTCAGAAGAGTTCCGACGGCAGCTCCACTCCGCCGAATCCCACACCCATTCGAAGCGCATTCCTACGCATCGGTGAGCCGGCGGAACTCCTCCGACAAGACAGTTCCCTGTAGTAGAGGACCCAAACAACTGTGGATATCGAGCACGGAAACCTGTGTCACAGGATCCCGCACTAGCTCTCCGCTAGAACATCGGTTCGAGCGAATCAAATAGCAGGCGGTATCGCTGGTAGGCGTCTTCGTAGACCGCGGAATTGCTGGGTTCTGGTGTGTGATCGAGACTCTCGGGTTGCTGTGCCTTAGCGAGCTCGCGTAAACGCGCGCCAGGCCTTATCACAGCCTCTGCCAAGAGACTCGCGCCCATCGCGGTTGCGGCTCCGCTGGGTTGGCGAGCAACCGATGCCTGACAGAGGTCGGCCCGGATTTGGGCCCACAAAGCGCTCCGTGCACCACCGCCCTGCAAGACGATTTCGCCGCTAGCCAAGCCCATGCTCTGCAAGCGAGAGCGCACGTCGCGCATCGCAAATGCGCATCCCTCGAGTACCGCGCGCGCCATGTGTTCTCTGCCGTGGTGCGAGGAGAGGCCGTAGAAACAGCCGCGAGCAGAGGCTTGCCACCTTGGAGCCAAGGCACCGGTGAGCGCCGGCACAAAGAGCACCCCACAACTTCCAGGAGGCGCGCAGCTCGCAAGGCCGTCGAGGTGTGCGTCTGATTCAACGTCCAGAAGTTTCCCTATCCACCGGAGTGCGCCTCCACTGAGCCAGCCCGGATTCTGCACGAAGTAACCGTCGAGAAAGCCGTGGGTCTCGACCAGAGCGCCATCATCGATGCACAGCGATGCGCTAATTGCTCCGACGACCTCTGCAGTACCCAAGCCGCAGAGAAGCGGCCCTGGTTCCACGTGTCCCGACCCGAGCAAAGTGGCAAAATCGTCGCCAGTCCCGACGGCCACGGGGATTCCTGGCGGCAGCCCGCAGAGCGCCGCCCCTCGAGGGCAAAGCTGCCCTGCACGCTCGTCAGATGACGCGATACTGGGCAAGGCTTCGCGTTGCAGTGAGAATAGTTCGACTAGTTCGTCAGAGTAGTCCGCCTCCCGAAGGTCGTATAGCATCGTTGTAGATGCCAAGGCGTGATCGAAGACGTAGGCTCCGCAGAGTCTCTCGACCAAGTAGGAGGTGGGCTGATGGAAACGTGAGCCTGGGGGAATCCCGCTGTCCAGAAGCCAGCGGATCTTGGCACCCATGTGGCTGGCATCGAAGACGAGGCCGGTTTGCTTCAGGCGTTCCGAGGTTGGCTTGGGCGTCACGTCAACCGCGCGCCTATCCATCCACACCAGGCAATTCCCAATTGCCCCCCCATCAGCGTCAACGGCCACGCAGCCATCGAGCTGGCCCGCGACAGCGATGCACCGGACTTCGGAGGCTGGAATGCCCGCCCGTTCCAGTGCAAGTGGCACAACCTTGGCGACTGCGGAGTCCCAAAGCCGAGGATCTTGCTCGGCCCACCCAGGTCGAGGCTGGAGAATATCGTAGGACTGCGATGCAGCTCCCAACACTCCGCCCTCCCGGGTCACCACCGCTTTGAGACTCTGTGTCCCAATGTCGACTCCGATCACTGCCATCCCGTCTACTAGGAGTTTTCCTCAAGCCTCCAGCAGCGGTGCACCTTCTTGTCACGGAAGTCCTCTGGCAGCGTCTTCTTGCTTATGTCGGCGAATCCGTAGAGGGAGGATAGCTCCGGTTCATCAAACGCGAACCGGCGATGATTGGTGGAAAAATAGACGACACCGCCAGGGGCGAGAACCGCGCGCACTGCCGAAAGGAGAGCTACGTGATCTCGTTGGATGTCGAAGACCCCTTCCATGCGCTTGGAGTTGGAGAAGGTTGGAGGATCGACAACCGCAATATCGAAGCGCTCACCAGTGCGGCCGATGTCGGCGAGCACTTCCATGACATCTCCCCTTCGCAATCGGTTGCGAGTTCGATCGAGCTCGTTTGCCTCTAGATTGGCCCGAGCCCACTCAAGGTAGGTCGCCGAGAGATCAATGCCCAGCGTATTGGCAGCCCCTGCAGCCCCTGCGTAGACAGAGAAGCTCCCGGTGTAGCAAAAGAGATTGAGCACACTCTTTCCCGAGCTCTCCTCAGCGACCATGCTCCGAGTGCGGCGATGGTCGAGAAAGAGCCCCGTGTCCAAGTAGTCGACCAGGTTAACGAGAAAGCTGTGCCCCGCCTCTTCGACGATGAAGCGATTGTCTTCCGTGCCGCGCGCTTGGTACTGCTTCTGCCCGCGCTGGCGATCTCGCACCTTGTAGTAGATCTTATCGGCGCTAACCCCAAGCTCCAGAGCCGTCATCGCCACCACGGTTTTTAGCCAAGCCTCGCCACCGCAGTCTCCGCTCGCGTGCTTGCGATTGTACTCTGCGATATGTAGGCGCCCCTGATACCAATCGATGACGATAGGCAATTCGGGAATATCCCGGCCGTAGATGCGATAGCACTCGATGCCCTCGCGTGCGCTCCATTTCCGGAGCCGCTTCATGTTCTTCTTCACTCGATTGCAGAGCATCTCGCCCTGGGTTGCCAAGAGGTCTTCACTCACGATGACATCAGCATACATGCTTCACAGCGGCGCAGCTGATTCGACGGCTTCTCCAAAGCGAAGCATCCCACAATGACCCATGTACGGGTCTTGGAGGTCTTAGCGTCGGCACGGCAACTGCACTACATCTGTCACGAATACAGCGCAGGCCGTCCGTAACGATTGCCGCGCACTTCTACAACAACAAGGAGCGCCTATGAGCAATTCACTATGAATCGAGTTCCACGGAGTCCGAGAATCCCTCCCCTCCCCGTCATCCTGCACCGCTGGTGTCGCCGGTAACACAAGCTGTGCGGAAGTTCGAGCAGGCCAATAACGTATCGTCTTCGACGCAGGCACAGGTCTCCGCAACCTCGGCGACCGTCTCATAGCAGAGGGCACCAGCCAAACAACCATCCTGCTCTCTCACCTGCACTGGCATCACATCCAAGGTCTGCCCTTCTTCACGCCTCTCTATGTTCCAGGCAATAGCATGGATGTAATGAGTGGTCTCCAATGGGCATATGGACCTTCGCTCTGCTCTCAAGAAGCAGATGTACCCATCCTTCCCCTGCACTGTCGCCGCTCGTGAAGGCACGCAAATCAATCTGGCTAATTCGACTCAGCGGAACGCAGGCCGCACCGCAGCGTAATAGCGATGGTCGATGCTATGCTAATGCTCTCGCCGCTCGCGCCCCAGCGCGGTGAGAGCAACACTGGGAGCGAAGGCGCATGCAAACTAGAGCTACTCCTTGACCTCGGTGCCATGCTCACCCGAGAAGTCGAACTCGATGAGTTGCTCAGAGTCTTTGGTGAACGCGTGGCGAGTGCCATGGCCGCTGACCGGGACACTCTTTGGCTCGTCGCCCCGCAGACCGGTGCGCTGCGCTCACGAGTCGCGAACCTACCCGAGCTCGATGAGCTGAGCATTTCTGCTGGCCAAGGGGTCGTGGGCCACGTCGCCATGACAGGGATTCTCGTCAACATTGAAGACGCGAGTTCGGATGTAAGTGTTCCGTGGGAGGCTAACCAAGCGCAACGTCAGAGGCACTTTCTTGGAGAATTTCCCAGGCAAGAAGATGTGGTTCGAGGAATCGACTCGGAGCGCAGAATATGATGAAAGCAACATGTGTCCACGCCTGATACCAACACCGATGCGCAGCCCGAGGCTACGCGCATTGCCGAGTTGGTTAAGCAGAACACAGCCCTTGCCGAGCAGAACGCGGTTTTCGCCGAGCAGGTCGCGGAGTTAAGTCGCCAGCTTGGTAAGAATTCGTCTAACTCGCACAAGCCGCCATCGATCGACGGCGTTGGAAGGCGAAAATCCACTCGAAAGCCTAGGAAGCGCTCGGGTCGCAAACGCGGTGGCCAGCCTGGCCACAAGGGGAGCAAGCGCGAGATGCTCGAGGCAGAGTTTGTGGACCGCTTTGTGGATCTCTTTCCAGAGGTCTGCGAGTTTTGCCAAGAGAGGCCACCCGAGGTAGTCAGCAACTCGCCGTATCCGCATCAAGTTGTCGATTCGCTCGAGAAACACGGCGAACGCTACATGACTGAGTACCGATGCCACGCAGTCGTTTGTGAGTGCGGTCTGCTCGTGCCCGCGCCCGTGAACCAGGTGCCCCGGTGTGCTTTGGGTGTAACTCTGACTATGACACTCTCAGCCTCGCAGGCTCCTACGAGGAGCCGAATCCTGGTGTGCAACGGTGAGATTGGCCCAATTTCTAGCGGCGTTGCCTCGACGTGCTTCGTTCTGCGCACCAGTGCCTTCTAG
>JAAEPE010000503.1 GCA_024222395.1 Myxococcales bacterium
AACAAGTCCGCCGTCATCACGGCTAACCTGGCCGGCACTGAAATCTACGTCCAATCGCCGGCGACCACCCACTTCCAATTTGATCTTCGGCAATGCACACATGAAACAACAACACCTTCCACCTTGCCGAAATCCCCACTACAGACTGTTTGGGAGAGTCTCTTCTCTCGCCAACCACAAACACTCATAACCTTTGGGTGTAACTCTGACTATGACACTCTCAGCCTCGCAGGCTCCTACGAGGATCCGAATCCTGGTGTGCAACGGTGAGATTGGCCCAATTTCTAGCGGCGTTGCCTCGACGTGCTTCGTTCTGCGCACCAGTGCCTTCTATGCCCGTGGAATGACTACGAAGCCGCTGTCACAGTCAGATCTACACCCTAACCTTTGACGCTTTGGCGTCAACCAGCCTAAATCTCTCACCAAAGGTGATCGATTCTCAGGCTAGAGCATTTGGCTCCGCAAGCACTCCGTATTCAGCTTCCTTCGGAAGCTGGTTGGTGTTTTGAAAGAGGAACACCATTCAGCTGTCTCACAACCATCGCCCACAAATGCAGTCTACACTTGGGGCATGTCGGCTCTACGTATTCTCCAAGCTGTGGCACTCGCCAGCGCCCTCAGTCTTTGCGGCTGTGGCCCCTCGGCCAGTGTCAAACGCACAACTCCTGTAGCCAACCTTCAGTCGTACCAGAACGTTCTGGTGCGGGTTGCCAGCGCCCAAGGGCTCGAGCGCTACACCTCGGTTCTCGAGTTTGCGACCACCGATAGCATGATGCAACGCTGCGCCTTTACGCGCGTCGGAAGCCCAACACAGGTCGGCCAGACTCGTCCCGATTTGCTCGTCGACTTGAACATCCGACGCACGCAGCGCGGCGGTGGCGGTCTTATCAAGAATCCCAATCTCGCTACCGTCAACGTGACCATGGTGCTCTCCGATGGCATCGACGAGAGTCTCCTTGGCTCTGCAGAGATCGAAGGCAAATCCTCAGCCGTAGGAATCGACGGAGCGGATCCAGAAGACCAGGCGCTCATTGCGGTAGCAAAACGCGTTACAGCGATCCTCTCCAAGTCGGGATGCACGGGAGAACGCGTTGCCCGGGCAGCCACTCCAGTCGAGCCAGCCGAACCAGTGCAGCCCGTCGGCATTACCCCCGAGCAATTGGCTCAAGCGGAAACGGCCAACGATGAGGGCAAACGCCTATTTCGCGCAGCCGAGATAGCAGCTGCCAAGGAGCAGTTCCTACAAGCCATTCGCGTCTCGCCAAGCCCCAAGTACCAGTTCAATCTTTGCCTAGCTCACGAGGCGCTCAACGAATACGACCAGGCAGCAGTCGCCTGCCAACAGGTTATCGACGGCGGCACCGAGCCTCGCCTCAGCGAGAAGGCGCAGCAGCGTCTTACAATCATTGCCGACAAGCGAGCCGGCTAGCGCTTCGAGCGCTTCGCCCAAGAGACGATTAACCCAAGACGCCTACCCCAAGAAGAGCCGGCACGCAGGGTTGCCGGTCTCGTCCCAGTGCGGGTAACCGAGCTTCTCGAGGTGGGCTTCGAATTCGCCGCGCTCCGCATCTGGAACTTGAACACCGGCGAGCACACGGCCGTAGTCGGAGCCATGGTTTCGATAGTGAAAGAGGCTGATGTTCCATACCGTGCCGACAGACTCTAGGAAGCCCAGGAGGGCTCCAGGACGCTCGGGAAACTCAAAGCGTATGAGCCGCTCGTCTTCGATGTCGGGCATGAAGCCGCCAACCATGTGGCGTATGTGAATCTTCGCGAGTTCATTATCCGAAAGATCTAGAACACCGTAGCCAGAGTCTTCGAGTTCGGAGGCTATGAGATGTCGTTCTTCGGGCCCCTCGTGCAATGCAATGCCCACGAATATTTGTGCCCCCACAGCATTGCTCAGACGATAGTTGAACTCGGTGACAGGCCGGGCACCGAGCACCTTGGAGAAGGCGAGGAAGGCCCCCTTCTTCTCGGGTATCTGGACTGAAAAAATGCCCTCGGTTTGCTCGCCGAGATTTGCTCGCTCGGAAACGTGCATGAGTCGGTCAAAGCCCATATTGGCGCCGCTATTGATTGCGACCAGACTCATCTTTTGCCAACCTGCTTCGGCAACCTTCTTCTTGAGCCCGGCAATCGCGAGAGCACCCGCGGGCTCTGCAATGGCGCGAGTGTCTAAGAATATATCTTTAATCGCAGCGCAAATCTCATCGGTGTTGACTAGGACAATTTCATCGACGTATTGCTTGCACAAGGCAAGGCTCTCATCGCCAACTCGTCGAACAGAGACTCCGTCGGCGAAGCTACCGACTCGATCCAACGTGACCGGTACTCCAGCCTCCAATGCGGCGTGCATGCTAGCGGATTCTTCAGGTTCTACTCCGATGATCTTGGTATTGGGATAGAGATGTTTGATGTACACGGCAATGCCGGCTATGAGCCCGCCACCACCTACGGGGACAAAGATAGCGTCAGGCACCTTCGTACACTGTCTGGCGATTTCTACGCCGATGGTGCCCTGCCCGGCAATTACATCTGGGTCATCAAAAGCTGGAACCAGGGCAAGCCCCCTCTCAGTCGCTATCGCCCTGGCGCGCTTCGATGCCTCGTCGTAGGTGAGCCCTTCAAGCATGACCACGCCTCCCAAGGCCCGCACAGCTTTGACTTTGATTGCCGGTGTTGTGATGGGCATGACGATGGTCGCATCACAACCGAGTTTGCTGGCAGCCAGAGCAACGCCCTGGGCGTGATTGCCAGCCGATGCGCAAACCACCCCGCGACTACGCTCGGCATCTCGGAGATTGGCAATCTTGTTGTAGGCGCCGCGTAGCTTGAAAGAGAAGACCGGTTGTTGATCCTCACGTTTCAGCAGGACCTCATTGTGCAAGCGCGAAGTCAATTGGGCCGCAGGCTGGAGAGCCGTTTCCTCGGCGATCGCATACACCTGCGCTGTGAGAATCTTCTTGATGTACTCGTCGAGCATTATCGGGATGTACCCAGCTTGAAGTGGCGGTGATGCCACTCTGGCAGTTCTTCTAGGGTATCGAAGAGTGCATCGGGTTGGGCGGCTCCCAGTACTTCTTTGGACACCGACCCTGTAGCAACCGCGATAACTCTGGCGCCATTGGCGCGAGCGGCGGTGATGTCGTGCAAGGTATCGCCGACCACGACGAATTCCTCATCGGACAAGGTACGGCCTGCTCGCTCTCGTCCTCGCCTCATGGCGGCGGCGACCAACTCCGGGCGCCTAGGAGAATCGCTGCCGTAGCCGCCGAAGTGAAAGTGGTCTGCAAGCTCGGCTCGCTCGAGCTTTGCCATCGCTGCCCCTTCGACATTGCCCGTGGCGATACCCACGATGTCATGAATCTCGGAGACAAATGCCATGCACTCGCGAACAAAGGGCATAAGACGAAACGATGGGGCCGAGAGCAGCTCAGCTCGAAGAAGCGGCACGTAGGCGCGGACCAAGTCTCGAACCTCTTCTTCGCTCAAGTCTCGCTGCATGTCCTTGCGAGCGCACTCCTGAAAGATCATGTCGTCGGTCTTGCCGCCAGCGCTCACCGTATCCATCGCGCCTTGCACACCGTAGCGCTCGGAGAAGAGCTGATTTATCGCAATGGAACCCGCACCGCCCGTGAGCAACAAAGTGCCATCTATGTCGAAGAGATACACTTTAAGAATTATTCTCAGCTAGGCCGTGGCTGAGCACCGCCAAATCAACCAGTAGTTCGAGCAGTTCGACGAGAGCATCGGGACTCGCAGCGTCTTGTCCCGATGCCAGCGCGACAATCGGCACAGGCCTACTAAGAGGCGCACCACGCCCTGGGTAGATTTGCGAGCGAAGGGTGCCTTCGGACCAGCAGGCCACCCACCCGGGCATCATGGAACCTACGCGCTCTCCGAGGTCGCCAGCAAAGAGCGCCTTGCTCCATTGGGCTCGATCGCGCACGACGTAGCCTTCTGCAAGGGCAGCAGGGAGTTTCCCTACTCGGGTCGGTTCGGCCATGCTGTTTGGCGGAGGTGGATGCACGAGGCCATTGTCTGCAACCACGCTACGGTGCACCGACCAGAGAGGCTGTCCCTCGACCGCCCCTTCTCCGCAGCGAACATCAAGACCAACAACGGATCCAGAATTTCGCTCGACAGTAACCGTCACAGGAATATTCCGATGCTCGTAGACGAAGTAGCTGCGTGTTTGCCCCCCATCACCGCGGACGCTCAGAACTTTTATGGGCTCCCTGTAGTCTTCGCCGAGCGTTTCTCGCAAGCGGTCAACGACGAGGCCAAGATAGCCCTGCCAAACATCATCGTCAATAGAAGGCACATTGGCGGGCAAGAGAGAGAGCTCTTCCGCGCGAACGGTATTGGCCGCTCGGGCGATTGTTAGAAACCCTGCCAAGCCGGCCAAATACTGGAGCGGCCAAGAAAAGGCGTAGCCGCCGCCAATGACCAACGCGATGCCAACACCAATGTTTCTTCGCTGCTCGGACGGAGCGGTTACGCAATTGACGAAGGTCCAGGCGACCGCCGAGAGGGCCATGAGATAGAGGGCGATCCGACTTCCAGGAGCCGCAGGACCCGCTGAAATCCCGAGGCCGTTTTGCGCGAGCTCCATGCCAGTCTCGTAGTCGTTGCGAATGAGAGCCGCCCCCAAGAGCGCCACCATCATTGCTGCGATGAGCGGAGGCAAGCGAGCGGCGCGCAAGAAAAACGGCCGAGCGCCAAAGAAGTACGGCATGGAAAGAGCGGCCAAGAGCACCAGCCACCGGCCGACATTCTCGATCTCATCGGTAAGTCCGTTGAAGAGAGCTTCCTCTCCTGCGACATAGCGGACCGTGAGCGGCGAATAGAAGTGCACAATGAGTGGTAGAGCCACGAATACGAGGCCGATAGCGACGCCGGTGTCCCCGCGGCGAAACCACTGCCCCACAAGGAGGAGAAAAAGCGTCAGAGCGAAGGAACCTTCGAGCAAAAACGTGACACCGGGGGACGGAGGGGTGACGATGCTCGTCGACGCCAGCACTAGGAATGCAATTCCGACAGCTGACATCGGCATGCTCACAAAGCGAGCAAACCTGTCTTTCCCCGTAGCCACCTGCCAAAGCTGATGAGCAACAACTCCAACCGCCAACGCCGAAGCGAAGTAGAACAGAAAAAGTCCTATGTACGAGAGGGCGGAGTGCCAGAGCGCGGGCTCGACGTCAGCGCGCGGGCGCAGAGCGGGGACCAAGAGACGGTAAATCACCAGCTCAGCCACGGTGACCAAGAGCAGCAACTGAGGCAGCCCGGTCTCCCAGCGCGAGTCGAGTCGACTGTCGGGCCCCATCTTCCGCAAAAACGTAGCGAATTCGCCAGGTTAAATCAAGCAAAGCCGACGACTCGACAGCGAATCAAGGCTTTGGCGGCCCGCTTGATGAGTGCGATGGTCCTGGCGATGGGCTTGGGTGGTGCTGCGATTGCTGGCTCCGGAGGTTCAGGCCAGACTCGAGAGGCCGTGAAGAGCTTCGAAGCGGCGCCTCTCATTCTGATAGATCCTGGCCATGGCGGCACCAACTCCGGCGCACCAAGCGTGCGTCCTGGCATCTTCGAGAAGCACATCACCCTCGCGATGGCGGGGGTCCTGCGAGCCAGGCTCGAGGCGGAGGGCTTCAACGTCCGCCTAACCCGACACAAAGACACGTATCTCACACTTCGCGAGCGAGGTCGGCTTGCCAACGAGATGGACGCGGACCTCATGGTGAGCCTGCACGCAAACGCCACCGAGAGCCATTCGCACTCTGGATACGAGACCTTCATCCTCACTCCCGACGCAGTGGATATCGATTCCCGAGCCCTGCGCCACGATTCCGGGCGGCCCCGGCCGGGCCTAGATGCCGATCTCGCTGTCTTGCTCGACGACATCGAGCGCTCCACGAGCCAGGTTGCCGCCGCAAAATTGGCAGCCAGCATTCAGAGCAACATGCGCGTTCTGCGTGGCACGGCTGGCGACCGAGGCGTGCGCCAGGATTCCATGCACGTCTTGCTCGGCGCCACCATGCCTGCTGTCCTCGTCGAAGTTGGCTTCATCGACCACCCCATCGAGGGTGAGCAGCTCATGGACGCCAAGGTTCGAAGCTCTATGGTCAATGCCATTGCCGACGCCATCATCGAGCACGGCCCGACTCTCATGCGCAAGTAGCGCCGGCCGGCGAGAGACCGATTGATAATTGCGCCGAGAGCATTTAGCCTCGGCACATGACTCGCCCAGACGGAAGAAAGCCCGACGAACTTCGCCCCACCAGCATTGAACTGGGGTTTCAGAAATATGCTGAGGGTTCGGCTCTCATCAAGAGCGCAAGTACCTGGGTGCTTTGCGCTGCATCGGTTGAACAAGGGGTACCGAGC
Source organism: Myxococcales bacterium (assembly GCA_024222395.1). Classification (GTDB taxonomy): domain Bacteria; phylum Myxococcota_A; class Polyangia; order Haliangiales; family Haliangiaceae; genus NORP324. Next base: position 6,388 of record JAAEPE010000503.1, read on the forward strand.
TTCCTTCGCGATGCAGAGCAAGGCTGGGTGACGGCAGAATACGCCATGCTGCCACGGGCAACGCATTTTCGCTCGAGGCGCAAGGCGAGTGGCCGCGACAAAGAGATTCAGCGGCTCATCGGTCGCTCTCTGCGGGCTTCTGTCGACATGAAGGCGCTTGGCGAGCACACGATGACAATCGACTGCGACGTATTGCAGGCCGACGGTGGAACACGCACCGCTGCCATCACGGGAGCGTGGGTAGCCATGGCTCTCGCCGTCAAGCAACTCAAGGCCGAGGGCAAGATTGCGGCGGACGCGGCCGTGCTAAGCGAACCTGTGGCCGCCATCAGCGTGGGCATTATCGATGGCGAAGCACGCCTAGATCTGCCCTACGAAGAGGATTCGAACGCAGGCGTCGATATGAATGTGGTGATGACCGAATCGGGACGACTCATCGAAATCCAAGGAACCGCAGAGAAGGCAACGTTCGATCGCAAGGAGCTCAATACTATGCTCGACCTGGCTCACAAGGGCATTATCGAGCTCTGTGCGACACAGCGCGCCTGCCTCGGATAGCATAAGAATATGTCTGAACGTATCGTCCTACTCTTCGCGACACGAAATGCTGGCAAAGTTGCAGAGCTTGTGGAACTCACGCGGGGCCTGCCAATCGAGGTGCGCTCTCTTGAAGGCTACGATGTGCCCGAAGTTGAGGAGGATGGCGATACCTTCGAATCCAACGCAGCCAAGAAGGCGCGAGAGGTGAGTGCCGCTACCGGCCTACCGGCTCTGGCGGATGACAGCGGGCTGGAGGTCGACGCACTCGACGGTGCCCCCGGCGTCTACAGCGCTCGCTACGCCGGCGAAGACGCCGATGACGAGGCCAACAACGAGAAGCTGATAGAGGCGCTGCTGGGTGTTGTCGAGGCAGATCGCACGGCGCGCTTTCGGTCCACTCTCGCTTTGGCAGATGTTGGGGGAGCCTTGGGTGATGACGTGATCTTGGCGAGCGGTTCCTGTGAGGGACAGATACTGACGGAGCGTCAGGGCACGGGTGGGTTCGGATACGATCCCCTCTTCTACTCACCCGAGCTTGGGCAGACCTTCGCCGAAGCGGGCGTTGGCAGCAAGAACCAGCTGTCGCACAGAGCGCAAGCCATGAAGCTGCTACTTCCAGAACTTAAACACTACTTCCACTTGTAATCCTGCAGCAGCAAATATAGTCTCCGCTCGAATCTTACGCGATTCATTCGGGGCGTAGCGCAGTCTGGTAGCGCACCTGGTTTGGGACCAGGGTGTCGGAGGTTCGAATCCTCTCGCCCCGACTGGCTTCGCCTTATTGATACGACAAGTGCCTATGGCTCAGATGGATAGAGCAGGGGCCTTCTAAGCCCAAGGTCGCAGGTTCGAGTCCTGCTAGGCGCGCCAGACCGCATCCGAACCGCAGGCCAAGTCAGGCCTAGCGGGTTGGAAACGACAGAAACAAGCTTCGACCGAAGATACGGACGCTTGGGGATTTCCCAGAAACAAATAGGTCAGAAAGGTTGCCCGCGGTGACCTACTCGTGCTCTCGAGTAGGTATGTTCGAACACGACGAACGAAATAGCTTTCTTCAAGAGACTGCTGGAGGGCTCAAAGGCTACGTGAAACGGCTGTTTATGGCGCGTACGGTCAACGAGTTCTTCGAAGGGGTACCCTATCGCGCCGAGCAGGAACTGGGCTGGAATCGTGCGACGCTCAAGAAAGGGCTACATGAGCTAAGAAGTGGTTTTGAATGCGTTGACGGGTGTCGTGGCATGACGTAAGCCGGTGGAAGCACATCTTCCCCACCTGCTCGACGACATTCGGGCCCCGCTGGATAGTCAAAGTCAGACAGACGCTCGTTTTCGCACCGACAGGTTGTATACGCGCATGAGTGTAGCCGAAGTGCGAAAGCAACTTCGCTAGAAGAAGGGGTACCGCTTGGAAGAGTTTCCGAGCGAAGAAACACTCCGTTGCAAGATCAACATGCTCGGATATCGCCTTGTACGGGTGCAGAAGACTCAGGTAGAAAGGGGCTCCTCAGCAGAATCTGTGGGTCATCGGCTTCTCCGGTAGCTGCCCCATGGTGTGATAGAGGGCGCTTTCGGTGGCTTTGAGGGTTCTAAAGCCGTAGCTTTTCTTAAAGGTCAGTTTCAACCGGTTGTGTTGCCCCTCGACGGCCCCCAGCGATACGCTGTCTCTGGCCTTGATTCAGTTGAGCAGCAACTGCCG
>JAAEPE010000504.1 GCA_024222395.1 Myxococcales bacterium
AGGTCTTCATCGACGCCACCTACGAAGGCGACTTGATGGCGAAGGCCGGAGTGTCCTACTCCGTTGGGCGTGAGTCTGCGGAGCAATATGGCGAATCGATTGCCGGCGTTCGCTACCTCGACGACAAGGTCGCCATCTCGCCTTTCGATGACCAGGGCAATCTGCTCTTTGGCGTGATGCCAGGCAAGCCGCCGATCGCCGGTTCTGCGAGTGAAGTTCCGATCTGCTACAACGTCCGCCTAAATCTTACCACGGAGGAGGCCAATAGGGTCCCGATCGAGAAACCGAGCAGCTACGACCCGATGCAGCACGAATTGCTGGCACGCGCTCTCGAGGCGGGCCTGCTCAAAAATCTCACGTCCATTATCGGTATCTATCCAATGGGCGAAAGCAGCAAGCGGGAGCTGAACAATCGCCAGTTTTCAATCGTGTCCATGAGCATCCCGGGCGCACAAACCTCATGGGCCGAGGCCAGTTTCAAAGAGCGGGAAGCGATTCAACAAAAATACCGGGACTACACCCACGGCATGCTCTGGTTCCTGAAAACGGATCCCCGGGTACCCGAGCCCATTCGCGACGAGATGGCACCTTACGGGTTTTGCAAAGACGAGTGGGCCGATAACAACCATTGGCCCCACTATCTCTACATCCGGGCAGCCCGTCGCATGCAGGGAGAGATCATCCTCACCCAAGCGGACGTCATCGAAGACGTGGACAAAGAAGATGTGATCCACGTCGGCTCCCACTTCATCGACTGCCACCACGCGGCACGCTACGTTTCCGACGCGGGCCACATCATCAACGAGGGACGGATTTGGAAAGTTGGGACGCGGTTCGACATTCCCTATCGCGCCATTACGCCAAAGGCTGGCGAGTGTTCGAATTTGTTGGTGCCCGTGTGCGCCTCTGCCAGTCACGTCGCCTTCTGCACTGTCCGGTTGGAACCGACCTGGATGCACCTGGGCGAGGCGGCCGGGATCGCCGCGGTCATGGC
>JAAEPE010000505.1 GCA_024222395.1 Myxococcales bacterium
GGCTCGGCCGTGCTCGTCGAGTCTGGCCCCGAAGTCGAGCCAAGCAAGCACTTCCGCGTGCGTCGAGACACCGTGCACCTTTGGTGCCTCGACATGGCAGATCATCACGGTTGATGGGAGCCGACTCCTTTTCGAGAGAATCTCGATGAGTTGGTTCAAGTCGGCATCTACAGTGTTTTCATGGCCCCTTACTCCGGTCGACCAACAACCCGGAACGGACTTCCGATCTCGAGTACTAGCTGCGCTTAAGGGTCAGAATCCAGCGACCGTAGACGTAGATGCCGATTGCCGAGAGGATTCCGACAACGCCCATGATGTTCCAGACCATGCCGACATCGTGGGTGGCGTAGAGGACGTCGGTGAGTGCTTGCGGTGCTTCGCCGGTGAGCGCGACGAGCTTGTCGAAGGCCTCGCCGTTCTTGATTGCCTCTGCCCCCTGAGCATCCATGAGGCCGCGCTCAACGATAAGCTCGCGGGCGAAAATGTCCTTGGATGCGTAGTGCTCATAGAGGCGCGGACCGATGAAGCCCTCAAGGGTCCAGCCGACAGCGAGGGGAATCTGTGAGAAGCCGAGGTACATGGCCTTCTTCTCTGCAGGGGCGAAGTTGCCCATGAACTCACTGAACTTCGGACTCGAGAGCATCTCGCCAACGGAGAAGATCGAGATGGCAAAGACAAGCGATGGAAGAAGTTCAATAAGCGTCATGGCGGCCGCTTTCGATTCGTCTACACGCCGATCCATGCCTCGTGGATGAACCAGGTCGAGATTTGCTTTTCAATACTTGAGCGACGAATCCTCAAACGTGGAGACTTCGCCTGCCGCGACGAGCAGAGCGAGCGAGTCATGGGCTTCATCAAGCATTGGAATCGAAAAGAACATCATCCTTTCCGCTGGACCTGGCGTACTGACAAACTCCAGAATCGAAAGCGCGAATCCACCTAAGGAATCCTCCGGCACCATGTTCAAAAGCAAACGGCGTAACTCTGACTATGACACACTCAGCCTCGCAGGCTCCTACGAGGAGCCGAATTCTGGTGCGCAACGGTGAGATTGGCCCAATTTCTAGCGGCGTTGCCTCGACGTGCTTCGTTCTGTGCACCAGTGCCTTCTAGGCCCATGGAATGACAACGAAGCCGCTGTCACAGTCAGATCTACACCCAAAGCAAAGCTGAACACTACGACGCGGAGCACGTTGAAGAACTGCTCCATCAACACGGCGCGACGCATCTTCGTGCTCGCAAGTATGGCTCGGCCGTGCTCGTCGAGTCTGGCCCCGAAGTCGAGCCAAGCAAGCACTTCCGCGTGCGTCGAGACAC
>JAAEPE010000506.1 GCA_024222395.1 Myxococcales bacterium
CCGTCCTTGGTCCATTTGTCGAAGAAGTCCCACGCCGTCGACCACGGGCCATACTCGCCAGGCAGGTCTCGCCACGGCGCGCCTGTACGCAAGACCCAGAAGATAGCGTTGAGAATCACGCGACGGTTGCGGGGGCGACGACCGGCCTTGAAATTGCCGGTGGGAAACAGGTCGGAGACCGTCTCCCATTGCGGGTCGGTCAGTTGGTGACGGGGCTTGCGTGTTTGAGACATGCTCTCTACGGATCTGCCATGTCGAGACGCCGTGCACCTTTGGTGCCTCGACATGGCAGATCATAACGGATGATGGGAGCCGACTCCTTTTCGAGAGAATCTCGATGAGTTGGTTCTAGTCGTCATCGACAATCTCTCATGGCCCCTTACTCTGGTCGACTAGTAACCCGGAACGGAGTTCCGATCTCGAGTACTAGGCCCTCACTGCGCATTGGGATAGTGAAGCAGTCGCTCGCTGCGTCTACCCGCAGGCGAAGCTTTGCGCGAGCTTCACGAGTTTCCATGTCGAAGTGGCAGTCGTAGTGCAAGACCGAGAGCTGGGCCTCGCCGACGATAGGCTCGTCGCTATCATCGGTGCCGCAGCCTGCAGACAACATCAGGAAACCGCCGCTCAACAGTACGGGGGCAGGCCGTATCAGCGTGATGCGCATGGCCTGTCCATGCCACGAGAGACTCATCACCCTGAATCAAAGACAACAAGCTCGGGGCGTAGCGCTGCTGACATGCCGCCCATGCTCCATAGGCGTTCAATTGGGCATGGGCGGCGGTCTAGACGCCATCTTCGGGCACTCTGGGCCCTATCTACCACAATGAGCTAGACTCTCCTCATGCAGTGCAGTTGGCTGTTCGCGGTTTCCCTCGTGCTCGCGCTATCGACGTGTGGCAAGAATGCGGAGACCAAGGACGAGAAGTCAGCTGCGACAGCAGAGAACCATGTCCTACCAACCGAGCCTCAGTGGTTTCGAATCGAGGTCGAAGCCCACAGCGGCAAGGTGCCCTTCTTGTTGGAAGTGCAGTGGCCACTCCAAACGAAGAGCGTTGCGCGGCTTGCAAATGGGGCCGAGAGGATCGCGCTAGACATGAGCTGCAAGGGCTCCGCGTGCGAGGTGAGCGTTCCTATTCTTGCCGCCGCACTCGAGCTCTCTTTCGAGAGCGAGGAGACCCTGGTTGGTGTTTGGCGCCGAAGCGACTACTACTCTGGAGGCCCTGTGACTCTCTTCGGAGAAGCCGTGGATGGCCCTGAATCAGAACACCGTTACGTTAAGCATGCGGATCCAAGTGTCGATGTCGGTGGCAAGTGGGTGCTCGCAATCGACGGGGTTGGTCCTGGCAAAGCGGAGTTTGTGCAAAATGAAGACGGCACTGTGCAGGGGTGGATTCTGCCGACCAACATCGGGGATGTGCGCTATCTCGATGGGCGCGTCGAAGGCACTACGCTCAGGCTATCGACCTTCAACGGCCAGCACGCCTACAACATCACGCTAACCGTCGCCGTAGATGGCAGGAGCCTCGAAGGCGTCTGGCATTTTCATACAATTTGGCACTACCCCATCAAAGGCTGGCGAGGCGATGAGCCAACGCTGGATGATCTGCACACACTTCGTTTGAGGCCTGGCAAGACGACCGTGGACATCCCAGAGCTCGCAGCTCTCAAAGGCAAGCCCGTTGATCGTGGACTTCTACGGTACGTGGTGCCCCGCCTGCATTGATCTAATGCCAGTCTTGGTAGACCTCTATGCCCGCTATCGGGGCCAAGGACTGGAAATTCTCTCCATTGCCTTCGAGCCGCTGGACGATCCGAAGCTGGTCGCGAAACAGGTGGAGCGTCTTAAGAAAAGCTATGGAATAGCGTGGAAGAGCAGCATTCGCGATGTGGACCAGCGTTCCACCATTCTCAAAGATCTGGAAAACGCAGAGGGTTTTCCCATTACCCTCTTTGTCGATCGAAACGGCATGGTTCGAGGGATGCACAGCGGCTTTGTGAGTGCTGCCATTGGCGATGACCACAAGAAGTTGCTCGAGAAATTTGAGACTCTCACCAAGCAAATTCTAGAGACGGGCGATGGCGAGTAACGTCGCTTCTAGTAGAAGCTGCTTTCCTCCGGCGCGTAGCCCGCTAGCTGTCCGTAAAGACGCCGTGCCGTAGCGATGGACCGTTCCTCATCACCCATCGAGCATCCAACCAACGCGTTGCAAGAATTGGCAGGATGAATATTCCGAAGCCGCTGCACCGCCTTGAATTCACGC
>JAAEPE010000507.1 GCA_024222395.1 Myxococcales bacterium
CTCTGGGTGGCGAAAACTGGATGCCTGCCGAGGCCATCGCCGGCGCCAAGTTCTACCTAGCTCGCAACTCCTTCCTCACCATTGGTGGCGGCGCTGGTTTCATTCCCGATACCGGCGGCAACCCGGATATCCGTGGCTTCATCGGCATCGTTTTCGAGCCAAACATTGGCGACCGCGATGGCGATGGCCTCAAAGATGACGTCGATCAGTGCCCCGACGACCCCGAAGACTTCGACGATTTTGAGGACGAGGATGGTTGTCCTGAGCCCGACAATGATCGCGATGGCATCCTCGACGTCGACGATCAGTGTCCAAACGACCCCGAAGACAAAGACGGATTCGAAGATGAAGATGGTTGTCCCGAGGGCAATGAGTTCGATCGCGATGGCGACGGCATCCTCGACAAGGATGATGAGTGTCCAGACGATCCAGAAGACAAAGACGGCTTCGAGGATGCAGATGGCTGTCCCGATATCGACAACGATCAAGATGGCATCCTCGATGTCGATGACCTTTGCCCAGACGACCCAGAAGACGTTGACGGCTTTGAGGATACCGATGGTTGCCCCGATCCCGACAACGATGGCGACCGCATCCTCGATGAGGACGACCAGTGTCCACGCATCGATGGCGAGACTCAGGAAGAGACAGCCGAGACCTACAACGGCAACGAAGATGACGATGGTTGCCCGGACCGCGGCCGCGTGGTCGTGACCGACACCAAGATCGAAATCCTCGACAAGATCTACTTCGAGTACAACAAGGCCACCATCAAGTCTCAGTCGTTCCCAATCCTCGATGCCATTGTCGCGACGATGGAGGGCAACCCCGGAATCGCTCTCATCGAGATTCAGGGACACACTGATGAGCGCGGAAGTGACTCCTACAACCTTGAACTCTCAGACAGGCGAGCGGCCTCCGTTCGAACCTACGTGACCGACCACGGTATTGACGCTGGTCGCCTTCAGTCGCAAGGTTACGGTGAGACCCAGCCTCTTGAGGCGAAGTCGAACGAAGCAGCGTGGGCCAAGAACCGGCGCGTCGAATTCCTTATTCTCAAGCGTCTAGGCGACTAGACCGTCGAGCGAAAAGAATGACCGAGGGTGGTGAGTTCTGATTATTCGAGTGCAAGGCGCGAATGAGAATTTTGCCGGGGCAAATGACGAAATGAGCAACGCTGCAATCGGGAAAGCAGGACCATCAGACCGATTATTGTTTGGGCTCGGCGGTCTAGTCTAGGCTCTCGATCGCGAAAGCCGCCGGGATAGACTTCGGCGGCTTTTTTGTGTCTTGAGGTTCTTGTGTCCTGAGGTTGTGTGGCGGGGGCGGACGAGCGCTCTCGCTATTCGGCGCCTATGACGACTCGCCGTCGTCGTCGCTTGGATCCTGTACCCGCTCATCTTCTGCTTGCGTCGCAAGCAGGCGCGCCATGCTCAAATCCATCTGGCTTTCGATGAGGCGCACGATGCTCTCGAACTGGCCGTCCTCGAGA
>JAAEPE010000508.1 GCA_024222395.1 Myxococcales bacterium
AGAGGATCGTGGATTCGGTGGTGGGTTCAGGGATGACCGTGAGTTTGGCGAGAGGAGAGACAGGGGGCCTCCCACGGAGAGGGAGCCGAGCCGTGCGGACGAGGTGGACAACTGGGGTGCCGAGAGGAAGTTTGTGCCCAGCGGGGACCGCGAAGAGAGGCGTGGTTTTGGCGGTGGGTTCAGAGAGGAGCGAGGGTTTGGCGAGAGGAGGGAGGGCAGCTTTGGAAGGCCGCCGAGCAGGGCCGACGAGGTGGACAGGTGGGGTGGCAGGCAGGCCGATGATGACGGCAGCGAAAGACGGGAAAGGCCCCGGTTGAAGCTCAAGCCGAGAACGAAACCCGTGGGGGAGTCCACCGAGACAAAGGCGGACGAAGCCATCTTCGGAGGTGCAAAGCCGGTGAATGGCGCCGCCAAGGCGGCGGACGACGTCGCCAAGGAGGTCGAGGAGAAGCTTGAGGTGTAGTTCTCATAATAAATTTGCAACAGTTCTTTGTGCCGAGGGGACAGGCCCTTCCAGACTGCCAGACTTTGGCAGTTTGAAATTGCCTACATTTGGCAGTTTAAAAATTATGCTGGCACAAGGCCCATCCATGGGCCGTATATATACGATGCAACACGAAAGACGAGTTTGTTCATGCGGAGCTGTCTCTCGCAGGGAATGCGTCCAACTTGCCTTGCAATGTGTCTCTCTCTCGATCTTGAGTCTCCAGCTCCCCTCCCATGCAGCAAGTTCGTGGAGCTATTCCAGGCCGGGTGCGTGGGGAGGTCTCTGCCAGAGTGGCACCGAGCAGTCGCCTGTGGCGCTGGAGCTCGGCAATGATGAACCAAGACCTTCGGTCGTGGTGGCGTATGACCGTGTTCGGTTTGCTTACAGCACGCGGAGCGACGGGTGCCCGCAGATTAACGTGCGACAAGGCGACGCGTGGATTGATGTGGATGGCACCCGA
>JAAEPE010000509.1 GCA_024222395.1 Myxococcales bacterium
CATCTCTCGAGCGAGATCTTCGGTCAATCGACCATCAGCAGCGGGAAACCAGCTCGGCTTCGATTTCTTCTGAATCATCCATGATCTTTAACCACGCCAAGCGCAGGCGACGCCAGATGGGTGGTGTCGGGCGGGTACGTTGCATATTGGGCACACAAGCCGGGCCTGCCGGTGCCAACAACAATGGGAGCCGGGCTTCCTCGACCTCACCGAACAAGCAGTACACCGCCCGAGGGCACAGAATATTTCCCAGAAAAGCTCCGCAAGATCAAGGGAGTAGACGATGAGCACACAGTGACGCACTCAAGCGTGGCCCTAATTGATCCGAGACTGATAAGTAGGGAAGAGGATAGAGTTGTCGAAATCTGTCACAGCAAGCGCACGCGAGAGGGAGATCTCAGGGCTGGAGACGATCGCGGAACATGACAACGTCGCCTTACGCTCGAATCCCCTTCGCTCCAAGTTGTACTGCCACATCGAAGATATTGGCGATGAAGCTTGTCTGTCGGCGAATCTCGACCGCGCTTTGGAGATTGCGGGACTGCAGCTCTCGGATGAGAACCAGGCTCTTGTCGATGCCTTCGCTCGCAGTCTCGAGACCGATCCTCGCTGCACGGACAACGAGCAAGTTCTCAAATCTTCTGATCTCGCTCACGGCGTCGACGCTTCCGTTGAGTGGGTCGTAGACCTTGCGGAGGACGAGGACGAGGACGAGAACGAAGACGAGGACGAAGACGAGGACGAAGCACGAAGCGATCTACACTTCGTGAGGAACTGGATCAACGTAGAAGAGGACGCGGTTCTGTGCCGACTCGGTGAGGCCACCCTCGGCTATAGCGGCGAAGATCTCTACGGTGCATTTGTCGAAGCGCGCGAAGGGGAGGAGCACCCTGTCGTCGCGGGCGATGGCTGTCTTTTGCGCGACCGCGACATCGTCGCCAAGAAAGCGGGCAGCGTTCGCCGCGCGGGTAAACGTCTCATCGTCGACGCCGTTCTCAATATTCACGGAGACCTCGACTTCAGCGTTGGCAACATCGACTTTGCAGGTACGGTGCGAATTGGCGGCAGCGTGCCAAAGGGCTTCTCGGTGCGCACGACAGGAGACCTGGAAGTCGTTGGGACGGTTAGCGGCGCTGTTTTGGCAGTCGAAGGCGACCTTATCGTTCGAGAAGGTATCGTTTCGCAGAGCTTCTTACGCATCGAAGGCTCTATCAAGGCAGTCTACATGCACGACTCCGATGTTCGCGCAGGCGGAGATGTCTGTGTGCGAGCAGAAATCTTGCGGAGTATTGTTCGGAGCGGAGGCGACATCCTAGCACCGCGCGGTTCCATCATCGGAGAGAACGTCTCGGCCTCTGGACTCGTCGAGGCCAGCATACTCGGCAGCGCAGATGAGCCCCCAACCATCGTCATCGCCGGGGCTTCCCCCAATTTCGCGGACATGATCATCTACAGCCACCTCGAGCTGGATGCACTAGATCAGAAGATTGCCGACATCGAGTCGAAGCTCGGCGACAAGGTAGATCCGGTTCGCATCTCCGCACTCAAGGGTCCGGCTCGTTCGCACTACCGCGGTCTCTACAAGAATCGTGAGAAGCTCATGCACTGCAAAGTCGAGCTGCGCGAAGAGTTGCAGGCGGTAGCGGAGGCGTTAGGCGACCGCCAGGGCTCGACCTCGTGCGTTCGAGTGCGAAGGACAATTCACCGACAAGTCCAAGTTCAGATTGGAGCCGGCGTCCCCACCGCGTTCAAGAATACGACCCAGGGCAAGCAAGTCATCTAGGCTCCTAGCCACGTTGGCTCAGAGCGAACGTAGAAGCCTGGCTGGCAAGGATGACCACGGCTGGGCCTCAACGCACGGCTGACCGTGAGTGGCGACTTCCTCTGCTATCCAATCATTGTAGAGGCGATTGCTCTCCACGACGTTGGCTTGCTGCGCTGAACTCAGGGAGCGAAAAGACTTCGACCGCTGCTGCAGCGTTCCCTGCAGCGCATCTGCGTCTCGCTCCACGATAAAGAGGAAGCGAATGCCGGGGAGCTCAGCAAGGTCGTCGTGACACGCCGGAACAATGCCTTCGCCTTCGAGCAAGACTCCTCGCTCGTCGGCGTGTTGTCCGAACCATCTGGGGAGACCGGCTAGCGCAGCATCACGTCTATCAACGAGTATTGGGAGGATGCCCTTGGGTTTCTGCTCCCAGAAGCTGGGCTCTCGCATGGCCGAGGCTCTGTCACCCCCTTGAATATCAAGGAGAGAGTCTAGGCTCTGTCTGGTTTCCGAATAGAGGGCAAATTCTTGCCTGAATCGGCATCGAGTGATCTGTAGAGAGCATGTCTCAAAGGGGCAAGCCCCGTCACCAACTGACCGACCAACAATGGGAGACGGTCGCCGACCTGTTTCCCACCGGCAATTGCAAGACCGGTCGTCGCCCCGCAACCGTCGCGTGATTCTCAACGCTATCTTCTGGGTCTTGCGTACAGGCGCGCCGTGGCGAGACCTGCCTGGCGAGTATGGCCCGTGGTCGACGGCGTGGGACCTTTTCGACAAATGGACCAAGGACGGGACATTTGACGCGATGCTATGCAGACTGCGAACTCTGGCGCTTCGGCACGACGCGGACCCAGATGAGCTTGGGGGCAGCGAGGGCACATCGCTTCGAGCCGCGCGTTGCAGTGCGGGTGGGGGAAGAACATGCAGCCCCAGACGAACCAGCGGATCATGCTCTGG
>JAAEPE010000510.1 GCA_024222395.1 Myxococcales bacterium
AATACCGAAAGGCCGCACCAAGCACTTGGCTATCAGACTCCCGCCGAGTTCTACGACGGCTTCCGCCAGGGCGCCGCTTGAGGACATCGAGAATTGTCCACTCCACAACAGGTCTTGCCGACCAGCGGAATACAGAACAAAGATCCCAAAGGCCTAATTGGGGGCCTTTGGGAGAATACCGAATACGGATACTAGATGCACTCAACTAGAGCAGGCTACTCCTTAGCAACGCCCGATTTTGGTCCTAAGAATGGGGTCCACCTCAGTCGGTCCAGACCGTGGTCTAAAAGGGGGCATTCGCTTCGTCCGAGTCGGTTGGGCGAACCCGCTCTCGGCTGGCTTCTGCGGTCGCGGGGGAAGGCTCAAGAAGTTATGCGGTAACTTCTTGGCTGGTTGGTTCCTCGGCTTCGTACTCAGTGCGGACCTGACGCGCCAAATCGCCCATTCCGTCGCAGCCACGCCAGTAAATGATGTCGGGTAGCTCGTTCCAATCTACGATTTCCAAGGGATCAACCATAGGCTGGACAACAACCTCACGGTGGCCAACAGTCTCGAAGGAGCAACCGTCCGGAGGGAAGTACTCGATGACGATTAAGTCGGCTACCAAGCCGATCAGAGGTTCAAGTTTCTCGTCTGCTGCTGGTATCTCCTCCGACTCGCGATCCATGACGACCACAGCCGTGAACTGCGCCCCACGCTTGGCAATCTGTGCGACGCCGTACAGTCCGTTTCGCAGTGGTATCCGAATCAGGTCGCCCTCCTTGTGCATCGATCCTGTCTGTATACCGCGCTGCTCGGCGTCTGGCCACGAGTTGGCTAGCCATTTGGATGCCTTCCAGTCGCGGAGATAGCGGGAGTCGAACCCATAAGGCTTGCGCTCGCCTGGTTTAAGGTTTGGGTACCAAGGCGCAAGTCAGAAACACAGATTTATTCTACCTAGCCTCTCATAAAGCACGATTTGGTGCTAGCGACAGTTCGAATAATTCTTACGATACCCTGCAGCATCGCGACTAGAGCCACCCTGTGCAAGCCAACGCTTGAGATCTCTCTCGAATAGCTCGCAATCCTGGTAGCTCGCCGCAGCGAGAAAGGCGCCCAGATAGAAAATCTTCTTCATCTTTGGGAGCTTTGCGGATCCCTTGCAGGTCCTTTGGAGTTCATTATGCGTCATATCGATCGCACGCAATCCCATCCAGGAAATACGCTGAGCGAGAGCATCACGAAGTCCAACATTGTAGTCCCACGGTTCACAAGTGGAGAGTCCCTTCTGGAACTTCTGGAGTTGCTTCACTCGATGGTCATGCTCAAGACCGAGTTGTTTCTGGATTTGCTTCTCAAAGAACGCCCAACGATAGAGTTTGGGAAAGCGATCCAGAATCTTCTGATACTCCAAGATGCCTTTCTCAACCCTTCCACGAGTGATATGCCAGAGCGCCAGACTCTCCAAGACTCGTGATTGATGCGCATCCAAAGGGGGGCGTCCAGGCGGACTCTTGAGGCCGAGTCGAGCCTTTGCCAACGTGAAGGCAGCTCGCTTCAGCTTGGGATCCAAGTCAGCAGGCGCCGGCACCATCCACATGAGCGGCAAGGATCCCGCGCTTGGCACCCTTCCCTGCAGTAGATACCTGAGCATGGTCTCAGACGGGCTCGAATCACGACTGTCCATGTCGAGCTGTCTGGCAACAGACTCCGTGGCCCTCGGAAGACGAGCGGAGAGGGATCCAAAACGAGCGGAGAGCTCAGCGGTCTCACTGATCAGCAGTCGCTGATTGGCATAGAGGGAGCGCATCAGAGCCAACGCGGGCCCTGCTCCCTTGCGGGGAACGGCCCTGCGCTCATCTCGCCTACCCTGCAACACGGGATGCAACGCAGCGGTGATCTCCCGCCCCACCAAGACTCGATAGGCAAGGTAGTGCTTGGCCTGTTCTTCGCTCAGCTCCGAGGTCTTGTGAGCCTTGAGAAAGGCATGAGCTTCGGCAAAGAGCTCTTTGGCGCTCTGATCGAGAACCACCTTGCGGTTCTCTGAAGAAGAAGCAAGTCGCTTCAGAAGGTCGGCATGTCGAGACCGCGCCAAGCCAAAGGCTGGCGCCTTTGTCATCAGAGCCTTCATCACCGCGGCAGCGCTGGCATCCTTCCCCTTGTCGATGAGAGAAAGCCCCTCTGAATACGACAGGAGCGCTTCCAAATTCGGAACCTTGGTCGACGGCAGGCGCGGGGCGAAGAATTTGTGATTGAGCTTGAGCAGAAAATCCCCTGCGAGTCGCTGCTCCAGCGCGAATACGTCTTCCCCCCTTCCCTCCACTTGCGATGCAAGTACAACGTCAGACGAAGCAACGTCGATCATTCGAACATCAATGCGCATCCGCGGTGTGACTTCCAAAAATGAACCGCTGACGACATAGCGTGCCCCGAGTCCCCTGCCGATCTTGACGGCGGTCTTCTGATCGAAGAAGCGAGTTCGCTGCAACTTCACCTCATCGATAAGCACCTGCAACTTCTCTCGCTCAACGACCTGCACAACACCCGCGCTGGAAAGATCCGTGATGAGCATGTCTGCAAATCCCTTGGAGAGATCGTCCAAGCTTGGATCGCCACTATTGTTGTCGAAGTAGAGAACCGCAAGCGTCGGCTTCTTGGAACGCTTCGCCATACTCGATGCAGGAGCGATGAGTAGGACGAATGCTATGAGCGCGATGCGAAGCACGAAAGAAGTGTCGCAGAAAATGAACCTGGGAAGAGCAGACTTCTTCATGTATGGTCGCTAATAAGCAATGCCTACAATGCAACTATGTGGATTCGAGGCTAGGCCAAGCGAGTTTACCGCATCCATAACGTTAGGGTGTAGATCTGACTGTGACAGCGGCTTCGTAGTCATTCCATGGGCCTAGAAGGCACTGGTGCGCAGAACGAAGCACGTCGAGGCAACGCCGCTAGAAATTGGGCCAATCTCACCGTTGCACACCAGGATTCGGCTCCT
>JAAEPE010000511.1 GCA_024222395.1 Myxococcales bacterium
ATGAACAACACCTCGTTAATGGCTTCAGTCTTATTCTTCCCACCGTTGCGAAGAGACTCGGACAGCAGGGCGCGCGTCATATCCATGTCAGCCTCTGCCTTCTTCAGCCTGTCAGCCGCCCCCACCCACCGTCGGAGGTCGGTCTCGCTGACAACAATCCCGCCGACATCCTCCAAGTACTCTGCAACCCGCTGCTCCTTTTCTTCTTTTGTCTCATCATCAACTCTTGCCGAAGCGGCGGACCGGTTCCAGTAGGCACCAATTCGCTCTTTTGGGCTGCTGTCCTGTCCCTTTGCCAGCATGAGCTCCAACTCCTTTGCCAGAATAGCGCTACTCTCCACCTCGGTGTCGAGTTGGAACTTGGCCTGCTCCAACTCGGACCGCAACGAGGCCATCCTCTTCGATACAAGCACCACACACAAGCACCCAACGGCAACAGGCAGCATTTGCTGAGGCAACCGGAGGTCTAGCACACATATCGCGGCCCATCCGACCACCGCTGATCCAATATACGCATATTGTGTATTCATACTAGCCCACGACGAAGGCCCAACAACGTCCAACCACGGCGCAATTCGCTAACGAGATCTGCCCCGCCGGGAAAAAGCCGCGCCGCGATGAGTCTACGGGGCTCGGAACTGTCACAGACTGAATAACGGGCGGGATTCTGACGATCTCCGGCGTTAATAATTTTTGCGGGGTCCACAATCACACACGCGTTTCTATGGATGTTTTCGGGACCCGATG
>JAAEPE010000512.1 GCA_024222395.1 Myxococcales bacterium
GTCCTCCTCCTAGTGGATCTCCTCCTGCCGGGCTTCCCAGGTCGAGTCCTCCTCCTAGTGGATCTCCTCCTGCCGGGCTTCCCAGGTCGAGTCCTCCTCCTAGTGGATCGCCAGCTCCCGGTCCTCCCAGGTCGAGTCCTCCTCCTAGTGGATCGCCAGCTCCCGGTCCTCCCAGGTCGAGTCCTCCTCCTAGTGGATCTCCTCCTGCCGGGCTTCCCAGGTCGATCTCTGCGCCGAGCCCCATCATCGGCGCCTTGGCCACTGGCGCTGGTGGCGCAAACGGGTCACTCGCCGCTTTCATTGTGTTGAGATCGAGAATTTCTGGGTCGCCGGCTTCGAGGTGGCCAGTTGAGGTGTTGTCGGCAAGCCCGACCGATGCGGGCAAGCCCGAAACACCTGACGTTGAAACTGGCGCCGGCAGATCGGAAATGCTCATGCCTGCATGGACGGGTGCGGGCAAGTCGCAAGCGCCCCCAATGCTCTTTGGGTCGAGCTCCGAAACTGGTGCAGGCAAATCAAGTAGGCCCATGCCGCTAACCGGCGCGGGCAAATCAGTGACTCCTCTGGGAGCCACGGGGGCAGGTAGGTCGGGCATGCTCTTCTTAGCTACGGGGGCAGGTAGGTCGGGCATGCTCTTCTTGGCTACGGGGGCAGGTAGGTCGGGCATGCTCTTCTTGGCTACGGGGGCAGGTAGGTCGGGTATGCCTCTTCTTGCTACAGGCGCGGGCAAGCCGGCGCTTTGCGATCGACCCACTGGCGCTGGTAGATCTAGCCCAGAGCTTGTCTTGGCAGCCACAGGCGCAACGCTACTGCCTATCTCCACCATGTCTGCGTCGTTCAGATCGAGTATATCGTCCGTAGCGGCCTTAAGCTCCGCCGCGCCAGGGGGAATCACGGTTACCGATGTAGCGCACTTGGGGCACCTGACCACCATCCCACTTGGCGGCACGTCATCGACACCGTGATTGAGAACCTCGCCGCACGACTTGCATGGAGACCTGACCATATCCTCTTAGTATATTACCTTCCCCTGGTGATTTCCAAATAGCGGCCATGGTGAGCGCAAGTTTGCAGCAATCAATTTTGGCATTCATTTAAGTGACTCCATAGTCACGAACTCGGCCAGCGCGCTCTGGCTTCGCGATTTGCCATGCCCGCTCTTGTTCTGCCGGACCAAGGTGCGAGGATTCAAGCATGCTAGATGTCGCTCGATTGGACGAAGCTGCTCGTCGTGGTCCCGAAGTTGTCGCCCTCATTGAGGAGTTTCGAAGCATCGAGACTGCTCGAAAGGAGCTACAGGGCACCTTGGATCACCTCCGCGCACAGAGGAATTCGGCGAACAAGCGCATGGCTGCTCTGGACAAGAAATCGGATGAGTTTGCCGGTGCGCGCGACGAGATGCGAGAAGTCTCCAAGAAGGTCAAAACCGGCGAGCACGAACTCGATGAGCTAGAAGTGCGTAGCCACGACCTTCACATGCACATTCCCAATGCGCCGCATGAGCGTGTTCCGGATGGTGATAGCGAGGATCAAAATCAAGAGGTCTTGAGATGGGGAGAGAAACCTAGCTACGACTTTGCCCCAAAGACGCATTGGGAAGTTGGCGAAGCGCTGGGAATTCTCGACTTTGAGGCTGGGGCCAAGCTTTCCGGCGCGCGCTTCTGCGTGCTCCGCGATCATGGTTCACGTCTCAATCGTGCGCTCATAAGTTTCATGTTGGACGTGCATGGAGAGGGCGGGTATCGCGAAGTCTGGCCCCCTGCACTGGTCAAGCGCCATGCTCTCGAGGGCACAGGGCAATTGCCGAAATTCGAAGAGGATGCGTTCAAGACCGCAGGAGATTCAGAGTATTTCTTAATCCCAACCGGCGAGGTTCCTGTTACTAGTCTGCATGCAGATGAGATTCTCAATGCGGATCAGTTGCCTATAAAATACACTGCGTACACACCCTGTTTTCGAGCGGAGGCTGGTAGCTACGGTAAGGACACTCGTGGTCTCATCCGCCAGCATCAGTTCGATAAGGTCGAGTTGGTGCAATTTGTGGAACCCGGGCAGAGCTATGAAGCCCTTGTAAGTCTTCGAGAGAGCGCTGAGGAAATTCTTCGCCGACTTGGCCTGCACTATCGCGTCGTCAACCTCTGCACGGGAGACCTAGGATTCTGCGCGAGCCAAACCTTCGACATCGAGGTATGGCTGCCAGGCCAGGACACCTTCAGAGAGATCTCTTCTTGCTCGAACTTTGAGGACTATCAGGCTCGACGCGCCAAGATCCGCTATCGACCCGAATCAGGTGCAAAAGCCAAAATGGTGCACACCGTGAACGGTTCGGGACTCGCAGTTGGGCGGACCATCGTCGCCATACTCGAGCAGAACCAGCGTGCCGACGGCAGCGTTGCAATCCCCAAGGCACTGCAGCCTTATATGGGTGGCCTCGAGGTCATTGAGGCTCCCTCGGCCGAGTAGGGCGAAAGCGCATTCAGCTTCGGAAAATTCCGATCCGCGCCCCATATCCTTTACAAGGCGATTTCGATCTCTATACTGCGTGTCCTGTCCTGGAGGAGTGGCCGAGCGGTCGAAGGCAGCGGTCTTGAAAACCGCCGTACGAGAGTACCGGGGGTTCGAATCCCTCCTCCTCTGCCAAGCGGTACTTTGACAATCGAATAGTTTTCTTAGGTAAGAGTAAGACTCAATATTCTACAATTTGGAGCGCGTACGTCCGCGTAATCGCTTCAAGGAGGGGTGACCGAGCGGCCGAAGGTACCAGTTTGCTAAATTGGCGTGGGGGCAACTCCACCATGGGTTCGAATCCCATCTCCTCCGCTGTCCATTTTTTTGGACAGCTGTCCAAAGAAATGGACAGCGAAGTAGCTGGGATAGAGTTCCCACCATTCCACAAGAATGACCATGGGTTCACCTTGCATTCATTTTGTTGTGGACAGCAAGCCCCCAAAGAAACTAACTGCTACTACGACTAACCACTACTAGGATCCATGGCTCAACGGATAGAGCACCTGTCTACGGAACAGGGGTGTGGAGGTTCGAATCCTCCTGGATCCGCTACTACTACTACGCATTCTCCGACATGAACGACTACAACGCAGAGGCTGATGAACGCTTCATGCGTGAGGCCCTCGCCGAGGCGGCTGTCGCCGGCACTGCAGGTGATGTCCCGGTTGGCTGCGTGATCGTTTCCGAGGGCGAGATTATCGCTAGAGGGCACAATCGACGAGAAGCATCTGGCGACCCGACCTCACATGCAGAAGTAGAAGCGCTTCGCGCCGCCAGCCGTCACTTTGGTCGTTGGCATATCGAAGGCACGCTCTACGTCACTCAAGAACCCTGCCCTATGTGTGCAGGAGCATTGGTGAATTCCAGAATTCAACGCCTGGTCTACGGATGCAAGAATCCGAAAGCTGGAGCAGTCGATTCAGTATTCACGATTGTGACAGACCCCAGGCTCAACCACCGCATGCCGGTCATGAGTGGAGTGCTTGGCGATGAATGCGCTGAACTTCTGACAAACTTCTTTCGAGCCATCCGAGCCGAGAGGCAGGCGAACAAGACTTAGGAGGGGTGTCCGAGCGGTCGAAGGTGCTTGATTCGAAATCAAGTGTAGCGCAAGTTACCGGGGGTTCGAATCCCCCCCTCTCCGCCAGCACGGCACACAAAGACTTTGGAGAAGTGACCGAGCGGCCGAAGGTGCACGATTGGAAATCGTGTGTATCGCAAGGTACCGCGGGTTCGAATCCCGCCTTCTCCGCCATTTACGGGTTGCATCCCGCCACATACCATATATCAGTCCAATCTTAACCTAGGGGACCAAAGCTTTTTGGTCCCGAGCGACGCAAGGTTTGTGAACCCCGCCAGGCCCGGAAGGGAGCAACGGTAGTGAACTTAGCGGGTGCTTGGGGCCAGTTTTTCTGGGCCGGTCACTTTGGCAAACACGCCTCAGTGACCGGCCCTTTTTCCGTTCAGTTCTCCTATAGTCCAGACGCGCTCGCAAGGGCGCTCCAAGTCCTCATGTCCTATCTGGTTCTAGCCCGAAAATACCGTCCGCAAACCTTCTCCGAGGTCGTTGGGCAAGAGCACGTCACAAGAACGCTTTCCAATGCCTTCGCCCAAGACCGGGTCCACCACGCATTTCTCTTTTGTGGGCCTCGCGGTTGCGGCAAGACGACCACGGCCCGCCTGGTTGGTAAGGCCCTAAACTGTGAGAAGGGCCCAACGCCCGCGCCATGCGGCACTTGTGATGCGTGCGTCAGCATCTCCGATGGAAGCGCAGTTGACTACTTCGAGATGGACGGCGCATCGAATCGCGGCATCGATTCGATTCGAGATCTGACCGAGGCGGTGCGCTACCAGCCAGCTGTCTTGCGCAAGAAGGTCTACGTCATCGACGAGGTGCACATGCTCACGACGGAGGCCTTCAATGCGCTTCTGAAGACGCTAGAAGAGCCACCTCCGCACGTAACTTTTGTGATGGCGACGACCGAGCCCCACAAGGTTCCCAATACCATCCTCTCTAGATGTCAGCGATTCGATTTCAAACTCGTTCCCAACGCGCGACTCGGTGAGCACCTTATCGACATATTCGGCCGAGAAGAAATTTCGATCGACCAGGGGTCAGTAAGTCTCTTAGTTCGAGAATCCGGCGGATCCGTACGTGATGTCCTCTCCCTATCCGATCAGATAATTTCCTATGTTGGGACCGAGGGTATCGAGGAGAGCAAGGTAGCCGAGGTTCTCGGCGTAGCTGATCGCGGCCTGACGCGCTCTTTGGTATTCGCGCTTGCCGCCGGAGATGCTCGTACTTGCCTAGAGGCTGTCGATGCGGCAACAGCTCGAGGTGTCGACGACGTTCAAATCGCCCGCGCCGTTGTGCGCTACCTGCGCGACCTAGCCGTGGCCAAGGTGGCTCCCGATTCAAAGACCCTTATCGACGGTTCAGCGGATGAGCGCGCGGAAATCATGGAGCAGGCCGCCTCCATGGATGCTTCTCGGGTCCGGCAAATGTTCGATCGTATGCTCCGCACCTGCAACGACCTTGGCGAGACCGAGCAACCGCGCCTCGTACTCGACTTGGGGCTCATCGAAGTGGCGGCCACCGAACCTGTGATGCCTTTGGGAGATCTGCTCCAGCGTCTATCCGCGATGGAGGCTCGGCTTGCGCGCGGCGGTAGCGGTGGTGGTAAGCTCCCCGGGGCAAAGGGCAAACCACAGGCATCCTCGTCTTCTCAAAGCCCTGCCGCTCAATCCCAAGCGTCTTCCCCGGCGTCTTCCCCGGCGTCTTCCCCGGAAGAGCGCCCACAAGCGACGGCCCCCGCACAGGAGGTGGGGCCGGCGACATCTGTTCCGGCTCGTGCCGAGCCGTCTGTACCCGAGCCGTCTGCGCAAACGACGCCACCGAGTGTCCCCGAAGAAGTTTCACCGCCTGTTTCACCGGTAGAAGCAGCTCCAAGCCCAAGTCCCGTTCCCTCGGAAGCTCCAGATCCCATGGCGGGTGCCTCCGCACCCCTGCGCAAGTGGGAGGAACTAATGAGCGCCCTCGAAACGGCGAAAGAGTACGGCCTAATGACGGTCTACCAAACCGCCAAGGTCCTTGCCTGGGATGCAAATGGGATCAAGGTGGGATTTCCCACTGGAGGACTCACCTCAGAGATCGCCTGCGATCGGGACAAGGTAACCCGAATCCGCACCTTTATTACCGAGCATGTCGGTCACGCTCTCGATTTTGATGTCTCTATTCTCAATGCTGAGCAGGATGCGCAAGCGACGTCCGTTATCGAGGATGCGCAGAAGCGCCAAGGCGAAGAGCAGGAGCGTCGTCTGGAAGAAGCCAAAGAACACCCAATGACCAAGAAGGTGCTGCGCACCTTCGGGGCGAAGATCAAGGAGATCAAAGTAGAAAATGTCTGATGAACCCAAGATGCCCGACCTAGGAAGTCTCATGCAAGCTGCTCAGCGCATGCAGGCCGATGCTGCGAAGATGCAGGAAGAACTCACTTCGAAGACCTGTGGCGCGAGTTCCGGAGGGGGCATGGTCACCGTCACCATGAATGGCGCATTCGAGCTGGTGTCGATAGATATCGACAAGGCTGCCGTTGATCCCGAGGATCTGGGCATGCTGCAGGATCTCATCGTTGCTGCTGTGAACCAGGGTGTGAACAAAGTTCGTGATATGACTCAGAGCGAGATGTCCAAGCTCACTGGTGGGCTGAACATCCCAGGTCTCAATTTGTAGAAGTTGGTTGCCGAACTTGGTTTGGCAACCAACTTCTAGCGCTTGCCGCGCAAGCGCCTATTGTTTCGCCCCTGCAGTGCTTTGGTCTGGCGCTCCGTGCCAGGCATTTTGAGTCCTGAGTTTCTTCGTCCGAATCGAGCTTCTTGTCTTCTGATCCCATTAAGCGTCTTGTTCAATGCCTCAGCCGGTTGCCTGGTATTGGCGAGAAAACTGCGACTCGCCTCGCCTTCCACCTGGTGAGGGCGCCGGATTCGGAGGCACAGGAGCTCGCTCAGTCACTGCACGAAGTGGTCGACACGATTCGTCTGTGCTCTGTATGTCTAAATCTCACCCAACTCGATCCCTGTGAGACCTGCTCAGATACTCGCCGGGAGCGCACGCTCATTTGCGTGGTCTCATCCCCAAGTGACGTGGTTGCCATCGATCGGGCGGGCGGCTTTCGGGGCACGTTTCACGTACTGCACGGGCTTCTATCTCCTCTGGAGGGCATTGGCCCAGACGATTTGCGCATCACCGAATTGGTCCGTCGCCTAAAAACCGATGCGGCCGGCGAATCGCTCGTTGAAGAGGTCATCGTGGCGACGAATGCCTCGGTAGAAGGCGAAGCGACCGCAATGTATATCGCTCGGGTTCTAAAACCTCTCGGGATAGAGGTCACCCGTATCGCCAGCGGTATCCCGGTGGGAGGCGAACTAGAATATACCGACCAGGCAACCATCGCCCGGGCGCTGGCTGGCAGAGTCAAGCTCTAGGCAGAGTCAAGCTCTAGGCAGAGTCAAGCTCAAGACAGAGTCAAGCTCAAGACAGAGTCAAGCTCAAGACAGAGTCAAGCTCAAGACATCGTCCAGACGGCTCCTTATAGAGCACCGATTGGCACACTCGGAGCCACTGCTCTTCATAAGACATTGCGCATCCCTGGTCGAAAGCTTGAACGGCCCAAACCCAACTGTTACCGTTTGCATCGCTTGAGAGCCCAGTAGGTGGGCCAAGCCTACAGACTTGGATTAAGGGAGCCTTTGGGGATGCAGAACCAGATGGTCATGTTCGAAGAGGAGCAACGGCAAATCGACGCGATTTGTGAGGGGCTTCATCGTGATGCTAACGCACAGGCTATTCTGTGCATCGATAAGAACGGGCAGTCAATCGCCTCAGCCGGCGAAGTCGCTAGCCTCGATATCACCTCCCTCTCCTCGCTTACAGCGGGCAACGTGGCAGCTACTGGTGGTATTGCCAGCTTGCTCGCGGAGAAGGAATTCGCAGGTCAGTTTCACGAAGGTGAGAAGACCAACGTTCACATCTCTATTGTGAGTAGTCGAATCATCTTGGTGGTGCTCTTCGACGAGCGATCCTCTCTTGGGTTGGTTCGACTCCGAGTCAAGCGCGCCACCGCGGCGCTCAATAAGGTCCTTGAGTCTCTTCTGGCCAAGGCGGACGACTCGTCGACCTCTGCAGTTCTTGCAGAGATCACCGACGACGACATCGACAACCTTTTTAACGATTAACGGTCGGGCGTCAGTATGAGTTTTATCAATTACTCGTCTAGAGAGATCAACTGCAAGATCGTCTATTACGGTCCAGGCCTTTGCGGCAAAACGACCAATCTTCAGTACATCTACAACAAGACCAACCCCGATGCGAAGGGCAAAATGATTTCCCTCGCAACCGAAACGGAGCGGACGTTGTTCTTCGATTTCTTGCCGCTTTCGTTGGGTGAGATTCGCGGATTCAAGACTCGTTTCCATCTCTATACGGTTCCCGGCCAGGTCTTCTACGACGCCAGTCGTAAGCTCATTCTCAAAGGCGTCGACGGTGTGGTCTTTGTCGCCGATTCACAAATCGAGCGTTTCGAAGCCAACATCGAGTCTCTCGAGAACCTCAAAGACAACCTCAAAGAACAGGGTTACGATCTGGCAAAGCTGCCGTTCGTGATTCAGTACAATAAGACTGACTTGCCAAATGCCTCACCAAGAGAAGAGCTAGAGGAAGAGCTCAATCCCAATGGGGTGATTTCGTTCGATGCCTGCGCTGTTACCGGTGAGGGTGTCTTTGACACTCTCAAGGCAGTTGCAAAACTCGTTCTTACTGAGCTCAAAAAAGGCGGCTAACCCATGACACAGACGAGCGCAGCGGCCTTTGGCGCTGAGAAACCTCTCTTTCGCTATGACCTTCAAACAGAAGCCATCGAAGATGGTGGCCAGCGGTTCGTCGAAGTCGGCGACCCTGATGGCGGCGCAAGCTTCCGTTTCTTCGAAGTGGAATATGCAGTCGCCTGCGGGATGGATGGCGAGAGAGATATTGCAGCCCTCGTTGCGTGGGCCAAAACAGAGCTCGATCTAAAGACAAACGCAGATGAGCTTGGCGCGATTGTGTCAAAGCTCTCCGAGCTCCAGTATTTGGGTGGGAGCGAGCAACCGCAAGCCGCTTCTTCTTCTGCCCAGGCTCCCAAGCCAGGGCCCGTCGACGAGGTGGCTTCGCTACCAGAAATCGCCGCTACTCCTCCGCGAGTTGAACGCTCCTCAAGCATCGACGTGGATTTGGGTAGTTCTGGCAAGTCGCCAATCGCTGTCGATAGGCCACCGGCACCGATCAATGTAGATGACGTGGAGCTTGGGGTTGCAGGCGCTAGCTCTGATCAACAACGTGCCGGCGGTGATGCCAACGCTGATGCAGGCGTCGAGCTAGGTGTCGCGGGCAACGAAGACGTCGCGCCAGAAGATGATGTCATTGCTGGTCCGAGCAAAGAGGTTTCGACTGATCTAAGCCAGAACTTCCGCATCGACAAGGACGAGGTACAGGCCGCGGTTCGCGCCAGCCAGGTGATGACAGCAGTCGAGATGCCAAAAGATCTCGAGGACGAGCTAGCTGCGAGCAAGGCTGCTGCGCAGAAAACGGATGAAGATCCGATTCCAGAAGACGTACTTCTAGTTGCCGATATTTCAGAGTCCATTTCGGATGAGGCGAGTGATGACAGCAGCGATGCCATCGTGCTTCCAGATCCACCGGCACAGGTAGCCGCTGCTTCGGCTGCCGAAGAAGATGCCAGCCGCGTCGATCCCAAGAAGGTCGTTGGCCCAAGGCGTAACTCTGCCTCCATGGTGCTCTGGGTAATTCTCCTACTGGCCGCTGCTCTGGGAGCTGGCTACTACTACATGGAATACGTGCGTGAGCAGCCGGGCGAAAAGGGTCCGGATATAGCGCCACAGCAGGCGGCAGCGAAACGCAAGGCAAAGCCGAAGCCGAAGGCGCCTGAGGCCAAGCTTGCGGTAAGTGAGGTACCAACCGCAGACGTGTCTGCGCCACGAAGCGGAGTCGTGAGCTGGGTACTTGCGGCAAGTAGCGATGTTGCCGAGGGCGACGAAATTGTGAAGCTCGTCGGCTTCGAGCGCGCCGACAA
>JAAEPE010000513.1 GCA_024222395.1 Myxococcales bacterium
GCGCGGCCCGATATTCCACTAGAGCGCCAGCGGCGCACCGTTTCAAGCCGAGAAACATCGTCTCGGCCGTTTCTCTTTCGTCCCATGCATTGGCTCTACACCTTCTAGATGCACAGCGCAGGAGGGCGATTGGTAAGGGGTTTACGAACGACTTAAGCCACTTCATCGACTACTCGGGAATCGGATTGCAGATTCTCGAGGATGGCCTGGAGCAGATGAGTTTTGGTGAGTATCTCGAGAGCAAGCAATCTCGCGACAAGACTTGTTTGGCGGACTGCAGCTGCAAGACTAGAATCCAGGAGTGAGGCTCGGCTAGTGTCTTTCGAAGATTCGGTGCCATGGGAAATGTGCAAATACAAGAGCACCTCACACTCTGGAATCGCATGAGCGTTGTCGAGGCACAGGCTCGGGCGCGCCGCATACGGAATCTCAGCATCACCGAAACACAAGACGGCGACCTCGAAAGGTCGCCGTTTCTCGCTTCTTTGAAGGACGAATCGCTTCAAGTCATGCGGAGTCTATGAAGTGCCACAGGTGATCCACTCGTCCAGATCTGCCCGTTCCGCCGCGCTTGGCTTTGGATCCGTTGGAGGCATATTTGTTCCGTTGCCAGCCCGTCTGTTGACCTGAGTAGACTGTGCTTGCACAGCGTCCAGCGTGTCGAGGTCGGGCGACCGACGCGTTTCTGCACCGGGCGCATGACACGCGGTGCAGTAGTTCGAGAAGAACTGCTCACCGAAGTTTTCGTACGTCAGCTGCGAGGTGCTGCAGTCGACCTCCTCATCGCCATCATCGTCAGCCCCGCAGGCAGACGTCGTCAAAGCCAGCGACAAGAGCAGCCCCAAGGTGAGGGGGAAGGAACACAGCGGTGATAATGCTCGGTACTTCATAGTTCTGTTGGGTAGATATCGAGGAACGAGGCCCCCTGGGGGCGCCCAATGTCCCGCGAGCGTGAGGCGAATCGAGCCTGCTCGAGGAAGGTATCACCCCACCAGTCAAAACTACCAGTCAAAATTACAGAGAATTCGCTCACGCACCGAATGGTCCCAGCGATTGCCGTGCCACGGGCTTCATCCAGCCTCGGCTTCGATGGCGTCAGGCTATACGAAGCGCCCAGCGC
>JAAEPE010000514.1 GCA_024222395.1 Myxococcales bacterium
CCCAGGTCCACGCCTGGGTTGGTGCAGTCGCCACAAGCCGTGGTACGGCGTGTTTGCGAGCCTTGCGGTGGTTTCGGCGTTCTCGTACTGGAGCACGCTCGCGCAATATTCGGTACATTGAGGACCAGTGGCACAGGTACCTGCCCTCGCTGAGTAGGGCCGCATAGATCCAAGTCCAAAAAGACTCGCTGTATCAGGCGCTGTGTGGCTCACCTGGCCAAACGATGGCGGCACAGGCTGAGCAGGTAGGAACGACCACCAGGCAACTGCAAGTTCCTATCGCTAGGCTGAAGGCTGAAGACCTCATCAAGTCCGCGGGGAAACGTCCGTCGGTGCGATATTTTCCTAGGAACAGTGGAGCCCAGGCAACTTCATCGCACGAGTAGGCTGGGAGCGGGGGGCTCCGATGTGCGCACGAAAGCTCTGCTGCAGGAAGCCCTGGGTGTCTCCGCCCCTCTTGCGCATGGTTTGTGTCACAGTCAGGATCCGCTCGACGAATCGGTCACCGCTCTCACTCTCTGAACCGAAGCTTCGCTTGCGCCAGAGAACCAAGGATAGTCCATTCTGCCCATCACGAATTTCGTGCATGGCCAAGAATACGGGTGGCATCCACTCTGTGAGCAAGAAGTTGCGGTGCAGTATCGCGAGCACCG
Source organism: Myxococcales bacterium (assembly GCA_024222395.1). GTDB lineage: Bacteria > Myxococcota_A > Polyangia > Haliangiales > Haliangiaceae > NORP324. The sequence goes on from JAAEPE010000514.1 coordinate 654, forward strand.
TCGTGGCGAACTAGATGTCCCTGGCGGAAGTGCTAATAGAAACACAGAGGTAATCGCCTCGCCAAGCCGGGACCGCCGTTCGCGTCGCCGCTTCAGCGCCGCGTATAAGCGGAGAATTCTGGAGGAAGCCGACAATTGCGCTGAGCGGGGACAGCTTGGGGAGCTACTCCGCCGGGAGAGCCTCTACAGTTCGAACCTGAACGCCTGGCGGGCGCAGCAAGAGCG
>JAAEPE010000515.1 GCA_024222395.1 Myxococcales bacterium
AAGGGTTCGCGATAGAACGAGCCTTCCATTTGCGAACGTCCCGAGACGAACAGCTTAGCTGCCTTGCTCTTTGCTCTGTGCCCAGTCCTTGATGTGCAAGCAGAATGATTCTCGCTCGTTGCACGATCGCATGCGGTGCACGATGTCGACGCACCAGCAGCCTTAACTTGCGCAGCTCGCGTCGAGGGATGTTGAGTCGATTCGGGGCCGGTCCTCTGTTCATGCAGACTGAACCGCCCGAAGGCTCAGATTATTTCCGGAACCCGGATCGAATTTCCGGCATCCGGTACTAGTCACTTGCCTCGTTGACAAGCTTTGCCCCTGAAAATATTCCCCATGCCCATGCGGCCGCGAGCAAGGGAAGGCCGACATTCACGACGGCGAGCGGAAGCCCAACCATGAAGAGCGACATCTGCGCGACGCCAACAGCATTCTGCCCACCCACCATGCTCCCCATTCCGGGACATACAAGTGCGTTGATGAAGAGAGCGGTTATCGCGCGCCCGGCCGAGACCTTTTCGGGTGGCGCGGGCAAGGTCGAAGACCGAGGAATCATCGCAGTGCAATCCCAATCCCCTGCGGACCAGTCCTTCTGTCCCGCAGTTAGAGCCAGATCACCTGTGCAATCGCACGCGTACGCAGGCTGATCATCGAAGAATGGTTCACTCGGCCGATCCGGCATGACATAGCGCAAGTGGCCCAAGTCATTGGAGTCAAGCTCTAGCGTCCCCTCATCGACCATGCGCTGCATGAATGCCGTCGCTTTTGGCACGGCTAGCCCCAGCAAGAACGCGGTAGACGACGGTGAAAGTTCTATCGAAGTTGTAAATGCCAACCTAAGAAACTCGGCCTCAAACCCCCGGTAGTCCATCACTACTAAGTAAGTCGACCAAACTCTGGAAAACCGGAGCCGCATTCACCAATGTGACGATCTGCGGGGGCCCGGCCTCGAGAGCCCCCTGTCTCACCCGAGCCTGTGTGTGGCCGTTTTCGGGCACTTCGGTGGCAGGGCGCTGTCCTGAGCTGCGATAGACAACTACGACGGCGCGCGTGTCGTACGAAGTGGGGAGATGAGGTGCAACACCGACAGATGTCTGTAACGCAATTGCCAAGCCGTTTGCAATCGAGCCAGTCCTCCCAATAAGATTAGGACAGCGTTCTACAAACATGTGAAAACCAAGAGCATGTTTGCATTCAAGCCAGGAAACACTAGTGGCGGAAACCAACACACGTCAAGCAAACCGCGCTCCAGTAACACTCAAGATTAAGTTCAAGAGTGAGACCCTCGATCAATTCATCGAGCGCTATTCTGTCGACATGAGTCACGGTGGAATATTTATTCGCACCAAGGATCCGTTGGCCGTCGGCACGGCCCTGAAGTTTGAGATCCAACTCAAGGACGCAACTCCGCTCATTGGTGGAGAAGGCACTGTGGTCTGGACTCGGGAGCATGATCCCAAACGCAGCGGCGTCTCCCCCGGCATGGGAGTGCGATTCGACAAGCTACCAAGTGATAGCCAGAAGGTGCTCGACCAGGTTCTCGCCAAGAAGGACGGCTCGCTCGCAGAAGACGCGAAGGAAGAAGAGCCAGAGCCTGAGGAGGGTGATGAGGACACTGAATTTGGAGGCGATTTCGTCGACACGCCAACCAGAGTCGCCCCGGCAGCCTTGCTAGACAGCCTCACCAGCAATTCTGAGTACGACGAAGATGACATGACGCCGCGCCCCAAGCCCTTGCCGTTTCACGGCGACATGGACGATTTTAGCGACGAGGCATTCTCCGAATCGACCAGGGTGGCTTCCCTCGACAGCATTCTTGCGACAGCCAAGAGCGCGGAAGAGGACGAAGAAGAGAGCAACTACGACGAAGACCAGGTCTTTGTGAGCACAAGTGCACCAGCAGCTGCAACTAAGGCCGAGGCTAAGGCCGAGGCTAAGGCTGTTGATGAATACGAAGATCCGTTTGCCGACCTCAACCCAGGCGCGGACGATGATGAAGAGGACGCCTCAGATAGAGCCGCAACCGTGGCCATGGACAAGAAGGCCGCAACGCCTCTGGAGCCCGAGCCCGAGCCTGAAGCTGAGCCCGAAGCTGAACCCGAGCCCGAAGCTGAGCCTGAGCCCGAAGCTGAACCCAAGGCCGCCGTTGCCCACGCCGCTGCCGAATCCGAAGCTAGCAGCATGCCTTGGATTGCGGTTGCCGCCGTCATCCTCCTCATCGGCGGTGCAGGCGGATTTTGGCTACTCAACAAGGGCGAAGACAAGAATCCAGACAAGGAGCCTGTTCCCGTCATCAAGGAGACCACGGCAAATGTCGATGAGGGGGCAATCAAAGACCCTGTCAAAGATCCAACGCCGCCCAAGCCAGAGAGCAGAGAACCTACAGTGCCAACAGTGCCAACAGTTTCTGTGGCATTTGCCACGGTACCTGAGGGCGCAACCTTGGCCATCGAAGGCTCGGACGTCACCTCGACAAGCCCAGCGAATCTCGACTTCCCGGAGGGCTCTACCTCGACGGTCGTGGTCACGCTAGCTGGCTTCATTGCTCAGAGCGTCGAAGTGAAAGCTGACGGCACCCCCGTCGCCCCCGTCACTCTAGTCGCGATGCCGAAGATCTTGCGCTTCACTTCCTCGCCAGCAGGCGCAAGGGTATTCCTCAATGGGCAGAAGCTTCCCGGCGTAACGCCACTCGACTTTCCATTCAATAACCGCATCGCCCGACGCCCCAAACTATTCGTTCAGTACCGCTTGCCGCGCCACAAGTTGTGGAGCGCCACGTTGCCGAGCAAGGACGGCTTTGTCGCCGATGAAGAGGCCCTCGTTAGAACGATCGATGGTACGCTTGCCACCCTCGTAAGACGGCCGGCGACACCCAGCAAGCCTGGTGGCAAGAAACCGGGAACCAAGCCTCCTGCTGACACGACTGCGAGCGGAGACACGCCGAAGGACGATCCGCCGAAGGACGATCCGCCGAAGAACGATCCGCCGAAGAACGATCCGCCAAAGAACGATCCGCCAAAGAACGATCCGCCAAAGGACGATCCGCCAAAGGACGATTCGCCGAAGAACGGTGCCGCGGGTGGCGACGAAGCCACCCCGGACTGGATGAAGTAGGCCCCGTTGTCCATTGCTGTACGCCTTCGCGACCACTTCTGGGTCGCCGTCGTGCTGTTGTCGGTCGGGTCCTGCAAGGACGACAACAGTCTTGCCGAGGACAACATGCCGACTCCGACCAAAGCTCGTCCAGAGGGCTTTGCCGACATAGATACCGGCGCTCGTCCCAACGTTCCCGCAAAGCGAAAGAAGAGCACTACCGATGCCGGTGTTCCGAAGTCGCAGGCACGCCCCGCTCTCAGCGTGACCGAGATTACTGCACTCGGAGACAGCCTTCCAAAACTCGAGGGCGAACTCGTAGTTAAGGCGCTGGCCGTCGTCTCCAAGAGCCGTGTCGCCACGTTGACGGTTTGCCTCAGTAAGCCGCTAACGAAGGCCACTTCACAGGTTGTTCGCGCCTACCGAGACAACGGGTGGGAAGATATTCGAGTTACAACGCCGCCGATTGACAAAGAGCGTAAACGCCTAAGCGCAAACTCAGTACGGTATCGCATGACGGCGACGGTCGAAGGTGGAGCAACGATTGGGTGCCCGACGCCAGAGCCCCACAGCAAAGTCGCGATGAGATTTCAAGAGCGAACGCCGCCGCCCACTGTGCAGCATAAGACCAAGATGATGGTCCCTAAGAAAAAGGCTCTGCACCGACCGGATCCGGCCTCTGTCCGCCGCGCACCAAATGACGAATCGCGTCCTCCAGCCCCTCAAGACTCAGGTGGTACATAGGGAAGATGCTGGCGATGGCTTCGATTGTCGTTCGCGGCCAGTACTGATGCGGCTCCGGGTTGAGCCACGCGGTGAAGCGGTAGTGGTCTTCTAGGCGACGCAGCCATGTCGCTCCAGCAGCGGCGTTGTGGTGATAGAAGTAAATCGAGCCTCCCGGCGACATGAGCTCGCCGGGGTGCATGAGCGCATCACCGACTACGACCAGGCGCTCGTCACGGCTGGTGCGGGCAATCAGATCTGCTACTGCCACTGGCTTGTGGAAGGCGGCGTCCTCGTAAATGTTCTCGTAGACACAGTTGTGAAAGTAGTAGTGCTCGAAGCTTGCGAACCGTCCAGTGCGTGAGGCCGCTGTGAAGAGTTGCTCAACAAGACGAGAAAACGGGTCCATAGATCCGCCGACGTCCATCAGCAAGATCAGCTTCATGCGGTTGCGCTTGGGCGGGGTGTAGACGAGTTCCAAATCGCCAGCGTTCTTGCAAGTCGCGTCGACGGTCTGATCCAGATCGAGATCTTCGACTGCCCCTTCGCGGCCAAGGCGACGCAGCCCCCGCAGAGCTACATCGATTTGCCTGACGTCAAGCACCCGGTCTTTGCGATAGTCGCGAAACCGGCGCATCTCGGCCACTTGCATCGCAGAGCGTCCGCCACCTGGGCCGCCTATACGCACACCACTCGGGTGATAGCCGCCGTGCCCAAAGGGCGACTTGCCGCCTGTTCCGATCCACTTGCCTCCGCCATCGTGGCGCTCGTCCTGCTCCTTGAGGCGCTCCTCGAACATCCTTTTAAGCTCCTCGAGGCCGAGCGATTGCAGCATCTTTCTCTCTTCTTCGCTAAGACCATCGAACTTGTTGGGATCGCGAAGCCAATCAAGCAAATCGTCGGTAACAGCCGCGACGTCGACGTACACGTGCTTGAAGTAGGAAAGGAAGGCCTGATCGAAGGCGTCGAAGTCGCTTATGTCTTTGACACAAATGCACCTCGCAAGGCGGTAGAAGCCATCGAGGGAGGAGTTGTGCAAGCCCTTGCCCATAGCCTCCATGAGGCCCATCCACTCGTGTGAGGAGACATTGACGCGCTGCCTGCGCAGCTCAAATAGAAAGTCGATCAGCAAGGGAGAGCCTGGAGAATCTCTAGTTGTTGCCGAGAATGGCCATGTCTTGCTCGTTCTTGAGCAGGGTGCCGAGGAAGGGAATGCCGCTGCCCACTCGCGATATATCAACTCCTGCTTTGCGAAGCGCGAAGATCCAGTCGATGAGCTCAGAGGTGCTCGGGCGCTTGCGGATGCGAGGCACGTCACGAAGTTTGAAGAAGAGTTCCAGGCACTGGTCGAGCACCTTCTCCTCCATGTTCGGGTGGTGCACCCGTACGATCTTCGTCATCAGCTCGGTGTCGGGAAAATCGATATAGTGAAAAATGCACCGACGCAGGAAGGCATCGGGCAGTTCCTTCTCGTTGTTGGACGTGATAATGACCAGCGGCCGTTCTTTGGCGACAATCTCTTTGCCAGTCTCGTCGATGAAGAACTTCATCGCATCAATTTCGGTGAGCAAGTCGTTCGGGAATTCGATATCCGCCTTGTCGATTTCGTCGATGAGCAAGACAACGCGCTTGTCGGAGGCAAGTGCTCTCCCAAGCGGACCGAGCTTGATGTACGAGGAGATATCCTTCACGTCCGCATCGCCAAAGCGGCTATCGTGAAGACGAGCGACCGTATCGTAGACATAGAGTCCGTCACGCGCCTTGGTGGTCGACTTCACGTGCCACGATATGAGCTCCATACCGAGCGATGTGGCCACGTTCTCAGCAAGAACCGTCTTCCCCGTGCCCGGCTCACCTCGCAAGAGCAGAGGCTTCTCAAGGGCGCAGGAGACATTGACGGCTTGCTGCAGGTCATCTGAAGCAATGTAGGTCGTGGTTCCCGAAAACTGATTAAACGCGTCCGACATGGGTCGGCAAGCTAGCACTGCCGACCCATGTCTGGCGATCCGCTCCTCTAGATATCTGAAATTGCAGCGCGAAAAGAATCAGTCCTTCAGAAGGATCGACACCGAGCGCGAAGCCAAGCTGATGGGGGAAGTTCGTGAGGCATCTTCGAGCAGGTCTGTGTAGCTGCCACTTGGGACGCCCTCCGCAGGGTCTGCACTCGATTTGAGATTTCGTCGATTCTCTGATCTGATGCTGGCATGGAATCAGAGAAAGCCCTGTCGAGTTTGAGCACAGAGGCGCTCATTGCCGAGCTGGCTAAGCGGCAACAAACGGTCGGGGTTCGCCCTGCCGTAGTCGAAGAGAACTTTCAGAAACAGGGTCGGAATATTGAGAATCGCTGTTATGACAACTACTTGAGGGGGCTGTAGGCCGAGCAAACCTCGGGGGAAGCACCGTGCCCGTGTGCAAAACGATGGCGAAGATTCGAGTAAAGAATCGTGCCAGGACGATCTACACGCTCTCGGGGGGCGCAAATTTCGGCGCCACTACCATTACTGCGGTAGCTGCGAGAAGGGCTTCTATCCTCTGGATCGGAAGTTGGAGTTACGAGAGAAAGGCGAGGTAAGCGAGGCTTCGGAAAAGCGCTTGATCGACTTCTCAGTCAACGAGCCATACGCCGAAGCAGCGGAACGTATTGCGCTTCACTACGGCTTGGAGGTTTCGACTAACTTGCTCCGTTGTGTGACA
>JAAEPE010000516.1 GCA_024222395.1 Myxococcales bacterium
ATGATCGGTCTGATGGTCCTGCTTTCCCGATTGCAGCGTTGCTCATTTCGTCATTTGCCCCGGCAAAATCCTCATTCGCGCCTTGCACTCGAAAGATCAGAACTCACCATCCTCGGTCATTCTTTTCGCTCGACGGTCTAGAGTAACGCTTCGTCCGCAAGCGGCGTCCAAAGATACCGCTCCCCACTGTCTGGCAAGACCGTGACGATAGTCTTGCCACTCATCTCTGGACGCTTGGCCAAGCGGGCCGTAGCGGCCAGATTTGCCCCAGAGGATATCCCCACCAAGATGCCCTCAGCTCGCGCCAATGCAAGCGATGTCTTTGTCGCTTCTCGATCACTCACGGTGAGAATGTCGTCGATAACTGTGGTGTCCAATATCTCAGGAACGAAGCCAGCGCCGATGCCTTGGATGTAATGGGGACCAGGCTTCTTGCCCGAGAGAACTGCACAGGTTTCCGGCTCTACGGCGACCACAATGATCGAAGACCGTTTCTCCTTGAGAAAACGACCGACGCCGGTGAGCGTTCCTCCGGTGCCAACACCGGCGACGAAGGCATCTACGCTGCCATCAGTATCTTCCCAAATCTCAACTGCCGTGCCCTCTCGGTGCGCTCTCGGGTTCGCAGGATTTAGAAACTGCCGCAGGCGCACCGCCTTTGGGTTCTTGCGGAGAATTTCATCAGCCTTCTCTACGGCGGCCCCCATGAGGGTGCCCTGGGTAAGGACGACCTTGGCGCCCAGCATTTGCAACATGGCAACTCGCTCACGGCTCATGCTTTCCGGCATGACGATCGTTATCGGATAGCCAAACACCGCAGCGGCTGACGCCAGAGCAATGCCTGTATTTCCCGAGGATGCAGAGACAATCATCGCTCCATCTTGGAGTGTGCCGTCTTCCTGTGCTTCACGGAGCATCGCGACGGCAATGCGATCTTTCACAGACCCGGAGGGATTGCGAGATTCGATCTTCGCAAGGATTCGCGCCGGTAGCTTCTCCTTTGCCGCATATCGGCTGAGCTCAACGAGCGGAGTTTGCCCTATGGTTGCGGTGATATCCACGAAGATCGGCACGCAGCGTTGCTACCACAAAAAAAACGCCGGCATCACTGAAATGCCGGCGTCTGGCGCGATAGGGCGCGCAACCATCAGTTAGGAAGACCTACTTCTTCATGGGTGCGAGCTTCTTGAGGCCCTTCTTGACGACGAACTTGTCGTAGTAGTCGGCAACAGTTGCTTCACCTTTGGCAATGCGAGCGTTGGCCTTCTTTAGTTCCTCGTCGACCAGCTTCTTGAACTGATCCACAGGGCGAGCGCCGGAGAGGAAGCGACCGTTGATGTAGAACGCGGGCGTACCCGATGTTCCAACGTTGCGAAGATCACTTTGATCCTTGCCGATTTGCTTCTTACATGCGCCTGCCTTGTCGGCAGTGTACTTAGCGATGTCGAGGCCAACGCCTTTGGCAATCGCTTCAAGCGAAGCGGGTTTGAAGTCGCGCTTTGGGTACGCCTTCTCCCAGATAGCCTTCTCCATTTCGGAGAACTTGCCTTGCAGTCCTGCTGCGCAAGCTGCCAGAGCAGGCTCTGTTGCGCTTTGCGGGTGAACCACAAAGTGCTTGAAAGCTATCTTGACGTCGCCTTCGTAATCTTTCAAGAGTTGTTCGATGGTCGGACCGACCTTCTGGCAATACGGTCAGGCAAATTCAAATGCCTCAACAATCGTAACTTTTGCGTCTTTCGCTCCCTTATATGGGGATCCGGCAATGTTGACGGAGTAGACGGAGTTGGCATCAGGACTAGGACGTCGAGGTCGCTGAGGACGAGCGGCAGCGGCGCCACCTTTAGGCATCTTCTCAATAGCTGCCAAGATCTTGTCTTGGCCCTTCTTGAGATCTTCAACCTGCTTCGTCAGCGGTGCATCGTCCCGTTGGCAGCCGAATGCGGCTACTGCGGACAATAGGAGGAGACCAGTACGTTTCATAGGGGCCAATCCTGCCCATATACTGGGGCCTGGTCAAGCGCCCATCGCACCGTCGGGCGTTTATTTTGGCGATCCTGCATGGAGCGCCATTCTTTCCTGGCCACCGGGAATACGCCGGAGCTCAGCCCCGATTACTCGGGTGGCGCGGACGCTTCGTTGGAGGGTGAAGCCGGCTTTGCGCCCTTTGGTATGGCCGCGGGTGCTGCCTCTGGGGCCTTCAGACTTGCTGCCGGTGTCTTGGGCGTCGCTGGCTCGAGATTCACCTTTGGGACAGGAATCTTCGGGGCAACCTCCGCCTCGGGCCCAACCAGCGCGAGATGGCACTCGGCATAGCGCTGCATCTCCTTTTCGACAGTCTTGCGATCGCCCTCGGAGCCGCGTGCTCGCACATTGCCCTTCCACCACTCCAGATACTCGGTCTGCACCGACTCCGCGCATCCCGCGTCTTTGCAGGCACAGACTTTGTCCGCGAATCCTTTGATTTGCTCGGCCGTCTCGGACGTTCCGCAGGCAGGCGAAGAAAGGGCCAAGGCAAGGAGAGCGAAGGTGCTCTTGATGCGAAAACGTCGAGTCATGCGCCGAACTCTACAACATCCGATTCACGAGATCCCCTTGAATCGAAGGAAGAGCGTAAGCAGGAAGAACATGACCACATTGAAGATGAGCACGACTGCAGCATCGATGAAGCTAATGCGAACCTCAAACTCTGGATCGTGTTTGCGGACGGCGATAAAGAGACCTCCACACAGCCCCATGAAGATCCAGAGGATGTAGTGGTACGCAAACGAGAGAAAGAGACTACCCGCTAGGATTGCTCCGATTGACGCAAGCATGGCTATCGACCAAATAACGGCCACTCTCGCCTCCGGATGCCCCGAGTAGCGCTTGAGTATCAAAATCGGCGTCTTGATCATGATCCAGATAAGCATCGAGAAGATGAAGGAGCCGACGATGCCAAGCTCTGCGTAGACAAGAATGAGCGTGTTGTGAGCGGTGAGGAAGTGGTACTCGTAGAACTGACCGAAGCCGATGCCCCACAAGGGAGAGGTGCGAAACATGTCTAGCCCTGCTAGCCAGGCGTCGTAGCGCTCCGTACTCGAGGACGCTGCATCACCTCTATCGCTGCCTCCTTTGGCAACGCGCAAGAGGAGCGGAACCATCGCGGGGCCCGCCACGACGGCGAGCTTCCACCTATAGCGCCAGAAGAGGAGGCAGCTGAGAAATCTTCCAAGCCCACTGGCCGCTCTCGAATCGATACCTTGCGCCGAGCAGCCAGGCGGCTTCGTGACCGAATCGCAAACCCAGATGCTCCGGTGGTCGCCTCTTCCAGACGCTCCAATCGCCGAGTCGAATCCCCAACCTTGCAACGGGCTCGGGCCGAACTCGCGGACGCGAAACGTAGCTTTGCTGACAAGAGCAATCGATTCACCCCCAAGCATCCAGACGTCATCGCTGCCAAGAACAATGTGGCGGCAATTACCAGCCAGCTGGGGCGCCTAGAGGCGGCCGAGAAAACTACCCGCCCCAAGACCGTCACGCCGACCATCACACCGACCACGAGCGTGGCCGATCTGAAGAAGGAACTCTCCCGGGTCGAATCCGAGATTAGCCGCCTGAACGCGAATTCAGGGACAGAGAAACCAGAGAAGGACACTCTGGCAAATGAGTTGGTCGCCCTGGAGACCGAATACGCGAGACTACAGCGCCAAGTCGATGTGAGAGCGCAGCAGCTCTCTATCTTCGAGAGTCAGCTATTCACTGCGGAAATCACGGCAAGTTCCAACTTTGCCGAAGCCGCCAAGCTCGTTGTCATTGACGAAGCATATTTACCGGCTCGGCCCGCCGGAAAGGGCCGCAAGATGCTCGCCATAGCGGGCACGATTGTGTTCCTGTGTCTTGGCTGCGGTCTGGCACTCGGCCTAGCACTGCTCGACGATAGAGTGTATCGACGAGCCGATATCGACGACCTGGGAATCGCTCCCGTCCTGGTGGTCATTCCCAAGAGCAAGAAGCGCAGGAAGAGCTTCCGACGTGGCTAGAATCAAAGAATTCTCATCATCTCCCAAGGAACAAGGAGCTAAGAAGTCCTCCGATAATGAACGCCAAGGCGGGGGAGGCGGAGGAGGTGGGAGCATTCCCGCCAAACGCGTGACCAAGCAGCGCTTTGCTGCTGATGTCGGCACGCAGATTCGTGCATCCGGCACCCTGCGAGCTCAGGAAGAAGCTGCCCAAGCCTCGCCTCAAAACGCACCACAGACCGACCCGCGCAGCACGCTCGTCATGAAGCCAGGCCAGCTTGCCGGGGCCGCAGCGCCCCAACAGTCCGCCAAGCCTCGAAAGAAGTACGGCTTGCCTTCGGGGCTCGATCAGAGCACCGTCATCATGAGCCCAGAAGCGGGCACGGCCGCGATTGCCGGTATTGTTGAAGCAAGAAGTAGTGCCGCAGTTGCAGAAGCTTCGCATCCGAGTTCGCAGAATGTGCAACCACCCGAGATCGACCTGGTGCAGCACGATATCCCGAGGGACAGCCCCTACGACTCGCGCCTGGTCTTGCTCGCGGAGCCAGACTCCGAGCAGGCGGCTGCGTTTCGCGTGCTCCGTCACCACGTACTGGGTGCGGGCATCCACAGGTCATCGCCGTATCCGGTCCCTATGACGGTTGTGGCAAGACCACCGCGGCCATCAATCTCGCGATGGCCTTGGCGGAATGTGGGCGAGCCAAAGTCTTGCTCGTGGATGCCAATGTCGGCAGCCCATCGATCGCCAGCATCATGCGATTTGTCCCGCCCTGGTGTTTTGCATCGCAATTAGAAAAACACCGGGACCAACCGTTCGTCCCCTGGGGCTTCGTGGAAATCGCTCACACGGATCTGCATGTCGCGGCAATTGATCCCCGTGCTGACAAGCGCGCTCGCCTCGATGCTCCGGCCTTTGCCATCGCTATGGAGCGACTACGCCTGGGCCCGTACGAGCACATCGTCATCGATTGTCCATCCGTCCTTGGCAACGCAGACGTAAACCTCATTCAAGACGCTACGGACGGCGTGGTGCTAGCAGCGCGAACCAAGCATGTAACGGCCCGCGACATTCGCAACGCGGTCGACCAGCTCACGCCGACCAAGATTCTCGGTACAACGCTCTTTCAAAGCTAGCGCTCTACGCCCCATCGTCGGCGAGCGCCCGAAGTGCGTCCATCGTTGTGAAAATGCCAACGACCTTGCCTCCATCGATCACAATTGCCGACCCAGCGCGCTGCTCCACCATCTCTTTTTCCACATCGGCGACCAGCGTGCTCGGTGCTACGGCCAAGACATCCTCTGTCATGGCCTCGTCGACGGTGATTTCCTCAGGATCTACGTCGTCATCGAGACTCTCTACAAAGTAGAGATCTCGCTGGGAAACAACTCCCTTCAAGGACTCCTTCTTCCAAGATTGGCAGGTGACGAATGCTGTGGCGACGCATCAGTCTACGCGCGGCCGCCATGCTGTGGCCATGCTCCAGTGAGTGCGGCGAGGGAGACATGTAGTTCGTGATTTTGCTTCCGGGCATGTGGTCATAGGCAAGACCTTCGCCATCGCGAGCCTTGATTGCGCCGAATGGAAGATTCCCCTTCTACGCAGATTTGCAACGAGTCTCTACTTCCAACGCAAAACATTCGCTCTTTCCCAGAATCGAGAAATCCCGCCAGGCGATCCTCGACTAAGAGTTCTGCTCAGCACAAGAGACGTAGTTCTTTCGTCATTTCGGCAGTCTTTTTGAGTTCTAGGCCCCCCAGCGACAAAATGCCGCAAGCGTCCCTATGACGCTCTAGAGGCCCCGTGGTACCGGGCTTCAACGGCCCGATTGCTCCACATGTTGCAGGAAGTGAATCCGAAATCGGCGTTGAACAAGACTCAAACCATGATGCCAACCCCTCAAATTCACTATGCTAGGCCTGTTGAATTCGTGGAATTGCAAGATTTACGCAAGCATCCAACACCAATGCAATCCTTGCACGCCGCAGGACAGAACCTTTTATATCTCAGCACTTTAACCGCGCATAGCTCCATGCAATGGTTCGCGCCCAAAGATGTTTGATGTCGTCACAGCAGGCGCCATTGCGGGGCTTCTCAGTGCCCCACACTGCGCCGTCATGTGTGGCCCACTCGGAGTCCACGCAACTCGGTGCGGCTCCCGTGGACTTGCTCGATATCAAGTCGCGCGCTCCGCGAGCTACGCCGCCCTCGGCGTTGGCGCTGGCCTTCTTGGAAAGCCCCTGATCTCCGCGCTTTGGTCTTCCGGGGCGAGCTTCCCGCTGTCCGTCGGCCTGGCCCTAGTCATGCTCGTGGGTGCCTTCCGAATTTGGCCGCAGCATACATCGCAAGAGAGTGCTTTCTCTTTCTCAAGAGCCACCAGTCCTGAAGAACTCGTACCACTCCGCCCACGCAAGTCTCTGTTTCGCCGAGTGCTTGGCCGGCTCCCAAAGAGCCCCGAGCTTATCGGCACCTGCAGCGCGCTACTTCCGTGCGGTGCTCTCTGGAGCGGTGTAGCTCTCTCTGTTGCGACGGGTTCTCCCGCATCGGGAGCAGTCCTGATGGTGGCCTTCTCCCTAACGAGTGGCGTCGGTGTTTGGGCTAGCAGTCGCCTAATCTCGCGCGTAGCGGGCCAGGGGCCGACAAGTCATCCCCTCAGCGCGCGAGCGCTGGCTCTCACCCTGGCCATGGGCGCCGCGGTACTGGTGTGGCGCCCACTGGCTATGGGTGATGCCTTTCGAAATCAGCAGGACCACTCAGCTTCGGACGATACTATCGATCAATCCTGTCCCCTGCATGCAGGCGGCGACCGATGAGCGGCACCACAGTCGCCGTGGACTCGCGAGAAGAGTCACCTCTCATCAAGTGCCTTCACTGCTCCTTGCCGATTGGTACGGGCCAGCGAAGCGCTTTCTGCTGTCACGGATGTGAAGCAGTCTATTCTCTACTTCACGAAGGGGAACTCGAGCGCTACTACGCTTTGCGGAGTGGTCCCGGCACTCCGGTAGTCGACCGTCCCGCCCCAAGTCGCGATCTCAGTTGGCTCGTGGAGGCCTACCAAGACGACAGCACCGAGACGCAGAGGCATCTGCGTCTCGACATACAGGGGATCCACTGCAGCGGCTGTGTTTGGGTTCTAGAGAAGACCTTCAGTAGGCGTGCGGGAGCCCTCAAGCTCATGACCAACCCGGCGCTCGGAAAGATCGAGTTGTGGGTGGCGCCAGAGTTTCCCCTAGACGAATGGCTCTACTCAGTCGAGCGTTTTGGGTACCGATTTGGGCCGTCTCTCAAAGACAGTGACGCAAGAGTCGACTCTCTCTTGCTACGAGTAGGCATCAGCATCGCGCTCGCGCTCAACGTGATGGTGCTCTCGGCGGCTCTCTATGTAGGGCTAGAAGAAGGGCTCTTGTATCGAGTCTTCCGTGCTCTTAGCTATGGGCTTGCGTCCCTCTCCGTGGTTGTCGGAGCCCCCATCTTCTTTCGTTCTGCGATTGCCGGTCTTCGCAATCGTGTATTGCACCTCGACGTCCCAATCAGCTTGGGCATCGCCCTCACCTTTGCTGGCTCGAGTTGGGCGTTCTGGACCGGTCGCGATAACGCTCTCTATCTCGATAGCGTGAGTGTCTTCATCGCTTTGATGCTCCTAGGGCGCTACCTACAAGAGCGCGTGCTCAGTGCAAATCGCAACCGCCTGCTGGCCAGCGAGGGCACGGAGGGGCTGCGTTCAAAACGCCTCTCGAATCACGGCATCGAGGTGATCAAGAGCTTAGAGATACTCTCAGGCGACCAGCTCCTCGTCGCACCGGGCGATCTCGTTCCAGTCGCGGCCAAACTGCTTTCTCCACAGGCTCTAGTCTCCACGGATTGGATCAGCGGAGAAAGCCGGGCTAGGCAACACCGAGAGGGAGGAGCATTGCAAGCCGGTTCCTTCAACGCAGGCGACCAAGCATTCAAAGTAGAGGCAACGACAGACTTCGATAGCTCACCTCTGCAAGCATTGCTTTGTCCAAGTTCGCAATCTGATGCTGCCGCCCATGAGACGGGTCTAATACGCACAATCTCGAAGTACTACGTTGCTGCCGTACTACTTGCGGCACTCGGAGGATTCTCTGGGTGGCTCCTCGCCAGTGGCAGCCTCGTCGCAGCTCTAGAAGTCGCCACTGCGGTACTAGTTGTGAGTTGCCCCTGTGCGTTCGGCATTGCGACGCCCCTCGCTCACGAACTCGTTCAATCCCGACTTCGAGGAAAAGGGCTCTACATTCGAAATGGCGACTTCATGGGCCGGCTCAACAACGTCCAGAGCATTGTCTTCGACAAGACTGGCACGCTTACCAGTGGCCAACTCACACTGGCGCCTTCAGCAGAGCTCGACGCGCTCACCGCAAACGAGAGAGACGTTCTCTTCACGCTTGCCTCGCACAGCAATCATCCTGTGAGCTCTGCAGTGTGCCGCGAACTGCGGCCCAAAGAGCCCACCCTACTCGACCACACATGCGTAACGGAGCTTCCGGGTATGGGCATGGAGTGTCGGCTCGAAGGCGGCAGGTATCGCATGGGCCAACACCGTTGGGCTACGGATGAGAGCGCAGGTGAAGGTACCGTATTCGTCTGCGATGACCGAATACTCGCGCCCCTGAGCCTCCTGGAAGAGGTTCGCAGTGACGCGCACTCGGAAATCAAAGCGCTGAGTGATGCTGGCTACAAGATCTACCTCCTAAGTGGAGACTCCCCGGATCGTGTCGCGCGACTGGCCATCGATCTCGGTATCGAAGCCGACAATGCGCTCGCATCGCAAACTCCCACAGACAAGCAGCGGTGGCTTCAGAAGCACGACAGAGGAGACATGCTCTTCGTAGGCGATGGTATCAACGACAGTCTGGCAGCCAAGACTGCGAGCTGTTCAGGCACACCTGCCCTCGACCGCCCATTCATGGCATCAAACTGCGACTTCTACCTAGGAACGAGCAACATCTCTCCAATTCGCGATGCCCTCAGCGCGGCTGGGACTCTGATGCGAGTTGTACGACGCAACCTAGCCTTCGCGGTGATCTACAACATACTGGCCATAGCTTTGGCATGGGCGGGTCTCATGCGACCGTGGCTCGCCGCCATCCTAATGCCCTCTAGTTCCATTCTAATCGTGCTCGCGACGACCATCTCTCTCTCACCGCGGAGTGCCCGATGGAAGTCCTAATTCTCCTCCTCTTTGTAAGTCTGATCCTCGCCGCATCTGGTGTTGGATTTTTTGCCTGGAACCTTCGCCAGAAGAGCCACGAACACGGTGACCGCTTGGCCCTTCTTCCCCTTGACCTCGACGACGAAAGCTAAACAAACGAATATGAGTGAATCCCAGACAACAACCATTGTCTACAACGACAAGATTACCAGGCAGTTCATTCTCGCCTCGGTAGTCTTTGGAGTTGTAGGCATGCTCATCGGCGTCATCGCGGCGCTGCAATTGGCCTTCTGGCCTGCCAACGTATCGGAGTACTTCTCCTTCGGACGCCTGCGCCCACTGCATACCAATGCCGTGATCTTTGCCTTCGTGGGCAACATGATCTTCGCTGGCATGTATTACTCGAGCCAGCGCCTCTTGAAGGTACGCCTGCCGAGTGACCTGCTGGGAGCCATTCACTTCTGGGGCTGGCAGCTCATCATCGTCTCTGCCGTCATCACGCTCCCACTGGGCATAACCCAGGGCAAAGAGTACGCAGAGCTTGAATGGCCGATAGATATCGCCATCGCGGGTATCTGGTTGGTCTTCGCCTACAACTTCTTCTGGATGCTCAAACGCCGCAATGAGAAGCAACTCTACGTTGCTCTGTGGTTCTACATAGCGTCGATTATCACCGTCACTGTTCTCCACGTGGTCAACAGCATGGTGATCCCAGTTGGGCTCTTTAAGAGTTATTCGGTATTTGGCGGTGTGCAAGATGCATTGGTGCAGTGGTGGTACGGCCACAACGCGGTGGCCTTCTTTCTGACCACACCGGTCTTGGGAATCATGTACTACTTCATTCCCAAGGTCTCGAACCGACCGGTCTTCTCCTACCGGCTCTCGATCATCCACTTCTGGGCACTGGTCTTCCTCTACATCTGGGCTGGTCCTCATCACCTTCTCAACACTGCCCTGCCCGACTGGGCTCAGACCGTTGGCATGATCTTCAGCCTCATGCTGTGGGCGCCAAGTTGGGGCGGCATGCTCAACGGCTTGCTCACTCTGCGCGGAGCCTGGGATCAATTGCGCACCGACCCGGTCCTCAAGTTCTTCGCTGCGGGTGTCACGTTCTACGGAATGGCGACATTTGAAGGACCGCTATTGTCAATCAAAGCCGTCTCCAGTCTCGCTCACTACACCGACTGGATCATTGGCCACGTACACGCAGGTGCTCTCGGTTGGAACGGATTCATGGCAGCAGGCATGTTCTACTGGCTAGTCCCCCGTCTCTACGGCACCAAGCTGCACAACAAAGCCGCAGCGAACTGGCACTTCTACATCGGCACCGTTGGAATCCTTCTCTACGTGGTAGCCATGTGGGTCGCAGGCATTACCCAAGGCCTTATGTGGCGCGCAGAGCTTCCAGAGGGTGGCCTTCAATACGGCAACTTCCTCGAAACACTCATCGAGCTCCGACTCATGTACTGGATGCGTCTGGTAGGCGGAACGTTCTACCTCCTTGGCTTTGTGCTCATGGCATGGAACCTCTTCATGACCGTCAAGAGCGGCAAGGCGGTTGATGGCTCCATCGAAGTCGCAAACATAGGTCTTGCGCCCGAGAAGAACCGCAAGACGTGGAGAGAGCTCGCCGTTGCTCAACCCATGCAGGTGAGTGCACTCGTTCTCATCGTCACGATTGTAGCGGGCTTCGCCACCTCTCTCGCTGGCGGCGCCATGCTTGTCACACTCGTCGCAGTGCTCATACTCATCGTCGTCTTCCAATCCCTCAAAGAGGGAAGAATCGGGCCGAGCTGGCACTCCATCATCGAAGGAAGAGCTGGCTTCTTCACCGTACTCGTGGTGATAGCGGTGCTCATCGGTGGTGTCGCGGAGATCGTGCCAACGATAATCGCGAGCCCTTCAGCACTAAAGTCTACGACCAATGTGCCGTACACGGCTCTGGAACTGGAGGGTCGCGACATCTACATCAAAGAGGGTTGCTACAACTGCCACTCTCAGATGATTCGCCCCTTCACTTGGGAAGTGGCTCGGTACGGCGCTCCCTCAACACCAGAAGAGTCGGTCTTCGACCATCCCTTCCAGTGGGGGTCGAAACGCACAGGTCCCGACCTTGCGCGTGAGGGCCCACTTAAGTCTGTCGCATGGCACTACGAGCACATGCTCGACCCGCGCAAATCCTCGCCCGGGTCGAACATGCCGCCATATCCACACATGGCTACCAACACCATCGACTTTGGTGATACCGAAGGCAAGTTGCGCGGCATGCGACGGATCGGCGTTCCCTACACCATCAAGGAAGTACAGCTAGCGGAGTCGAGTGCAAACGCGCAGGCCGCGCTCATCGTGCAAGAACTCAAAGATACCGCCAATGTCACCATTGCTGCGAATACGGAACTCGTGGCTCTCATTGCGTACCTCAAGCGTCTTGGGAACCCTCCTATTGTGGAGACTCCCGAGGGCGAGGAAGCAGTTCCCGCGGCAGAGGAGACGAAATAGTGCTGAGCATGATGGCAAAGGGCTTCTTTACGGAGAGTCCACTAATTTTCTACCCCGTGTTGGCGCTGGTATTATTCCTCGTCACGTTTACCTTCATTACCATACGAACTCTTCGTAGCAGCAACGAGTCACTGCAACACGTCGCAGGGCTGCCGCTCATCGACGAGCCAATCGTCCACGTACACGAGAAAGACCACGGCCATGAGTAGCGAACCACTTAGAAAAGACGAGATCCAAGGCCAGATCGTGCACGTCTATGATGGCATTGAAGAGGCGGACAACGCGCTGCCTCATTGGTGGCTTGCCACCTTCTTCGGCGCCATTCTCTTTGCGGTCTTTTATTGGATGTTCCACGAGACATTCCCGGTAGCCGACTATCCGGGCGAGACCTACGCCAAGGCTAGTCTTGCAGCCCTGAACAAAGGCGGCCCCGTGACCGATAAGGAGCTCATGACTCTCACGGAAGATGCTCCGATGCTCGCTACGGGCAAAGCCATCTTCATGAAAGAGTGTGCCGCGTGCCACGGAACCAAAGCCGAGGGCATAGCGGGCCCGAATCTAACAGATGAGTTCTGGCTTTACGGAGGCTCTCCATCCGAGGTCTTCGCTACGATTACCGATGGAACCCCCAAAGGTATGCCCAACTGGGGGCCAAAGCTCGGCAAGGGCGCGACCAAGCAAGTCACCGCCTATGTACTCTCGCTTCGCAACACCAACGTTGCTGGCAAGGCGTCCCAGGGCGAGAAGTGGATCGCACCGACTGAGTAGCGCAGAGGCTGTATGTCCGAAGAAGCGAGAGAAGAGACAGTAGCAAGCTCCCTTCACTCTGATGGGCGGCGAAACTACGTGCAGCCCGCAGACGTGAAGGGGAAATTCTCGACATCTCGAAAGGCCGTATTCGCGATACTCATCGCAATCTACGTATTTCTTCCCTGGGTGCACATCGGTGGGCACCCAGCAGTCCTCTTGGACATTGCCGCCCGCAGGTTCTTTCTCTTCGGCGGAAGTTTCAACGCGCAGGATACCTTCCTGCTCTTCTTTCTACTCTCGGGAATGGGATTTGCGCTCTTTGTCGCAACAGCAGTTTTCGGGCGGGTTTGGTGCGGCTACGCCTGCCCTCAGACAGTGTTCTTAGAGGGAGTATTTCGACGCATCGAGCGTTGGATTGAAGGGCCGCGAGCCCAACGAATACGCCGTAACTCTCAGCCCATGACTTTTGACAAGTTCTGGCGAAAGAGCCTCAAGCACGTCGCCTTCATCGCAATGTCGGCTGCAGTGGCCCAC
>JAAEPE010000517.1 GCA_024222395.1 Myxococcales bacterium
CACGTCGCGGAGCAATACTCCTGGCCTCGGTAGTCGGGGCGGCACACGAAGAAAGTCGCCCGGCAGGCACTGCATGAGAGCTGATAGAGCGGAATCTCGGTATCCATCGCAGAATCCGACGGCAAAGAACTGGACTCGGGCGCTGCTTCAGATCAATCTAGAGAAAGGGCGCTTCAACGTCTTTACCATCGCACTTTGGAGGTCCGAGTTGGTGCTCGGGCCTCCAGCCTTTACCCCGCGATTAAGATCGTGCCACCGGCTCAGCGCCAGGCGCGAGTTCTTGGCGATTCTCGACCTGGTGGCCAGAATTCATGGAATTCGGTGGCCGTCTACAGTTCCTTTCAGGGAAGAACAGGCTTCATTTATCACCTTAGCTACTGGTCCGAAAATCGGGGTCCACTTCAGACCATCGATTCGTTGAGGAACTCGAAGGCTCTGCCCCCCACTCACACATCGCCCCGGCGTCCGTCTTGACGTCCTATGATTGGGATGCCTGGGGAGATGGTCTTGACGACGCTGAACTACTTGAAGTGGTACTAATAGAATACATCGCCCTAATCGAGTCTCGTTCTATTGCACACGAAACCATCTCCGAATCTCGAAAGATCGCACGAAGATTCATTACTACCTACGATGCGATAGATGTCAATATAGTTGGCCCGGGCTGAGGACAGGCCAAGGAAATACCTGGAACGCGGTGCGCGTGGGCTCTTACCGCCTCAAGCACGATGTGCCTGCCTATCAGTCTGCCGTCAAAGACGGCCAATATCTGACGATGACGGCTGCTACCAAGCAGCTCG
>JAAEPE010000518.1 GCA_024222395.1 Myxococcales bacterium
TAGACCGCCGAGCGTAAACAATGATCGGTCTGATGGTCCTGCTTTCCCGATTGCAGCGTTGCTCATTTCGTCATTTGCCCCGGCAAAATCCTCATTCGCGCCTTGCACTCGAAAAATCAGAACTCACCATCCTCGGTCATTTATTTCGCTCGACGGTCTAGCTCTCGCGACGAACCGTGTGGCCTCTTTCTAACGAAAGAGGAGGCTATTGGTGACAGTTGTCTTATAACGCTCGATTTCGAGCGTGCGTCGTGCGTCGTCCCAGCCTCTTGCCTCGGCCATTCGATCCGCGACCGCATCGAGAACGTCGAGTCCCTGATCGGTGCCGATGAGCAGAAGCGGCACTCGGCGTGAGAGCACATCATCGATGGTCTGTACTCGCTCGCTGGTGATGGCGTATTCGATTTCGGCCCATGTGTGAATGAGATCGCTCTGCAGGGGCTCTCCGAGTTTGGGATCTGCTTTTGCCATGTCGGCGAGCGTCTGCGCGCGAGTGCCATAGGTAAATGCCCAGTGCTCGCCCAGCTTAGGCGCGAGACCTGCCGATTCTGCGAGGTCCACTCCCAGCGCTCGCACAGCGTCTGCACTTGGATTGGTGAAGCCTTCACCTCCAGGCAGTGGACGTTTCTTCGTGCGCGGGCGCTTCAATTCTCGATCCGCGAAATGATGGTTCTTGGCATCCTTGAGCCAACGAATCGCTGCCTTGACCGTGTCTTTGGCCATGAGTCGATAGGTTGTGAGCTTGCCACCTGCGATCAGAAGAACTCCGTCGTCGTTGACGTAGATTTGATGTTCGCGAGAAACGTCTGAGGCACTATCGGCCTCTTCGTGGATGAGCGGCCGCAGCCCAGCCCACGTAGAAATAACGTCTTCAGATTGTAGGTCGGCTCTGGGAAAGAGGATGTTTGCGCTCTTGCAGAGATAGGCGACATCGTCGGCATCGGCATGTACTTCGTCAGGGTCGCCGTCGAAGTAGGTGTCGGTAGTACCGAGAACCGTACGTCCGCGCCACGGGAAGGCAAACATGACTCGGCCATCTACAGGACTCATCACGGTCATAGCGCGCTTGAGCGGAAGCTTCTTGTGGCGGAAGACCAGGTGAACCCCTTTGGTTGGGCTCAGGAGCGGGGTCTTCATTCCAGCGCCCACTTGCTCGATCGTCTTATCGCTCCACGGCCCAGTGGCCACTATGACGCAAGCCGCCTTGATGATTTCTTCTTCGCCACTGATGGTGTTGCGAACCCGCACAGCGCTAACTTGCTCGCGCTCTCTCTGAATCTCGAGTACCTCTGTATAGCTCTCGCAGCGTGCACCTGCCTCCTCAGCGGCGATGATGTTCTCGAGTACGAGCCGGGAGTCATCGGTGAAGCAATCGTGGTATTCGATCGCCCCCTTGAGCCCCTCAGCTCGAATGTCGGGCTCCATCTCCGTGACTTTCTCGGCACCGCGGATGGTGTCGTGCAGCTTGGGAGAGCGGAAGAGCGCCAGTGTGTCGTAGATCCATAGGCCGACGTTCATCAGCTCGAGACCCACTCTGCTGTCTTCGAAGACAGGCAAGAGGAAGGAGAGGGGCCGGACCAAGTGCGGTGCCATGCGCATCTGCACTCGGCGCTCGCTCACGCTCTCAAAGACAAGGCCAAGCTCAGCCTGTTCGAGATAGCGCAGGCCTCCATGAATCAGTTTTGACGACTTGCTCGAGGTGCCAGAGGCGTAGTCATCCTTCTCGAGAAGGATGACTCGCAATCCCCTGAGCGCTGCATCCCTGGCGATGCCAGCACCCGTGATTCCGCCGCCGATAATGGCGATATCGTATGAAGTCGCCTTCTCAGCAGGCATGCTTAGCTCTCGTCGCTCTTTGGTAGTGCCGTATTCTGGATGTAGAGTTCTTCAAGTTGTCCACCGTCCACAGGGGTCGGTGCCTCAGACATCAGGTCGGTGCCACGTTGCGTCTTCGGAAATGCCAAGACGTCTCGAAGGGACTGTGCGCCGGTCATGAGCATGGCGAGCCTGTCGAGACCGAGGGCAATGCCGCCGTGCGGTGGCGGACCATATTGAAACGCCTCGAGCAAGAAACCAAACTTCTGCTGAGCCTCCTCTTTGGAGATACCGAGAGCTTCGA
>JAAEPE010000519.1 GCA_024222395.1 Myxococcales bacterium
CGCTCGCGCATCGAGCCCATGAAGAAGATGGCTCGTCAACTACGACGACACCGGCAGTTGCTGCTCAACTGGATCAAGGCCAGAGACAGCGTATCGCTGGGGGCCGTCGAGGGGCAAAACAACCGGTTGAAACTGACCTTCAGAAGAAGCTACGGCTTTAGAACCCTCCAAGCCACCGAAATCGCCCTCTATCACACCATGGGGCAGCTACCGGAGAAGCCGATGACCCACAGATTCTGCTGAGGAGCCAATTATTTGACGAAATGTTGAACCGACTAGGGTTCACAGTCGTTGCCAGTGTCGTGATGATCAAGTTGCTCATGATTCTCCTCCTTTCGTCTGCTGCGTTAGTCACGGCGACGACAGAGGCTCAGGCTTGCGACAGCAAAATGTACAATAATTTCTTCGTGATGGCCGACTCCGCGGAGCGAGTGCTGGTGGTTCACGCGACGGGCTGGAACAAGGGCCAGATCGTGAGAGCCTTGAAGGGAACAGCCTCTGCTCCGCTTCCGCCTATCGAAAGCAATTGTGATCCGAGCTTCATACCCGGTCTCGACTACCTTGTTTTCGTGCGACCTGGGGGCGGGTACTACACGGATTCGTCTGCGCTTTCATTGCTCGGAGATCAGGGCCGAGCTTGGATCAAAACAGCCGCTGATTGGATCGCTACAAGCGACGAACAAGCAAGGTCGCAGATCTTGCGACGAGCTCTCAATTTTGAGTTCGCGATGCCACCAGTCTACGGCCAGTGGACAATGCTGCATGAAATCGCGAAGTTGCCAATGCCTCATCCAACGATCGACCGCAAGAGAGAAATCAGGCTGGCCAAAGAACTCGCAAGGAGGCAGGCCTTTCCACGCCCTGTCGAACACTCCCTCACCTGGTTTCGGAACGCGAAAACCGCCAACGCGATAGCGCTGGTACGAGCCTCGATGACATCCCGCGCCTTGGTGCTGGAGACACTCTTTGGCCAAGATCGCACGGGCAAAGAGGTCCACGTCGATGGAGATGCGCTCGTACCAGGCGCGGACTACCTTGTACTCCTCAACAAGAAGGGCTCGTCGATAGGACGACCATTTCTGATGGCATCCACGGCACAGCGCCAGATCACAGAGTTCGTTCGCTCTTGGGCAGACCATGGGATGAACGCGAAGGCGCTCAGAGGCTTTGTTCGTGACAAGCTCGCGGGGCGAGCCGAGGCTCACCCACTCGCCTATGATGCAGCCAGCTATCTGACAAGCAGGAAGAAGCTAAATCATCGAACCTGCCAGGTTCTGAGGGCCCACTATCTGGTGCCAAAGGAGCTCGCCAAGGCAATCAAGAAGACTTGCAGGGGCGGATGACTTGGAAACGATGACCGTTGATGAAATGTGGCCGCCCTATCAATCATGTGCTTTACGGGGCGTTCGAATTTCTTCTCACGGCGCTTGCCATCACCGCATGCTCGGGCAACTCAGGCGACTCTAATACCGGCTCTGATCCCTCGATTCCTTCGGGCGACGAAGACTTCACTCCACCCCCAAGCGATGATGGAACTGGCGAGCAGCCGTCCGGTGCAACTGATGCAACCTGTCAGGGCGCCGACGACTGCGCGTAATTGGTATTGCGAGTGCGCCGATGGTGCCATCGTCAACACCGCGAATTGCACGAATGGCTCTTGCCTCGACGCGCAGAGCACGTGCCCATCGGCCTGCGAGTATTTCGAGCATGGCGATTGGAGTGGCCGCGTAGGCGGAGGCCCCGATACCTCTCTGCCTCCACTAAGCAGCTGCGGCACCCAAGGAAGTACGAACGATACCTGCTGGTCCTGCGTTGAATACGAGTGTTGCGACGTCTCTGCGGCTTGCTACGGCAACCCAGAGTGCCTGGGCTTTTGGGACTGCATCGTTAGCCTCCGTTCTCGGGCCAAGCGATTGGGATTGTCGATGTCGATGACAATGGTGTCCTGTCAGCAGGCGATGTCTACGGGGCGACGTCCGTCAACAGAGGAGACTTCCTCGGTAACCCACTCCAGTACTGGCTTTCCGACGTCACGATTCTACTCGACCGAACACTCTGACAGCTCATGAGTCTCCAGCCCAGCAGAGACAACGAGGGGAAACATGTTGAAGTTCACGCCGCCACTGCGGTGAGCCCCTCAAACACAATCTTCATCTCGGACCCCGGAGCCAAGCAAAGGAGGCTAACCACAATGAGTGCGTTCGTCGCTCAGCAGTCCTACGACGCTGCGATGGAGGTCTTAGCTGGTCACGAGAGCCTGCTCCTCAAGTAGCCAAGACCGGGCGATGTCCCGTCGCTTGTTAACTTTCGGTAGCGGCTCAGTTCCTTCTACGCGGCCATTTGCTCCTCGTCAACAGCATTGTTGATCTCCAAATCACGGGCCTCTAAGTACAGCACCAGTTTCGACATATTCTTATAGC
>JAAEPE010000520.1 GCA_024222395.1 Myxococcales bacterium
CACGCGCCTCTCCAACGGCCCGATTCGGGAAAACTCGTTTTGAACAAAAATCAGAGTCAGACCCTGAAGCAGCTAAGACGCTGGCTAAGACGGCCAGGACTTACGCCCATAACTCGACTTCCCAAGCTGAGACTAAGACGCCCCTGACTGTGGCTAAGACGGCCCAATTTCAGTTTAAAGATTCAGCTCAGCGGGTTCTCCTAGCAGTTGACAACCATGATGGCAACAGCCTCAAAGACGTGCTTCACCGGCGCCTCAACCACAAAGTCATCAAGAAGGGCGACCCACTGGACAAGATGCTGGCTGAAGTCTATGGGAAAGAGTACACCGAGTCGACGCTGAGCCCATGCGACGCCTGCATGCACAACAAAACGCACCAAGTCCAACACCCGCGGCGCACACGTGCAGAAAAGATGGTGAGACGCGGAGACGGCCCCTTCGGCGACATCTACTGCGACGGATATGCCATGCCATACCCAGGGAGAGAAGGTGAATACTACTTCTACTTGCTCTACAACGCTGGGCGCAACATCGCAGTACTACCCACGCCTACCAAAGACAAGGCCTCTCAGTGGGTGCTGGACACCATAAGTGCATGGCAGCTGAACGGGGGAAAGTGCCACACACTCACGGAGGCGTACTACAACATCGACGTGGACCCATTGGATGGTTCCAAGAGCGGAGAAGTACCCACGTTCAACCCCGGCGACAAGATACGATGCTACCGCCCGGACGGCGCCACAGAGCTCGTTTCTACCATGGTGAAAACAGAGCTTCGGCGCAAGGGCATTCGAGTCAGGGCTAGTGGTGTGGCTGTTCCACAGCAAAACGAAACCGAGAACATCGGGAAGATCGTACTGCAAGCAATGGGCGCGCTGATGTGGACTTCCGGGCTCCCCTACCACTACTGGCCTGATGCGGTTCGGCACGTCGCAGACACCCACTTCATACTGCCCAACAAGGCTGTCCCCGACAAGTGGCGAACACCATGCGAAGCCTACCACCAGCGCAAGGTGGACTTCCGCGGCCTGCTGCGACACCAGTACACCTTTGGGCAGCTGGTTATGCTGCACATACTGCGCACAGAGCGGCACCACACGCACGAGATGCCCACTGCTCACTCGGCCTACTACCTGGGCTACTCGCGCGACCAAGTGGGACACACACTACTTCTTCGATACAAGAATAGCGTTGTCACTGGCTGCGTGAACATCTTTGGAATACATCGTTTTCCACTTGCTGAGGCACGAGATGCTCGTTTGATGCGACTGCACAGAGAGGAGATGATGCAGGAGCAGCTCAAGCTGTTCAAACAGAAGTACCCACGCGGCCACCCCAAGGCAGGAGCCCAATCGACCGATGCGAGATTGACGGCTCAGGGGGAGATGGAGCAGC
>JAAEPE010000521.1 GCA_024222395.1 Myxococcales bacterium
CGCGGGGTAGAAGGAAGGCTCATGCCGACAGCCAACGCGGCTGACTGGCCCCCTGCGCCTGCCACCCTGCCACTGCCGATTTACGGAGTGAAATCCTGGCTCCAACGACAGGTGAACAGCCCTCACCGAAAGAGGAAGGCCGCTTCCGTGCCCGGCCTCTACTCCGGCGGTTTCCCAAAAGCCAGGTTTATGCTTCTTATGCCTGAGGTGGCCCGAGGAGATACCCACTGGGGCCACTGCCTTCCGAGAGGGCGTGAACAACAGTGGGTGGCGCGGATGCCAGCGACGCGAGCTGCTTGGCTCCGTCATGCAAGGCTGCCCGCACGGCGAGGCTATCGGGTATCACGCCGCAGGCAATGGCACGGGCAAGAGTCCGAGGCGCGGCTAGCAAGTCACGGATCGTGTCTTCCAAGGTCAACTCGGGCGCGCTGGCCGCAGTGTTGTTGTCCGCGATCTGGGGGCCGTTCCGACCGACGACCATACTAGCGGCGCGGAGTTGCGTCGTCACACTGTCGTCGGTCAACGCGGACTTGATGGCGGCGTGCGCAAGCGAGTGAAGTTCCGCTAGGTCGTCAGCGCTAAGCTCGGCGAGCTGGGCTTGGCCATCGGTGATCGCGGCGGCGAAGTCGGGGGAGCGTTTCCATCGAGATATCGTTTCTGGCCGAACACCTGCGGTGGCGGCGGCCTCTTGGCAAGTAGCTCCACTCAAGAGAACCGCGAGCGCTCGGTCTTGTTTCTGTGAGAGTGACATGGTGGATACTTGCGCCCGATTGGCACCGCTTGACATGCACTCTATCAGCCCGCGCCCCAGCACGGCGACCAATACCTGCGCACAAGATGTACACAGCGCGCCCTGAGTGAGCCACCGTGATCTCAAGCCCTCGTATTTGATCGACAAATAGGTAGTACACCGCGCCTAGTTTTTGTGAGTGCGCCTAATCGATCGGTTCATCACCGACGGGACCGCGCTTCTGCCCCCTTTCCGCTGTGCAAGTCATGGCGATCGACACAACCTGTGAGCAGCCCAGATGGCACTGTCGAGTTGTGTCAATCGCCATGTCTTAAAGGTGATGCGGCCAATGCCAACACTTCCTACTATCAACAGCCGCGAGCCCACCTCGTCCTGCTTGGGGGGAGAGAGCAAGCATCCGCTAGGTGACGGCTAGAAGACCGCTACCTGGCAAAGGGGCACCCTAGGCAGCACACACATGCAGTTTCGTGCCGCTCCAGAGGCCGCCCGATACGAGGCTGAGGTTCAGGGAATTGCCGAGGGCACGAGCTTTAGCGGAGGCGCATCTGCCTCGGCGGGTGCTGGCTGCGGCTGTCAGTAGCCAGCACCGCGAACCTCGATGAGAAGCGCTGCACCTACTCAGTCGTGTTGTTGTGAGGCTGTTTGCTGAGAAGCCAAAGATTGATTTTCGATTCGAGAATACTCATGGGCAGGCTTCCGCTCTGTAGCACTTGGTTGTGGAACTCGCGAAGGTCGAATTCGGTGCCTAGGGTCTTCTCGGCCTTGGCGCGCAACTCGGTTATCTTGAGTTGCCCAATCTTGTATGACAGGGCTTGGCCTGGAATTGCCATGTAGCGCTCCACCTCTGCCTCTATGTCGGATTTTGCCAGAGCGGAATTGGCAACCATGTAGTCGATGGCCTGCTGACGAGTCCATCCTTTTGCATGTAGTCCCGTGTCGACAACCAGTCTCATGGCTCGCAACATCTCGTCGCTCAGGCGCCCGAAGTACTGGTACGGATCTACAAAGAGACCTAGCTCCTTGCCAATGCTCTCTGCGTAAAGAGCCCATCCTTCGGCGAAGGCGGTGCTATCACTGAAGCGCTGGAACTTTGGAGCGCTTGCCATCTCTTGTTGAAGCGAAATCTGGAAGTGGTGTCCGGGAGCGGCCTCGTGAAGGGAGAGAGTCTCGACTCCCCACTTCGGTTGCGCTTTGAGGTTGTAGGTATTGATGTAGAAGACGCCTGGACGTGTTCCATCTGCGGTTCCCGGCTGATAGGAGGCTCCGGAAGCGTTCTTCTCTCGAAATGCTTCGACAGGGCGAACTTCGTAGACGCTCTTTGGTGTGAGGTCGAAGAACTTTGGAAGTGAGCTCTCAATCTCTACTTTGATGTCCTGATAGGCGTCCATGAGCTCCTCCTTGTCGGCAAAGAAGAACTTTGGGTCGCTAGTGAGGTGTATGAAGAACTCCTTGAGCTCACCTGAGAAGCCCACAGACTCGCGTATCGCATCCATCTCGCCGAGAATGCGTGCGACCTCGGCCAACCCCATATCGTGAATGTCCTGTGGGCCCAAATCGGTCGTGGTGTGATGAGAGACAAGGTAGGCGTACCATTGCTCTCCCCCAGGAATTCCGCCGAGCCCATGCTCGGATTTTCCGGCTGCTAGGTATTTGTCTGACATGAAGGCATGTAGACGCTGATAGGCCGGCATAACCGTCTCTGCGATTGCCCGTTCGTAGTCGGTCACTAGGGATTGTCGTTCATCGGCACTTAGCGACGCTGGTAAGCTCCGCAATGGGCCGTAGAACGCGCTGGCCTTGACGTTGCCTGACTCAAATTGCGCTGCTAGTTGAGGAAGCGTTCGTTCGATGAGTACCTTGGGGAGCACGATGCCCGCATCGATGCCTTCGTTCATTCGCAAGATCGCTGTATCCACCCACAAAGAGAAAGACGAGGTCTTGGCAATGAAGTCTCGGTAGTCTTTCTCGGTGGTGAAGGGATGAACACCAGCGCCCGAGCCTTGTACCGCGAAGTCATTTGGAACGGAGTAGAACTGATTTACTGGCAGAAGGTGCAGGGGGATAGGCTCGGCCCTGCGCTCGCGCAGCAGGGTATCAATGAAGAACTCGCGACGTAGGCGGTCTGCCGGGCCTAGGCCCGTCGCCGCAATCGCCTGGGCTCGGGCCAGATAGGTATCGTTGAGCTCCTTGCTCGCTGCAATGTGCTCATCGCTCAAGTTGTTCTCGAGCAGGTGGTTATATCGGTAGTCACCTATCGCCTGGGCTTCACTCGGATTGAGCCCCAGGTTTGCCTCGAAGTGCTCCTCGTAGAGTCTGCTTAGCTCTTGCGACGGATTCGCACTGGCGACGATGCCTTGCGTGGGCACATGGGTGGGCGATGAGCCACTGCAGGCGAAGCAAAGTGCAGCAAAGACAAGGGAGCTTCCAATATTGAGATTCATGGCAGGTCTGGTTCGCATGGTAGTTGTTCTTAATTGGGTATTCGCGTTGGCCTAAGGGATGAGGCTAGGTGAGTACACAGAGGATTGGAAGGGAACGCATCCGAGGAGCGTTCTCGATGGTTTCATGGGCGATATTCAAGGCGATGGCTATGGCGGCATCTCTTCGCTCTTTGGCGAAGAATGTGGTCCGACACGTGTCGGCTGCGACGATCATAGCCGGTGCAAATTCGTGAAAGCTCTAGAGCCTAGCCTCGGAATTGGATGGGTGTCTTCGTAGGTTCTTGGGCCTGGTCCTACAGCCGAATGGCAAGATGCCAAAGCAAGTCACGTTTCCATCCGCCAAGACCCACGCCTAGTCATTCGCTGTGAACTTCAGAGTTTTCAGAAGCTCCTCAGACAGCCTGTTCTCCAGTGTTTCCTTGTCGCGGCCGAGAAAGAAGGCATAGGCAGAACCTATTTCGTTTCGATGCATGTACACGATGAGCACTATTCCGTAGCCCTTGCCAAAGTGCCTGGCCTCGAATTCCTCGTCGTGCCAGTCAATGATGACTGCGCCCACCGCGTTTGCCCCAAAGTCCTCCTTCGAGACCATCTCGTCGCTTTCATAGGTGTCTCCAGTTCTGTCGCCGTTAGTGAGATTAGAAACTCCTGTGTCAAAAAACACCCGCGCGAAATGGGGCGGCACACCAGCTGGCAGGAACGGACCAACGGGTCTGAGGGCCATGCGAATCTCGATTTTCTTGTCGTCGGAGACAACGGCATAGTCGTAGGAGAAGTCCTCGTTCTTGACAAAGGGAGTCCGTGAAAAGCCCTTGGGTTGGGCATAGGTAAGCCCCATCTCTGCCGCGGCCTTGCGAAAGGCTGACAAGTCCGAGTCGACTGCGCTCAAAGGAGTCCCCTCATCACCCATGAGTAACTTCAGTAACTTCGCAGCAGCCTCGCCCTCGGTTGGATCATCCGCTTCGCTTGACAGCACCGGCTCTGCGGACTGCGGGGCCTGACTGCCGCAAGCTAGCTCACCACAAACAAGTAGAGCCATGGCAACGGTCATTGTCAGTGAGTTCACTGGCCCACTATAGTGAATCATAGTTAGGAAGATAGATCTTTGTTCTTGAAAAACGGCGATGTCCCGTCGCTTGTTAACTTTCGGTAGCGGCTCAGTTCCTTCTACGCGGCCATTTGCTCCTCGTCAACAGCATTGTTGATCTCCAAATCACGGGCCTCTAAGTACAGCACCAGTTTTGACATATTCTTATAGC
>JAAEPE010000522.1 GCA_024222395.1 Myxococcales bacterium
CTGACTTGTACGAGATGGTCAAAGGCCATGTCCTTACAATAAGCCGAGAGCAGGGGCTTCTCCGCAACGATCAATCCCGCCGAGGACTTGAATTGCGCGCCTCCGTTATTGAGCAGAGGCTGAGGCTAGGCCGGAGTAAGGCAAGCACCGATTCTGCGCCAGAAGATCGGCGAAACTGACACCTTCCTTCACTGGGTAAATCTGAGTTCGCGCACGGGCAAGCTAAGTGGGCTCGATTGCCGCGAGCGTGGGGGGATAATCGAAGTCTTTGCCGTCGAGAGACACTACGAAGTAAGCCGCTTGCTGCAATTCGAACTCGGCGAAGCCCCATCAAAGAGCCAGACAATCGTCGAACTGGGGCACATAACCCGGGAAACAGAGAACTTCGAAGCCATCATCGTCGACGAGCGTGGGCGTGTATGGCTGGCACAGGACAATCAATACAAGACCATTACGGGCTAGGTTTTCGCTGCATGGGTGGAAGTGGGCAAGCTATGCCTCCGACGACACTCTCTACTGGGAAAGAGGGAAGGCCATGCCTTGGCCTCTCGCGCTCGCGAGGGACAAGGGCTACCGAGCCAACCACATCGGTCAGATTC
>JAAEPE010000523.1 GCA_024222395.1 Myxococcales bacterium
CGGTCTGGGAATTTCTCGTAAAGCCAACAGGCCGATACTTCAAACCTCTTCTGAGAATCGCACTCTAGATGCCACACATGAGGTCCCTTGAAGCTCTACGATATTGTTGAGGTCTTCGTTACCCTATTCAGAGTGGGCAACGGACTCTGGCGCTCGTTCATTGAGGAGCATGGGTTTCTGTCGCTACGACTTCTTCGATCTGAGCGACATCAAGAGAGGAACGACCATCTTGTCTTTGATTCGCCCGGTGCTCGACTTGATTCGAATCAGGGTCTCCAAGTCGATAGTCTTGACCTCTAGTACTTGGTCGCCCTTGATGACCGCGCTTCTAGCCAGCTCTTCATAGCCCTCACCAGAGTGAAGTGTGCACAAGATATCGAGCGGACCCAAGTTTGTCGAAAGGTTGATCTGCCCTTTGCCAACCAACATTTCACGAGTCGGTCGTTTTACGGGGCCGGTACTCAAGCGCATTTGAGCATCAAGTCGGTCCAGCAGTCCCCAGAGGCGCTCGATATTCTCGACACTCTGTCTCGGGACGATATCTAGATCAAGAGTGGTAACCGGCGCTCCATGGAGCACGGCTGCCACCCCTCCCACAACTACGAATTCTAGACCTGCCCCGGCCAAGCTTTCGAGGAGCGCCTCAAGGTCAGTTACCTTCGGGTGCGCCACTCTGCAACCTCATCAGCGCCCTTGCCGCCTTTGTACATGCCCGCAAGCGTTCTCTGTCGGACAGCGATCGACTCCACGCCACGAGCGACTCATCAACCTCGGCAACCGCCTGGTCCAGTTCATCCTTCGTGTTGCTCTCCTCAGCCACACCTTCAGGGTAGCATTACAAGCTCGATTGGAAGGACAAGTAGTGAGAATAACCACCAACGAGAGACAGTCATCAAAGCCAAATACGCCAGGTGGGCAAGGCTTGATATGCGGAAGGCGGGGCTACTTGCTGGCGAGCATGGGACACGGGCAATCACCGACCTCGGCTCACAGTACTTGCGCGCTCATCAAGCCGACGAGGTGCATTTGCCAAGCACGATTTCAAAGGCCAATGACTCAGAACAATACGACGTGGCTACACCTAGCGAGACTGTCACCGCAACGAACAGATCGGGCTACGAAATACCAATTCTGCGTCGGCTGGTGAGTGGGCCAGCCCAAGAAAAAGATGTTCCCAAAGCTCCACGAAGAGCTAGGAGAGACTCTCCTACGAACGTGAAAGCCACCGACCGGAATGGGACTCACGGTCGGCTAGATTGTGTTGACATCTAATAATAGCCCGGGTACGGACGCACGATGAATAGACTCCCATTCGTAAACACCGCCTTCGACACCAGCGAAGCGACGCATATGGCAGTTGAAGTGGAGCTTCAGGATGTGAAGCAACTGCTTGGGCGCGCCTACGGCGGCGAGGCTGACGACGAGGCCATCCGGGCTGCGCTTCTATCGGCCGGCGCCCCAGACTTGATCCGCGACACACGAAGCGAAGTCGATCAAGACCTGCTTTTCCTCATTGGCCCAGCCGAGGAGATCGACGACGACGAGGCCTTCGACGTCCTCCGAGACCTGGATATTGAGTGAGGCAGGGGCCTCCGATTCCGCCGGACGTTGAGTTTGGTTTCTCGGAGATAACGAGGAGTAGGAATCGAATCGTTGTGCAGCTTTCGCCAACAGTTCCAACGAGCCTTCTTGGTTGCTGCACAACGATTGGCAAGATTGCCTCCGCAGCTGCTTATTCGCCCGGTCCGCCGACTCTGCGAAGTTCGACCAAGTCGAGGGCATCAGCGTCCCAGGTCACACCACGCAGCCAATCCCCTATCGGCATCATCAAATTGAAGCTGAACCTGGGGTGACGGTGATGAAGAAAGTGCCGCGTCCACATGGTTGGCCCCATGGGGCTACGCAGTAGAAGACGAATGAGGAGGGGAGCGGTCGAGCAGGCTCGCTTGTAGGGTTTGTGCAAGTGGGGATGTACAAATTTCGAAAAGAGCGGGCTGACAAGTGACAAGACAACGAACGGAATCGACAACAGCAATGGCGCTACGATCACCACAACCGTGTTGAGCACCATGAATGGCAACAAGAACCGAAAGAAGCCCGTCAAACTCACGGAAAGGCCGAAGTCGTTTCCTGGGTCGAGCCGATGTTGCAAGACGTAGGTGCAAGCTCGGGCTTCCTCGTCTGAAGAAGCAAACTGCATGGTGTAATCGGGGCGGAAAGTCATGCCGTGGTGCACCGCGGTGTGCGACCTCCAGGAATTCCTCAGTCGCCTGCCAAAGAACGGCAACTGCCCATAGCGATCTAGTGTTGACCTTCGCGCGTGACAGATCTGATCGTGGGACCACGATTCTACAAAACTGGCGTGAACGTAGCCGGTAACGACGCCGGTAACGAGAACGGCTACATCAGAAATGGAAGGCATGTGGTTCGCAGGTGGTCCGTTGCCAAGGTTGAGTGCAGGCCACGCATTCCGTGGGCAGACTACGGGGACATCAGCCTCGTGGCAGATCCGCTGTACGCACTTGTTAGGCCAGCCCCGATCCCGCAGGCCAAACAGCAAGTCACCAGGCGACTTGCCCTTGGCCAGCTCCCCCAGATAGGGACGTAACCCCACGGGCACGCCAAACCGCCGCTTGCCCGCTTCGGTTTTGGATGCCGTCACCCACAGGATCCGAACTTGGTCGTCGATGTCCCGAGCGATCCGTTGGACGATTTCCGACGCCCGCATGCCCATTAACAGGGTCATCATCGCGGCGACTGCGCCGTCCTCAGTTGCCCTTTACCTTCTCCTGATAATCTCGATACTCCATGATGCTTTGCCCTACGGATCGCTGGTCGCAATACAGCCTTCGCTCTATCTGTCGCTTGACCGTTTCGGCCTCTTTTCTCGTCTCAAAAGCGTGATAGTCCTTTCTGCCTCCTGCGTTGACGACGGCGATTCGCCATCGTCGTCCGTGTTTGTAGGGACCGTGTACCCGCTCCGTGCTTGTTCGTCGTGCCATGGCACCTCCTGCCCCAGACACGACTGCTTTCCGTGCGTTCGCAGGGTAGCAGCGTTTCCGGTCCTTTGAATCTGTCCTCGTTCAAGCCCGTCGGCATCGAGGGCTCGTGCGATCCCACGCATCTGGTCCTCGATGGGCGTCAACAAGTCCTCCAGCACCAGGCGAAAGATCTCCTCTAGCTCAGCGGGGCCCATGCTTCGCCTCACTGGCCCCTTCTGTCGTTGTCGCTAACTAGCCTCCTAGATCGGCGCGTTCTTATCGGCCCCGCGATTGGCATTGCCTCGATTGTCTTCCATGTTCTCCATGGCATCGACTTTCACCGCATAGCGCGTGCCACCTTCGATCTGGTGCGCGCGAATCACAGAGCCGCGGAATTGAACGCTCGCAGTGGCATCTTTGCCGATGCGCCCGCGAATTGGCTCGCCCTCGTGGAGTTGTGGAACCGCACCGGGGTTGACCTCGCGGATGTATAGCCCCACCTCGCTGTAGTCCAAGGTCTCGTATTGGAACTCC
>JAAEPE010000524.1 GCA_024222395.1 Myxococcales bacterium
ACCTTGCGGTGGGCGCTGGATTGTGTTGTCTATAGGGACTGCCCTTTTCCGCCATTCGTGATTTGAGGACAGCGAAACAATCGCTAGTTCTAATTCACAAAGAGAACGAGCGCCTGCACAAGAGGCTCGCTAAGCATGCAGAACAAATCGCGACTCTCCTAGGTGAGTCTGGCGATAAGCACCTCACAGAGGAGTTGCTCCCGATTAAGGAGCAAATGGCGATGCTTCAGCACTCGCCCTTTGGAAAGTCATCGGAGAGGCGTGGCGGTGACGATCCTACGAGTTCCACCGATGCTACGCCGGAACAGCCAGGCTCACCTTCAACTGGCGCCTCGGAAGATTCTTCGTCTTCCTACGCAGAGTCCGACGCAGAGTCCGACGCAGGGTCCGACAAGAAATCGGGAAAGAAGAACCGCCAACTCGATTTGCCCACTGTGGAAATGAATCACGCCCTGGCCGATGACAACCAAGCGTGCGATCACTGCGGCGGTCAACTCGCAGAGTGGGAAGGCCAATTCGAGGAATTCGAAGAGGTCGATGTGGTGGAGCGTATCTATCGCATCGTTAAACATCGAAGAGAAGACAGAAGTACCGATGTGCTTGCGGATGCGCACCAGTAACAGCGCCAGGTCCAACTCGCTTGTGCGGCAGCGGTTTCTCTCTTCTCTTTTCCCATCACCGTTTGCTTCGACAAGTGGGGCATGCATCTTCCTCATGTTCGTCAGTCTGGGAGAAATGGCGGCACTTGGCTGCCCCATCCCAGATGCTCAACTCTGGCAACAAGCCGAGTTGTTGGCGCGAACGCTCGAACCCGCGTATGACGCCCTCGGTGACTATGTTGCCAACTCAGAACTTATCCATGCTGGCGAAATGCCTTGGCCACTTCTTGCGAAGGACAGCACAAAATGGTGGGCGTGGTCATTCTCAAACTACGATTCCGTATATATCTGCATCGACCCAAGCCGCGGACATCAATTCCCTCTGCAAGTGCTTGATGGCAGCAATGCCCTCCTGGTTGTTGATGCCCACGGAGCCTACAAAAAGCTTGTCAAGCTGCACCCAGATCCGACTCTTGCCTTGTGTTGGATCCATGCGAGGCGCAAATTCATCGAGGCAGAAGCTGCTTACCCTCAAAGTTCTGAGGCGCTTGCGATTATGCGCAAGCTCTTTGCCCTCGAAAGAGAGTTGCCCGACTTTCGATGCTTGGAAGACCCCGCCGAGCGTGAAGCTGCGCTCAAGATCATTGCTGCTTCGCGTATAGAGAAGTCTCGTCCTCTCGAGGAAGAGCTTGCCCAATGGATGCGAGAGCAAAACTGATTACCCAGGAGCAAAATCGGAGGAGCTATCCGATACGCAACCAATAACTGGAAAGGACTGGGAGTTATTCTAGACGATCCGCGAGCGCCCATGAGAAACAATCAGGCGGAGCAAAGCATAAGACCTGCTGTTCTAGGCCGAGAGAATCACCACTGATCCAAGAGCAAACGAGGAACCGAAGTCGCTGCGCTCTTTTGCTCCCTCATCGGAACCTGCCGAATGCTCGACGTCAATCCCACCGAATATCTGCTCGCCGCCGCGACAGTCACGATCGAGAGCCCTGGCGAAGTTCTGCTCCCCCACGAATTCAAGCAACAGAAGCGCTAAACATGCTTCGCGACTCTCGAAAGAGGGGGCAGGGCGAGGTCTTTCCATCGAAGAGCTCAATGCTGAGGTGACAAAACTCTTCCGCGCCTCAGACGAGCACGTCCTTGACATCTTGGGCACGAAGGTCGTCGACATGGTTGGCAGCGTGGCTACCGAAGTCTTTGATGCGGACCCAATCGCAACAGAGTACGGGCGCCCCTGAGTGATGGGCAAATCATACAGGGCACGGAGTACGTGCTCGGGGGACAAATGCCCATCCCCTACGAGCTTTGATCTCCCGAGGCTTCGGAAGGGTTGCCAGTGTGCGGAAGAGCCCTATACTCGCCGCATGTTCGCACTCTTGGCGGCCTCGCTTCTGTGGGCATTCTCCTTTGGTCTCATCAAAGGAGAACTAACCGCTGGTCTCGATCCGTTCCTCGTATCGCTGGTGAGGCTCGCGCTCGCTGCCGCCGCATTCGGTTTCTTGGTCGTTCGCAGCAGGCATCACTGGAGACTGGGGACCCGTGCCATGGGGCTCGGGGCGATTCAGTTTGGTCTGATGTACGTGCTCTACATCGCCTCCTATCGATACCTGCCTGCATGGATGGTCGCGCTCTTCACCGTTACAACGCCCTTCTACGTCATGCTACTGGCGGCGATTCGCGAGCGAAGTTTGCCGCCTCGCTATGTCACTGCAGTGACCCTAGCCATCGCTGGTGCGCTGGTCGTCGTCGCCCGAGGCTTGCCTGATGGTGCGTCTTGGACGGGGGGCTTGCTTCTCCAGGGGGCCAACCTCTGCTTTGCGATTGGCCAGGTCTTCTTTGCCGATCTAAAGCGCGAGAGTGAAGTGTCGGAAAGCACCTTGGTCGCGTGGATGTACTTGGGGGCGCTTCTAGTGCCGGCTGTTGCATTGCTTCTCCAGGGCAACGGCGTGGGCACAATGCCCGATAGCCGCCAGTGGCTCACCCTCTTGTACCTGGGCCTATTGCCGACCGCACTGGGTTTCTATCTATGGAATCTTGGGGCGGCTCGAGTGCAGCCCGGATTCTTGGCGAGCCTCAACAACCTAAAGGTCCCACTAGCGGTCATCGTCTCCTGGACCATCTTCGGAGAAGAGGCAGACTACGTGCGCTTCCTCCTGGGCCTCGTCCTCGTAGTGGCTGCGCTCTTTGTCGCAGGCTCACCACGCATGCGAGACGGGCAGAAATCATCCTAGCCGGGGTTGTTGCAGCCCAACTAGGTAGGAATCGCACGAACTGGGCTGAGCCCACAGTTTGTTTGACGCCATCGATTTTGATATCAGCTGAGGCTAGGCGCCCATAGACGACGACCTCATCGTGCCCACACGGAACCTAACCATGCGCGACGAGAAGGATGCGCATGACGCCTTGAAACTCGATCTCAGCAAGCTTGGCTTCCGTGCTAGGCGTGGCCACGACCTTCGCCGCTCCTTCGTCACTATCGCTCAGGTGGATGGGGCCCGACGCGACATATTGAAGAACATCTCCCACGGTGCCAGCGGAGACATCGTGTCGATGTACACCAGCTTCCCGTGGCCCACGCTGTGCGCAGAAATCGCCAAGATGGAGATCAAACTCCCCCATCCCGAACAGCAGAGGCTAGACTACGAAGCCGCTGTCACAGTCAGATCTACACTCCATTCATTTCGCGGGGTATCTTTCTCCGGTCGTCGCCGGGTGGCTTTTTGCAAGATTCCGGACACCCCGCATTTCCACGCAACCAAAGTTCTCCACCCGTAGTTACAGTCCCGCGATCCTTTTCAGTTCACGCTGTGTGAAGTCGCTGTGCTCTAAGCCCTCAGCCCCCACTTTCAGGATCTGCACCCGCCGCGAAGGATTTGGTGGTATGCAATCTGCGATGACTGCACTGCTCAACGAGGCGATGCGGCTTGAGCGGGAAAATCATCTCGGCGCGCGGTCGCATGAG
>JAAEPE010000525.1 GCA_024222395.1 Myxococcales bacterium
GTCTTCTACTTCGGCGACCACGGTGGAGTACTGCCACGAGGCAAAGGTTACATCTACGAATCTGGTCTGCACGTGCCGCTCGTCGTGCGCGTGCCTGAAAAATGGCAGCACCTTGTCGATCGCAAAAACGGCTCCCGTGCCCAAGGTTTTGTCAGTTTCATCGACTTTGGCCCAACAGTGCTCAACCTGGCCGGAGTCAAAGTGCCCGAGCAAATGGACGGAATGCCATTCCTCGGCGAGGGCATAACCGCGGGCGAAGTTGATGCACGCGACGAGAGCTTTGGCTACGCCGATCGTTTCGACGAAAAGTATGAATTCATTCGCTCCCTCAGAAAAGGCAAGTACCAATACATCCGCTACTTCCAGCCTTTCCTGCCGGACGGACTGCAGAATAATTACAGATACCGCATGCTCGCATTCACGGAATGGCGAGACCTCTACAAAGCCGGAAAACTGAGCGGCCCAGAACTGCAGTTCTTCCAGAGCAAGCCAGTCGAGCAACTCTTCGACACCGAAGCTGACCCA
>JAAEPE010000526.1 GCA_024222395.1 Myxococcales bacterium
CTCGTGGCAACGCCTGGGCGTCTGCTCGATCTTACCGGGCGCGACTTCATCGACTTGAGCAAAGTGGAGTTCTTCGTCCTAGACGAGGCCGACCGCATGCTGGACATGGGCTTTGTGCACGACGTTCGACGTGTAATGAAATACCTGCCGTCAAAGCGCCAGAACCTGCTTTTCTCCGCAACGATGCCCCCTGCTATCACCAAGCTGGCATCAACGTTTCTCCGAGACCCAGTTCGAGTCGAGGTCACGCCCCAGGCCACTACGGTGGAGAGAATCGAGCAGAGCGTGATGTTCGTGGAGCGCACCGATAAGAGCAAACTGCTTCAGTGGCTTGTCGAGGAAGACAAAGTCGATCGAGGCATCGTCTTCACCCGCACCAAGCACGGTGCCAATCGCCTAGTGCAGCAGCTAACAAAGGTGAACATCAACGCCGCGGCCATCCACGGCAACAAGTCGCAAGCAGCCCGTAACCGGGCCCTTGCCGGGTTTAAGGCCGGCGAAATTGCGCTCCTTGTGGCGACCGACATCGCCTCCCGCGGTATTGACATCGATGGAGTCTCACACGTCTTCAACTACGACTTACCCAACGAGCCAGAGAGTTACGTGCACCGAATTGGCCGCACAGCGCGAGCAGGCAAGAGCGGTGTCGCCATCTCTTTCTGCGACGTAACCGAGATGGACTACCTGAGGGACATCCAGAAGCTCATCGGCATGGAAGTGCCTCAAGACTTGGACCACGACTATCACTGCGAGCCAGCCATGCCCAAACCAGGCAGGCGCGCCCCTCCCAAGCCCAAGCAACAGCAAGGGCGTGGAGGCCATGGTGGACGCGGAGGCCATGGTGGTGGTGGCCGAGCCAGCCAAAGCCCAAAACGTGGCAGTTCATCCTCCCGTGGCCCGCGCCGAGCCAGTTCGTCTCGCGGTCGTTCGGGGCGCTCTAGCTCATCCTAGGGGCTAGTCCTAGAATGAGACGGGCCTCCTAGCCCCTGTTGCGCCGAGCGCACACCTCGATATGATGGACTCGATGGCAGTGCTGCGGAAATGCTCTCTCTCTCTGGGTCTAGCCTGGGCCCTGCTCGCCTGCGGGAGCGCCGGGAGTAGCAACGTGGAAATAGTTCCCGCCTCGATCCTCGATCCCGAGGGGGTCGAAGCTCAAGAGGCGGCCAAGCGCGCCGAGTACAAGCTAGCCTCCAAGGAAGAGACCCCGATCTTTCCGGCACCCGAGACAGCCTATAAGACCGACTCCGGGCTGAACTTCGTCGTCTTTGGGCGAGGCGAGAGTCACGTACATCCTATGAGCAGCACCGCTGTAACAGTGCACTATGAGGGGCGCACTGCGGATGGCGAGGTCTTCGATTCTTCGATTGCGCGGGGTGAGCCAACCTCTTTCTCACTTGAACAAGTCGTTCCCGGATTGCGTGAAGGCGTCAAACTCATGACGGTTGGCGATACGTTCCGCTTCTGGATTCCAGAAAAGGATGCGTACCGGGGTGCTCCGGGAAAACCTGCAGGCCTACTCATCTTCGACGTAGAACTCATTGACATGGAACCGGAATAGTTCTTACTCCCACCGAGCACCTCAAGATGTCAGAGCCCAAGCGAGAAAGCGGCATACGGGAGACTGCCACTGACTTCGAAGCTCAGATCGTGCAGTGGCGCGACGAGCTGCTCACCAGCATCTTGCGCGTCGCGCTAGGCGTCTCGGTCTTCGCCTTCGGCATTGCGCTCTGGCAAATCTGGCTAGGGCGCGTCGAGGCCAGCAATGCCTATGTCGCAGGGCTCATCGCTCTCGTACTTGCTGTTGGGATGGTGATTCCCTCCAACCGCAGATTATCGAGAATCACCACGCTGCTTGCAGCGTTCTATATCGCTGGCGCACTCGGTAGCTTGGGCGGCATCGTGAGCCTCTACGGGGCGGGTTTTGTGGGTTTCATCGCTTGCAGTGCCCTCTTCCTCGAAGTGCGAGGTGCAGTTGTTTCGGTGATAATCACGATAGTCCACACCGCGCTTGTTGCTGTGGCTCTAAATCAAGGCTGGTTCGAATCGCTAATCCCGCCGGGGGGCCTAGATCCCACGAGCCCCGCCAATTGGTGTCGGGCCCTCGCGTTCGACCTTGCAGTCGCGATCGTCTTGGCGGT
The DNA here is from genome assembly GCA_024222395.1 of Myxococcales bacterium. Taxonomy (GTDB): domain Bacteria; phylum Myxococcota_A; class Polyangia; order Haliangiales; family Haliangiaceae; genus NORP324. The sequence continues at coordinate 2,139 of JAAEPE010000526.1, forward strand.
TTGCAGCATCTCCTTGCTTCGCCGGTTGCGCGGCAATTTGTCCGGCAGCCTGAAGCTAGTGGGCAAACTAGAAGCTGAGCAGAAAGAGCGCGAGCGCATGAAGCGACATATGATTCGCGCCGCTAGAATGGAGTCTTTGGGGCGGCTAGCGGGCGGTATCGCTCACGACTTCAACAACGCGCTGACAGTGATAGGCGGCGAGGCAGACTACATCGTCTCGGAAATTGGGGAGGGCCACCCAATTGGGGAATCCGCCGAGATCATTCGCCAAGCCACCGAGCGGGCCGCCGCACTCACCAGGCGCCTCTTGCTCCTTGGTCGCAACAAAGAGCTTCTTCGTCCAACACCACAAGATCTGCGCACCACCATCAACGATATGGTTCGTGTCTCGAGACGCGTTCTTCCTGGCTCGATCGAGGTGATTCTCGAACACTGTGAGGCGGCTGTCGTCAAGGTCGACGAACCCGCTCTGCACCAGGCTCTTCTTAATCTCGTGCTCAATGCCGCCGATGCGATGGAGCAAGAAGGGCAGCTCACTCTCAGTTGCGGTGCCCGCGAACTCAAATTGGGCGAAGCGTCCCTTGCCGCCGGCACATACGGCTTCGTAACCGTCGCGGACAATGGCCGTGGAATTTCGGAACAAGACTTAGGTGACATTTTCGATCCCTTCTTTGCTCCCAGCGGGCAGGGCAGCAATTCCGGGCTGAGCTTGGCTAGTACGTACGGCTTCGCCACCTCCTCCGGTGGCACAATCGCGGTCAGGAGTACGCTCGGCGAGGGCACGCAATTCACACTCTACTTCCCGCTCTCGAACGAAAGGGTGCGAGACGCGGTCGCTCTCTTGGGCTCCATCGCTGGAATCGGCAAGGGCAAGCTCGCTCTCGTCGCAGAGGACAACCTCCGCGTTCGTGCGATCCTCTGGTCGGCTCTGGTCGACGCAGGATTCGAGGTACTCGAAGCTGCGGATGGAGAAGCGGCCTGCAGCATATTGAAGGCCTGTGACCGAACAATTTCATTACTCGTCACCGACTTCATGATGCCAAAGAAAGACGGAGTGCACCTGGCCCGCGAGTGCCACCAAGCTCACCCGAAGGTCAAGATCGTCATGGTCACAGGCTATGCCAGCTCCGGCGCTAGCGAGCAACTAAGAAAAATCCCGAACACAGTGCTCCTGCCAAAACCCTTCGGTCGACGAGAACTCTACCGAGCCCTCGAGAGCCTAGTCTAGATGCCTCTGTCCCGAGCCCCCGGCCAACCTGACGTGAAACGTCAGGAAACAGCGTCTCTGGCACGTAGCGCCCCCGTTCCAACTCCACTGTCCCGAGGCCACGACCAACCTGGCGTGAATCGCCAGGCAACAGCGCCAAAGGCGCGAAGCAACCGTGTCCAGCGAAGCTGGACGCGTAGTAATCCTGTGCCAGCACCGTTGGCACAAGATTACTACGCGTCTTTGGACCTACGCGCTCACCCTCCTGGTGAGCGCCTTCCTGTTCTTCTTGGTGCAACCCATGATGGCTCGCTTCGTCTTACCGTACTGGGGCGGAGGCAGTAGCGTCTGGAGTGTTTGCCTGCTCTTCTTTCAGAGCACACTGCTCCTCGGCTATATCTACGCCCACCTGCTTGCCCGATTGCTCTCCTACAAGCTTCAGGCGCTGCTGCACGCAACTCTTCTGCTCACCTCACTGGCGCTGCTCCCGCTCACGCCTCCAACATATGGCCCCGTCACCAACACCACCCTGCCCTCTCTGCACCTGTTGGCGCAGCTCACAATCTCGGTGGGGCTTCCATGTGTGCTCATCTCCGCGTCCGCTCCACTCCTGCAGCACTGGTTTGCCAAGGAGCACCGCTCCTCTCCCTATCGCCTCTATGCGATTTCCAACGTTGGCTCGCTCGTTGGTCTACTCACATATCCGCTCGTCATCGAGCCGGCCCTTGGTTTGGCAACTCAGGCTCGCCTCTGGAGCGGTGGCTATCTCACCCTGGTAGCACTTTCCGTCGCAGCAGCCACGCTCGCGACCAAGAGCATCGCTAGAGCCAAGCTTGGTGCGCCCAACAAGGATTCGCCATGGAGCACTCGGAGTCTCTGGCTAGCACTCTCTGCCGCCGGCGTGATGCTCCTAATGGGCTCAACGACGCAAATCACCACCAGTCTCGTACCCATGCCCCTGCTCTGGGTTGGGCCACTCGCTCTCTACTTGCTCTCGTTTATTTGGTGCTTCGCAACCGACTCCCCCTACAACCGACGACGATGGCTAACACTCTTTTCCCTGCTTATCTTGCCAACACTGTGGCTGCCGGGCCTCGGAGGGCTACTTGGTCCTTGGATCTCGGTGACCGTCTTGAGTTTCACGATGTTCTGCGGTTGCATGATTTGCCACGGAGAGCTGGCCCGAACAAAGCCCGACTCCCAAGAGCTTAGCCTCTACTATGTTTTCTTAGCCGCAGGCGGTGTCCTCGGTAGTCTCTTTGTAAATCTAGCAGCGCCGCTGCTCTTCGAGAGATACTGGGAGTTTCCGATTGCACTCTTTGGAACCTTCGCACTAGCGGGCGTATGCACCGTAGCTAGCGTCGCCATAGAAAGGGGCAGGCCTTCTCGGATAGGAACCGGCGCACTAGTGCTTTGGGCGAGTGGAGTCACAGCGTTTGCCTTCGTCGGCACACTCCCACTCCGTGCTCAGAGAGGTACGGTGGCGGCTCATCGGAGTTTCTATGGCACTCTTGGCGTTGTCGATACAACGTCCAACGGTATGCCTCAACGCACGCTCTTGCACGGCCGCACGCGCCACGGCGCGCAGTTCTTGGGCGATTCGAGTCGCAGGCGAGCAACTCTCTACTTCAGCCCCGACAGTGGCATCGGCATCGCCCTAGGGCACGCGACCTCCTACTCGTCTCCTCGCCACGTGGGAATCATTGGGCTCGGTGTCGGAACCCTTGCGAGCTATGGGCTCGCAGGCGACAGGTTTCGCTTCTACGAACTCGATCCTCTCGTCCACCACATAGCTCAGCGGTACTTCACTTTCTTGGCGGACAGTCTCGCGGCCATCAAAGTCGTGCCAGGCGACGGACGTCTCTCATTGGCTAGGGAGCTCTCGAGCAACGGCACGAACAAATTCGACATTCTCGCCGTTGATGCGTTCAACGGTGATTCGCCGCCAACGCATTTGCTCACTCGAGAGGCCTTCTCCCTCTACTGGGAGCACCTGCGGCCAGAGGGCATCCTTGCTCTGAACGTAACCAATACGTTTCTCGACCTCTCGCCCGTGGTACACGGTCTCGCCCAGTCCATGGGCAAGCGAGCGCTGTACCTCGAACGCGCCCCGAGCGCCCAGTCTCGCTCAGGTTCCACCTGGATTCTGGTCACGAGCAACCCTGCACTGCTAGAAGACGCCAGACTTCGGGATGAGCTCATGCCCGCCCTGCCCAATACTCCGCCTGTTTGGACAGACGACTACAGCAATATTCTTGGCGCGCTGAAGTAGCCGACGTTGGGGCTCCTGGCTTTGGGCTTCTAGATTTGCACTATTGGCGAAGCACTTTGGCCACACCTTGATCGATTTCTAGCACTTCTGTTGGCCCGCGATAGTAGCTCGCCATCCCTGTGTCGATACGCCAAACCTTATCGCCACACGCACTGGTTATCCCGCCAAGCTGAGGCGTGTGTCCGACGACCATTCTCGCCACTCCGAGCCCATCGAGCGCTCTGGCAAGCTCTGCGCAATCGGTCTCCGGCTTAGAGAAAGCTCGCGTCCACAATGGCCCTTCCGGATCGAGAACCACAGGCGGAGGCTCTTCGAGCGCTCCAAGCAAATAGCAGCGAGCATCCCGATTGCTCTTTTCAAGCCCCTCAGTAAATCGCGGCAGGACCCCACCGTGCACGAAGACGCTGTCCCCGACGATCGTAACCATATCGTGATCAGCCAACTTCTTTGCATAGCGCCCTCCCGGAAAGAGCGCCCGCGAGCGCGCTTCCGCTGTCAGGGGAACGGAAACTCCACCCTCGACAAAATCTACAAAACCTCCGCGGGTCACGTAGCGAAAGTCGCCCATTGCATTCATGAGTTCGTGATTGCCCTGCAGTTGGAACACCTCTCCGCCAGCAGCCTTCGCTTCCTCCGACAGCTTCTCGAAGAGGTCCAAAATTCCCTGTTCGTCATCTCCCCTGTCGAGAATGTCCCCGGTTTGCACGAGCAGCAAGTCGCCGCCAACCCACGCATCAGTTTCGCCGATAGCCCCCGCCAGTCGCAATGCTCGCCGCGTGGCAGCCAAATCTCCATGCAAGTCGCCGATAGCGACCAGCCGTCCCCTTTGTTCGTGGCGCAGAGGGCGCGCCTTAATTGGGCAATCATCTTTCGCAGGATCGACGGCTTGTACAACGGGCGTAGGGGCCGCCGTAGCAGATTCGCTTGGCAATTGCGGACGGGGCTCTTCCGGCTCGGTCTTGCTCTTGCCCTGGCAGGCAAATACGAAGATACAGGCCAGGTGCCCAGCATATGGCCAAGTGCGTCTGCTAGCTCTCAAGATGGTTGGCAGCATACACGACGACTACCGTTATGTTGCCATCGCCTCCCCGAGCATTGGCCAGATCAACGAGTGTTTGTGGCAAGTTGTGATACCAGCAGCGCTCCACGATGTCTCGCAACTCGGCTTCTTGGACGAAATTCGAAAGCCCGTCGGAGCACAGCAAGAAGCAGTCCCCAGCCTGCACCACCACACCACTACTGTCGACGTCCACCTCGCGCTCATAACCAATAGAGCGAGTGATCACGTGTCTGAACTGCGACTCGTTCGCTTCGGCCTCCGTCATCAGGACCCTGCGCACTGGCTCGGCAGTCCACGAATTCTCGTCGGTAAGCTGACGAATCCGGCCGTCGCGAAAGAGATCGGCGCGACTATCTCCCGCATGCACCATGTGCATCCGATCGCCTTCGTAGAGGATCGCAGTCATGGTAGTTCCCATACCCTCCAGCGCTGGATCGCGTGTGGCCTCCCTGAAGACCTCATGGCTTGCCTTCTGGGCTGCCAACCGCATGACCGTGGTGGCCGGCAGCAGAGACGCGACATCGAATTCCGAGGCTTCTACACCCAGGGTTCGGCTCGCCTCGATCTCTAGCGTGATTTCTTCGGTCTGACGCGCCTCTTCATCAACCTCTGAACCATCGGTCCATCGCAAGCGTGCCTTGGCTGCGAGGCTCTCCGCCGCCGCTTCCATGTCTTCGACGGACGACTGAACGGCTCCTTCAAGGACTTCCAGTGCGAGGCTCGAAGCACAGGCGCCCCCCTTTGTGCCCGCCCATACCGTCTGCCACCGCAAAGAGTTTGAGATTCTCGCAGACTAGGAAGCTGTCCTCGTTCTTCTCTCGCTTCTGCCCGGTGTCTGATAGGGCCCAACTCGCAAGTCTCATGTCACCGCGTTCCTAGCCTACATCCGATGCTTCTGCGGTACTCTCGCTATACCCATCGGTTCCATGACTCAGGAGTTTTCCTTTCTCATCCACGACTGTGAAGAGACTCACAGGACGCTTCCACACCTTGAAGAGGTTTTGCAAAGTATCCTTCGCGTGATTCATGTCGAGATCCACCCCCTCATGGTCATGGCGCAGCAGCAGCTCACCTGTGTTGTTGAAGTTGCCGTCGAACACGCGAATCACAGGTTGCCCGCGATTGGTGAGTGAGTCGAGAAGTTGCTTCTTCACGTTCTCGAAATCACGCGACATGATTTCCCAGCTACTGGCGCGCTCGTTATATCCAAAGGAGTAGAACTTCTGATCGATACAGAAATCGAGCGTGAAGTACTCATCAATGAAGGTGATGTCGTTGTAGAGCTTGCGAACCTCGAAGATCTTATCGCGCCCAAGACCAAGCCTTCGATCCCAACTAGCCTTGGTGGCCATAGAATCGCATTCCTCCCATTCCTGGCCAAACTGTCCCTTGTTCCAACGAATCTCGATGTGCCTGAGCAACTCGACGCCGAGCTTGTATGGATTGAGTCGGCCGGGAACCGTAGCTAGCACTCCGGCGCACGCGTCAGCGTAGTCGATGACTTCCGAGCCCTTCAGAGCATTATTCGTGAGGATCTTCGAGTGCCAGTAGGTAGCCCAGCCCTCGTTCATGATCTTAGTCATGGCCTGAGGTGCGTAGTAGTAGGCTTCGTCGCGAATGACCTCAAGACAATCCCGTTCCCAATCTGCCAATGGCGCGGCGTCCAAGAGAAACTTGAGAACATCTCGTTGCGGCTCGACTGGGAACTTCTCTTGTTTCTGCTGCTCCGCTTCGATCTTCTTGCGCTGCGCCTCCATGAACTCGGGAGGGTTGATGTACTCCTCCATATAGCCCTTCGCGGCGATACGCGGTGTCTCCTTTGTGCCCTCACTTCCTTCGTCGGCCCCCGGCTTTGGGGAACGTGCAATGAAGAGCGACATGGGGTCTATGAGATTCTCAATAGAGAGGCAAACATCGATGAAGTCTTCGACCGTCGACTGCCCCTGAGCCCGCATGTGGCGACGAACCGTCGAGGCGTGGTTCGCCATACCGTCGATCATCTTCCGATTGGTCTTGGAGAAGTAATAGTTGTTCTTAAAGAAGTCGACGTGGCCACAGACGTGGGCCATGACCAGTTTTTGGTCGACGAGTGAGTTGCCTTCGAGCAGATAAGCATACGAGGGATTGGTATTGATCACCATCTCGTAGATTTTCGACATGCCGTACTCGTAGCTCTTCGAGAGCTTTTCGTAGTCCATGCCGAAGCGCCAGTGCGGATAGCGAGTCGGGAAGCCACCGTACGCGGCCACTTCGTTCATCGTCTTGTAGTCGAGCACCTCATAGAGAATAGGAAAGAAGTCGAGACCGTAGTCTTTGGCGTGGACCTCGATCTCTTGCTGCATGTCCTGCAAGTGGACCGGCAGTGGTTTGTGCATGCTCATTTGCCAGTCCCCAGGAAGTCCTTGATGGAATCCATGATCGCATCCTTCCCCTTAATCTCTGAGGTCACCAAGTTCTCTGAGTCTGAGAAGTGCTCCTGCAGGTCCTTGATGAACTGCCCGGAGCCATAGGGTGACTCAACTTGCCCATACGAGAATTGATTGCTGTGTGGAAGAATCTGGTTATTCAAGATGTCGACGCACGTAACCGTGTCGTCGACAGACCAGTTGTCACCGTCTGAGAAGTGGAAAGGATAGATGTTGTACTCATCGGAGGGATACTCGTCTTCCATCATTTCTGAGCACAATTTGTAGGCAGACGAGATCATCGTACCACCAGATTCTCGGGTACTAAAAAACGTATCCCGATCCACCTCACGCGCCATGGCATCGTGAATGATGTAGCGGCTCTCTATTCCCTTGTATTGAGAGCGAAGCCAAGTATCGAGCCAGAACGACTCGATTCGCACGATTTCCTTCTGCTCATCCCCCATCGAACCGGAGACGTCCATCATGTAGATGATCACTGCGCTTGATTGAGGCAGCGGCTCGCTCTTCCATGAGCGAAAACGCTTGTCATCCTTGATGGGAATGACGATGGGGTTCTTGCTGCTGTAGGTTCCGGTCGAGACCTGGCGTTTTAGTGCCTCTTTGTAGGTTCGACGAAAGTGCTTGAGAGACTCGGGCCCCGTAGTGCGAATGCCTGTGTAGCGGTCCTTGTGGGAGACGATCTTCTCGCTCCCCTTCTGCTCGATGCGCGGCAGCGACAGCTCTTCACCGAGGATTTCCGCCAACTCATCGAGCGAGACGTCCACTTCCAAGGCGTGCTCACCTGGCTTGTCCCCCGCCTCGCCGGGCCCTCCTGGCTGCTCCTCACCATCCTGGCCGAGCGAATCGCCAACTTCACCATCCCCCTGGCCTACGCCACCCTGCTGCTTGCCACCGTGTTTGAAACGCGGAATGTCCACACTTGGCAATGGGATGGAAACGGTATCCTTGCCCTTGCGAGCAATCATCTCCCCGTTGCTGATGTACTTGCGCAGGTTATTCTTGATCTTGCCGCGAATGATCTTTCGAAAGCGACGTTGATCCAGGTCGATCTTTTGGCTCATTAGATCACAATCTCCGACGGCTCACCCCGCTCGTTCACGATGCAGACCGAGCCGCCCTTAGCCTTGCCCCGAACGCATAAGTCCAAGACTCCCAATGCGCGGGAAAGCACGTCCATCGCATCATCGGTATCGAGCTCAACACAGAGCGACGCAAGTAGCTGCGCCGCCGTGTTGTTCAGTTCGACGGATATGGTGCCAACACCCTTGGGATCCATGGCTATTGCACTATTCCTTCACAGCGCCGCGAGCAAAGATGGATGCGACAAAGTTAAGAACATCGGTGGCCGACACTTCGTCGTAACCAAAGTTCCTGATGAGCCTTTGCTTCACCACGTCGATCTTTTCCTGGGTCTCCCGATCCACGACATTAGAAACCAATGAGGTGAGTTTGATGGAGTCCTTCTGGTCCTCGAAGAGTTTGGATTCGAGGGCTTTACGGAGACGCTCGTTGGTCTTGTAGTCGAAAGATCGACCTTCAATGGCCAACGCGCCGATGTAGTTCATGATCTCCCGTCGGAAGTCATCCTTCCGACTCTCGGGAATATCGATCTTCTCCTCGACTGATCGCATGAGCCGTTCATCAGGTTCTTCGTCTTGCCCCGTATAGGGGTTCTTGACCTTCTCCTTCTGGGTGTACGCCTTGACGTTGTCGATGTAGTTCGAGCACAGCTTGGCGATGGCGTCTTCGTCGGCCGAAATGGCGCGGCGAACTTCGTCCTTGACGATGTCTTCGTACTCTTGCTTCACAACGCTGAGCAATTCGAGATACCGCTGCCGCTCATCCTCATTGGAAATGAGAGTGTGGTGGCGAAGGCCCGATTCAAGCTCGTTGAGGACCATAAAGGGGTTTATGGACGTCCCGCTTTTCTCAGACACCAGCGCGTTGGAGATCTTGTCTTGGATGTAGCGAGGGGAAATGCCGTCGAGCCCCTCGCGAACCGACTCCTTGCGAAGCTCCTTGATGTTGTCTTGGGTAAATCCAGGTAGGAGCTTGCCGTCGTAGAGTTTTGCCTTCTGCAGAACGCTCAAGTTCTGCTTCTTTGGATCTTCGAGGCGAGAGAGCACAGCCCAAAGCGCCGCCACGTAGAGTGTGTGCGGAGCAACGTGCATACCGACTCGGTCCGTGGTGTATGCCTTCTCGTAGATCTTCACCTCTTCAGAGACCCGGGATATGTACGGGATGTCTACTTTCACAGTTCGGTCACGGAGCGCCTCCATGAACTCATTACTCACCAGTTTGCGATACTCTGCCTCGTTAGTGTGCCCGAGAATGACTTCGTCAATATCGGTCTGCGCAAACTTCTTAGGCTTGATCTTGTGTTCCTGTGTCGCCCCCAAAAGATCGTAGAGGAACGCAACCTCGAGTTTAAGAATCTCGACGAACTCAATGATGCCTCGGTTGGCAACGTTGAATTCACCGTCGAAGTTGAACGCCCTTGGATCAGAGTCGGATCCAAACTCGGCAATCTTGCGATAGTTGATGTCACCGGTGAGTTCGGTCGAGTCCTGGTTCTTCTCGTCCTTTGGTTGGAACGTGCCAATGCCCACCCGGTCGCGCTCGCTCAAGATGAGCCTCTTGACGCGAACGTGCTGCATCGTCTTCTCGAAGTTTCCTTTGTAGTGCTCCATGAGCTCTCGGAAAATCCAACGACAGGCGGGGTTCACATCTCCAACGATCTTGACTCGATGGTCGTCGTCTCCAAGGGCAAGCTTGCGGAAGGAATCTTCGCGCCACTCCTCCGGGATAAGACGCAGAGGCTCATCGTGCATCGGGCACTCAAAGACCGCTTCACCTCCAGAGAGGCTCTGCAACTCCTCGGGAAGCACCCAGGAATACGTATAGAGCGCCCCTTCGACAGTGCGCGAGTACTCCTCGATGCCCAGTTTGAGCAACCGTGCAATGGTCGACTTTGCCGAACCTACGGGGCCATGCAAGAGAATCACGCGCTTCTCGGTGCCATAGCCGTGAGCCGCACTCTTGAGAACACTCATGAGCCGCATCAGCGGAATATCTAAGCCGAAAACGGCATCCGCCCCGCCGTGAGCTTCATCTTGGAAGAACTTATAGCTGACAAGTTTCTTCTTGTTGTCGATGTACTCCTCAACACCGTGCGAGAGCACCATGTCGAACATTCGTTGATAGGCGTTGCGAGTGACCTTAGGTTTTTTCTTAACCAACGCTAGGTAGTCACTAAAGGAACCCTCCCAATGAAGATCCTCGTACTCCTTGTAGTCCTGCAACTCCGCGATCTGACCAACCAGACTCATTGCGCCCCTCTTCCCCGGTAGAAAGTTAATATGTTCAGTTACTTTAACACGGCTTTCGGTCTCAGGCGCGATACCGCCAGCACCTACACAGCGCCCCGATGTCGCCCCAGCTTACTGTGACCCGAATTACCTATTCCGTATGTACTTGTCCACGTTGCGCTCGTGCTCCACGCGACTCTTGGCAAAGGCGTGCGTACGGGCGTCCATGGCAACAAAGAAGAAGTAGCCCGAGCCGTCAGGAGTCATGACAGCTTTCATCGCGGAGGCACCTGGACTGCAAATCGGCCCTGGTGGCAAACCTTCGTGCTCGTATGTGTTGTACGGATTGTCAGCGTCGTCGAGCTGTTTGCGGTGCAGGCGATCGCTCTTATCCCAAGCTTGGCAGGCCGCAGATTTGCGAGTGGGCACCATGCATCCGTAGCGGATGGTGGGATCGGTATCGAGCCTGTGCGGCACAAACTTGGGAGACGTGAGCCTGTTCATGAAGACCTGGGCAATGCGAGGCCGTTCCTCGGCAGAGACCGCCTCCTTTTCCACAATGGACGCCATAATAAGGAACTCGCGTTCGCTCCACTCGAGTTTCTTGCGGACCTTCGCGAAGGCATCGCCGTTGGCGCGCTTGAGCCTGTCCCATACGACCCGGTGCTGCTTGACCATCGTCTCAAGCACAAGTCCAGGGGCCGATGGCACACGAAAATGATAGGTGTCGGGAAAGAGATAGCCATCAATCGTCTCGCCAGCGATCCCATGATTCTCCAAGAACTCCAGATCCCGAGCGAGCCCCTCTAGCTCTTGGGCGTCGGCAATACCGGCTTCCTCGTACAGCGCAAAGACCTCGAGCATGTTGAGGCCTTCTTGAATCGTGATGCGCGCAGTCACCTCTTTGACACCTTCGAGCAAGGTATCGATCACAGCCTTTGGTGTCATATCGTCTCTTAGAAGGTACTTGCCGCTGCGCACCTTCGTGGTAACGCCTCGTCGCATGCCGTAGAAGCGAAACCAGCGCGGCTTGTCAATTACACCGGCGGATGCGAGCCGCTCCGCAATCTTCGGGAAGCTCATCCCCCGCTCGATCTCTACTGAGATCTCCATGCCCTCGCCTTTGTGGGGCTCGTGCGGGTAGGCCTTGGCAATGCCATAGGCGTAGAAGCCTGCCACCGTCAGCAAGATGAGCGTGCCGACAACGATACCACCGGCGATTCGAAAGCTGCGCTTAGACATGCAGGAGCCGCTAAGTCTAGCTGGAAGCTCGGTTGGCGTCGAGCCAGCCTTGCAAGATGTAGGCGGCAGCTTGCTTGTCCACAACTTTCTTGCGCTTGGCCCGGGACATGTCTGCGTCTATAAGGACTCGCTCCACCGCGGCCGTGGAAAAGCGCTCATCCCAGTCATGCACGGGGAGCCTTTCGCCAAAATGCTCGGCTAGGGCATCAATAAGGATCTGCACTCGCCTGGCCCGATGCCCCATTTCCCCCGAGAGTTCGAGGGGCATCCCGACGATGACAGCCTCTACCGAATGCTCTGACACCAGCGCCTCGACGGCTGCGACATCGGCAACCGTTCCTGCCCGAGGCAGAACAAGCAGCGGATGAGCCGCCAAGCCCAGGGCGTCGGACATGGCGATGCCAATGGTCTTGGTTCCAACATCCAGTCCTAGGCTACGCACGGCCCCAGCATACAGGTCGCGGGCCTAGCATAGAAACCTGACGCCAACTCTCTTGCCATCAGATTCCTAGCGCGTTGTCGCAGGCTCTAGGAGATGCAGCCCCAAGTCGTCCAAGCGAGCCCTCGCCCCAAATGAGAACGCCCGATTCCGCGCGCCGTGCCCGACCGGCAATCCCGAGCTACAGACCAGCCCCTCGCGCCGGAGCCGCTCCGAGAGCATGACGACTACGTCCTGGCTTGGGTCGCCGTTCTCCTCGCAGCGATCAAAGTCACCGAGCACCAGCGCCTTCGCTGCGCTAAGAACTATTCCACCTCGCTGAGCCAGCAATTGTGTGACGTAGCGGTCGATGGCATATGGCCTCTCGCCAACGTCTTCGAGAATGCAGATCGCATCGCGGAAGTTTGGAGCCCATCGGGTGCCACAGAGATGTGCGAGCAAGGCCAAATTGCCGCCGAGTAGCGGCCCCTCGCATGGCGTGGTGCTTCCGTCACAAGGCAGTAGCGCCCCCGCGCCCTTCCCTGCGAGCATTTCGATCA
>JAAEPE010000527.1 GCA_024222395.1 Myxococcales bacterium
CAATCTCGACATTGCTCAGCCCAGTCGACGCCAGCAGGATGATTTGTATTCGCGACAGTAATTGTTGCGAAGTCTTATGAGCATTCGCCCATCTATTCAAAGTGTCTCGCTGTCGAGACGAAAGCTCTATCACAAGCGCATCTCGGGCCATTCTCAGTCCTTTTCGTTGACCAGGAACCACCCTTATGATCTCATCTTACAGAGTTGGTAACTTTTCCTATCAGCACTTCCGCCAGGGACATCTAGTCACCTGAGCAGTACGCGTGCCAGGGGGAACGGGAAGGGGGGGAAGCTGTTGATTACTCGGACTTAGGGGCGATAGCGAGGATGTAGGGCTCGCTCAGGTTTCGAACCAATGCCCGAGCCTGTGCTACTGGCGATAGTGTTAGTGTCGGCTCGCGCTTTGGTTCGCAATGATGAAGTGGGACGACATCTCTACCCTCGACTGGATGACTCCACCAACGGAAGTGACCTCTCTCGATTGGCTTGCCGCGGAACACAAGTGTGACTTCGTTGGTGTCAAGCGCGACGACATGATTGGCTTTGGCTACGGCGGTAGCAAGATTCGCAAGCTCGACTACCTGCTCGCATCCGAGCCGTATCGCAGTGCCGATGGGTGGCATGCGGTGGGCGCAATTGGGTCCGGTAATCTGGTGGCTCTTGGCGAGGCCGCCGAGTTCTTGGGCAAGACACTGCACGCCCATTGTTTCTGGGAGCCGCTCTCTCCTGGAGTCTTGGCGAACCTCGCCTTCACAGCACAGTCACCATCGCGGATGCGCTACTATCGCAACAGAATTTCGATGGCGCTTGCCAACCCGTGGGTGCTTATTCGCAAGCGGCACCTGGGGTTGCCGGTGATAACGCCGGGCGCTAGCTCACCCACATCCATCTTGGGCATCATTCGCGCCGGCCTCGAACTCGCTGAGCAGATTCGCTGCGGCGAGTTGCCGACGCCAGATATGGTCTATCTTGCTTACGGCACTGGAGGAACTGCCATCGGGCTTTCTATCGGCCTTGGGCTTGCTGGCGTCAAGACGACCATTTGCGCCGTCTCCGCGGTCGAACGTGTCTTCAGCAATCGTCCGCTGCTTTGGTTTCAGACGCGCCAAGCCCTGCGCTACTTGCAACATATTGGGCTTGTGGAGAAGCGAGTGCAACCAGTACCCATCGTCTTTGATCATGGTGAACTCGGCGGCGGCTACGGCTATCCAACACCGCGCTCTCTGGCGATGTGCAATGTACTCAAGCGAAGCAACATAGAGCTTGAGGCCGTCTACACAGGCAAGGCGTTTAGTCGCTTGTTGCGAGATCTAGAATCGGGTGCGACCAAGACTCCGCTCCTATGGAATACCGCTAGGCGAGCGCTCGCGCTACCGACGGAGGCCTGGCAAACAGATCTTCCGTCACGCCTTTGCGAAAGAATCTCAGACCCCAGCGAGCAGCTCGGAGCCTAGGTGTTCGGCTGCCTTCTCTGCGATGGCCGAAACGGTGAGGCTCGATGGCACCCCAAGTGACGAGGCGATGACGCTGGCATCGACAATGCGCAGCCCCGGATAGATGTCGCCGCTTGGCTTGAAGACTCGGCAGTGCTCGTCGACAACACCGTCATGCACACTTGTCCCCATGCGACAACCGCCGAGCGGGTGCACGCCCATGTTCTTCATGAGCGGCCAAGAACCAATCTCTTCGATAACATCGGCGCCCACTGAGTCGGCCCAGGAGTGCAGTTTTTGCCTAGCAAACTGCAATATCGGCTCTTCTCCGTAGTTTGGCCAATCGATGGATGAGCGGCCGTGGCGATCAAATGCCGCTATGCCCGACGAGCTGTCCTCGGCATCAACCTTGAACATGAAGGTGTTGGACATCGCCCCCTTTTCGGTGACTGACCATAGATCTCGCAGGCGCCTGGATGCTCTCTTGGTAAGAGAATCTCGACTCGCATCTCCCATCGTCTTGCCTGGCAAAAGCCCCGCTGCCCCAGCCATGAGCAGCGCTGGTGCTTGAATCATGGAGAAGGGAATGCGCCCACTCATCACCATGAGAGTGCGTTCCTTTTCTTGCGCATCGATGAAGGGGATGCGAACCGAAGTCGTGATGGGCGCACCGTGATGTCCCGACAGGGAATGCGGCGTGTTGTAGAGAAACGACGCACCGTCGCCGTTCATCGTCATGTGTTGACCAAGCATCGGCGATACTGGCAAGACGGAGCGTTCGCTGTTTAGCAAGTCGAGTGTGCCGAAGGTGCCCGCAGCGAGCACGACCTGCTTGGCAAAGACGGTCTCTGTGGCCTGACTGCCCGTCTCCTGTAGCGTTAGAGACCAACAGTCGTTCTCACCACGCCGCAAGGCGACCAAGGTCTTGCCGAGTGCCACGCTCGCGCCATTTCGCTCCGCGGTCTGCAGGTAGGTCTTTTCCAGCGACCGCTTGGCACCCACGTCACAGCCTGGGCAGCAGTGACCGCATTGCGTGCAGCTCTCCCAATCGATGGTGTTTAGCAAGTCCACCCGGCGGCCCGGCTCCACGAGATCTAGAAACCGCTTGTCGCCGAGAGAGTCTCCTACTGGATTTGAGGTTGGCTTGAGAACGGATAGTGCGCGCTCGTAGAACGGGTCCCACTGACGCGCCGACACGGGCCAGGACTCAAAGACATGATCCTCAGGGCGAGAGGTGATGCCGTAGTTCACAACACTCGCACCGCCATACGCACTCGCAAAGGCATTGCCAGTTCCCACGCCCATGCGCATCGCCCAAAGGCCAAGTGCATTGCGCCGTGACATATAAGCCGAAGCTAGCTGGGGCAAGCTCTTTGGAAACTCACCCGTCGTCCAGCGTCGACCGCGTTCGACGAGCAAGACCTTGAAGTGCTCCGAGAGACGTCCTGCCATCACAGCGCCCCCATAGCCCGATCCTACGATGACGACGTCATACACGAAGCGAAAGTATCACACTGCAGGATCGGTAGCTCTGTTGGTATGTGCGACATCACGGCTTGTTCATTTCAAAGACCCAAAAATCGTTACGAAGAAGCAGTTGACCTCTGGCTGATAGTTGCCTAGCAGTGACGCCTGTGATCTGACATAGCTATGGCAACGAAAACTCCGCGAAACGCGTTTTGGAATTACTATGAAGACCTAGAAGATCCTCGAGATCAGGGGCGGAATTTCACCTATTCGTTTGAGAGTGTTGTCGTTCTCGCGGTCATGGGAATTTGCTGCGAGCAGAATCGTTTGGGTGTAGATCTGACTGTGACAGCGGCTTCGTAGTCATTCCATGTGCCTAGAAGGCACTGGTGCGCAGAACGAAGCACGTCGAGGCAACGTAGCCGCCCGGCACTACCCATCTAGGCGCACCATAGCCAATCGTGGCACAACATCGTGGTGCCGCCCACAGCTTCCAACGCAGCTCCGAAGACTACAGAGGGTGA
>JAAEPE010000528.1 GCA_024222395.1 Myxococcales bacterium
CAGACCTCGTCGACCACACGGTGCAGGAGCTCTTGGCGCAGCGCATTCTTGGTCTTTCGTTGGGGTATGAAGACTTGGATGACCATGACGAACTTGCGAAGGATCCACTACTAGCGACACTTGTTGGCAAGAAAGAGCCGACGGGCCAAAGCCGTCGGCAGTCACGCGGTCAAGCGTTGATATCGATGGAGCCAAGGGGCGAAGGAGATTTGTGATCGGATCATCTCAAGACTTCGAAGTGTCTGGCCGACTACGCACATCATCGTCCGTGCAGACAGCGGCTTTTACAGAGACGAGCTGCTTTGCTGGTCTGAGGGCACCAATGGCGTGGATTATGTAATCGGCCTGGCGAAGAATTCGCGACTCAAATCCATGCTTGCAAAGCCCACCGAGCGGGTTCGCCGCGAGCATTTGCGAACCGGTTATGCGTCACGAGCATTCAAAGAGATTCGTTATCGGACACAAAAGGCATGGAGTGGTTTGCGATAGCGGCTCAACTCTTGACGGTCACCATTCGCAACGTCGGCCTAGTAGGGACTGAGTTGGCCCGCGCCCAGGACGGCACGCCGCGCAATAAACTCTTCAAAGTCGGGGCGATCGTTTCGATCA
>JAAEPE010000529.1 GCA_024222395.1 Myxococcales bacterium
CGTCCGGGTTGTGGCCTCCCAACGTCCGTTAGAGAGATTGGCACGCAGTAGCGCCATATCGCGGGCTCCCCGCTCCGTCCAGCGCATTCCCTAAAGCTTCAGCCTTGCTCCGGTGACATGGTAGTTGGCGGATTCGACGGTGCCGCTTCCTATGCGCAGCCCCTCTTTCCTGTACGTAGGATAATCCATGCGGTCGAGATTGTCTTGCAGATAGGTCGCCAGCGCGGCGACCTCTTCTTTGGATTCGCTACGGCTGGGATTCAAGAATGCGAGCGCTTCGATTACCTTTGTTGCGTTGCCCTCTTCGATGCGCTCACACTGGGCTTTCGCCCACGCGCATGTTTGGGGTGTCCTATCCCCGTAGATCGCGGCGGCCGTTTCCCAGATACGATGCTTGACGTGATAGAGGTCCAAGATATGCGTGACCTTCACAGGGAGCCACTCGGCAAGGGAACGAATCCAGGCGGCACCATCGCTGAGCAGGACGAGTCGTTTTGCGCGGTCAAATCCTTGCCGCACCATTTCCGCC
>JAAEPE010000530.1 GCA_024222395.1 Myxococcales bacterium
CTGACCTGCCCCGATTGTTGTACCAGTTCCTATGTTAGAGCACCCAGCAAATTCTCATCCTTCGGCCAAGGCGGCCACTCGATCGTCTCGGGCACCGGCGGGCGATAGCCCAACGAGCTGTGGGGCCGAAACGTGTTGTACTCCCGCCTCCAGCCCTCGATGATGACCTGCGCTTCGCGGAGCGTGTAGAAGATCTCGCCGTTCAGCAACTCGTCCCGGAGCTTGCCGTTGAACGACTCGATGTATCCGTTTTCCCAGGGACTACCCGGCTCGATGAAGAGCGTCTTTACGCCTACCCCTTCCAGCCATTCCCGTACCGCTGTCGCGATGAACTCGCTGCCGTTGTCGCTTCGGAGATAGGCTGGAGCTCCCCGTTCCACGAAGATCTCCGCCAGACGATCCAACACCTGGTTCGAGCGATACTGCCGCGCGACGTCGATCGTCAAGCACTCCCGCGTGTACTCGTCCAGCATCGTCAGCAGCCGCAGCGGTCGGCCATCGTGGGTCCGGTCGAAGACGAAGTCGTACGACCAGACATGATCGCGATGCTCGGCTCGCTTTCGGACGCATGAGCCACCGTTCCACCACAGTCGGCCCCGCTTCGGTTGCTTCTTCGGCACTTTGAGCCCCTGCTGGCGCCAGATCCGCTCCACTTTCTTGTGGTTCACGCGCCACCCCTCTCGGTGCAAGAGGGCTGTGATCCGCCGGTAGCCGTAGC
>JAAEPE010000531.1 GCA_024222395.1 Myxococcales bacterium
ACGATCGGCCCCGATGGCAACTTCCACCTAACTCACGACATCGTCTTTGAGCCGAAGGGCTTCGATCAACTCGCCCTCGGCTACGCTCGAAGCAGCGACGGAATCGCTTTCGAAGAAGTTAGCGCGGACATTGTTGCCGCGGGAGATAGCCCCTGGCTTTCGGGCTATATCCTTGCGCCCTTTCTGCTATTCGACGGCGACAAACTCGCTCTCTGGTTCACCGGCGGCCAAACGCTTGTGAGCTTTGAGACTTGGCTCTTCGGCATTGACCGCGTCGACGGCAGCTTTGATTGCGACGAATGACGCCCGCAAGCGCCGCTTGAAGAGCCAACGTCAATGGCTGCCGCCCATAGCTACGACGATCTTGCCTAGTGATCTTCCCTCGCCGTGGTGTGCCAGCGCATCGATGGCCTGCTCTAGAGGGAACGTTCTCTCGATCGATAGCCGGGCACCGCTCTCTACAATCATGTCGGTGACCGTTTGCAACGCCTTCGCGCCTGGCTGAACCGCCAGCATTCAGATCAGCCGCCCAATGATGGGTGACAGAATGCCACCCACGACCACGATCCCGATGATGACGGGCGCAGCGCCACAAGCGGCATAGTAGATTCCCTTCGGCACCAACGCCCGCATTAGCCTCGAGAGTAGTGCCATTGGCGTTGATGGCGACCAGAGCAATGACGTTGTTGCCAGAGATCGCGGGGCTGTCGATGTCGATCTTTCGCTAGGCTCCCAGTGCATCCTGGAACCCGTTGGAATCACATAGCGTCCCCCCGGTTTCTAATTGTCCACGTTTTGGCAGGAAGACATCACTTGATTGGTGTTGTTGACGACGTTGCCC
>JAAEPE010000532.1 GCA_024222395.1 Myxococcales bacterium
GAACGGCTCAAGGCCTCGTCAACCGCTCTGCAAGGTGATTCGCCACGCGCTTCGCAATCGCTCTTGACCGCGATCCAACTCTCTTGAGCAGCAGCGAAGAGCTGATGCGCTAAGTGCAAATCTCGCTTGAGCTGTAGCGGCGCGTGTGGCCCTGGATGCCATTATGGAATCTCTAGTGTCTCGAACACAACACTCTTGTCCTCGGCCCGTGCAACCGAGGCGGTGATGCTCGAGAGCGCAATCACCGAGAAGGCGATCCGAAGACAGCCACGAAGAAGCCAGGCTTTCAGCATGATTCGACCGTAGCACGGCCACTTCGTTGGGGACGACAGTGCACAACTGCGACCGGTGCAAACGGATCGGCGCTCTAGGAGCTGGCGCAGTTGGCGATATCTAAGTCTCGCCGCATAGCGCCCAAGACGGGCGAGATGGAGAAGCGAACGAGATCAGCCACGACCTCGTGAGCCCCCTTCGATTCGCGATGCGCGATCGCCACGCCGACCTGCAGGTCACCACTGAGTGCCAAAGCTACTCGCTGCGAGGTGCAATCCACTGCATGCCACCAGCCGCTCATATCGTGGCGCACACCAGAAGCGATTAGCGCATGAACCGCATGAGCTAGTCGCACCTTGCGCGGCTGCGCCAGGCGTTTCTTTAGCACCTGATGCACATGAGCAATCCGAGGCGCCATGGCATGAGGAACAGACAAGTCGGGACGAACGAAACTCATGACACCAAGAAGTACCGCATCAAGATGCTCCGGTGATTCCGACAGTTGACGCAACTGCGCGGTGGGTCGCCCATGGGCCAAGACAACGGCAGCAGCGTGGGCTCTAGCTCGCATCGTCGGCGCCTCCCAGATTCCCCTGCCGACGACGAATGCGGGCCCGTGCAACGTCGGCAAGAAGAGCATATCCGCTGTCACGTCGAGGTCCACGGTAACACGAGCTGCGGGCATGCCCATGGCGTATGCAACGCCACTGACCAGGCCCCGCAATTCATCGTGCAGGGGCGTTTGACCATCGCGACCGTGCAAGTCCGTCTCATCCACAGCACAGTCCGCGAGCATCACGTCGGCAACAAGAGCTAGAATATTGCTTACGAGCAGATTCTCGTCGGGGTGGCGAATCTCGTTCCACATATGCGCAGAGAAGGGCGTGCGAGGCCAACGCATCTCACGGTGCTGATGTTGGTAATAGAAGCTCTTCTGCGCTTCGGTTGCCTTGTCGAGGAAGACCAAGACCCGTGTTGCACACCAAGCTCGGTCCGGTTGACCAAGCCGTAGATAGATCTCGGTGAGGGCACTGTAGTGCTCGGCACTAAACGGATCGTCCTTGGTCATGGCGATTCGTTGCTCGATGGCCTTGTCAACCTGCGCCTCGCTCTGCTCGTAGAGCCCCAGCAGGACCCGCTTGTGGTTGCTACCGGCGTCTAGAGCTGAGACGACCTCGTAGGAGGCGATAGCATCCTCGGGCCGATCGAGCTTGCTCTTGTAGAGATGTCCGAGCTCTTGCCACAGGTGCAAGACCTGCGGGTCGTCCTTTGACAACCGCTGGATCATCTTCCTATAGCTGCGCTCGAGTTGCTCGTAGTCCTGTTTCTCATGCAGGAACTCCACAATTCGGTGAAACGGCCGCAAGCAGCCAGCACGCAGCCTTTCGGGCAACTCCTTAACATCAACAAAGAAGCAATCGAGCGCCATGTTGAAGCAGTGAACGGCCCGGGTATCCCCGAGCTGCTCTCGAATGATTGCTCCAGCCGCGTCATGATATTTGCCCCTCCGCAGAGGGTCTTCCTCCACATCCGCGATCTTCAAGATCACGTCTATCGCATCTTTCCACATCTCCACTGCGGAATAGAGATCGAGAAGACTGTGCATGACCTTGCGATTATCAGGCTGTCGCTCTAGAGCTTGCTCGTACTCTTTGATTGCCCCCATCGGGTCGTCGAGCTTCCAGCACTGGAGATTTGCGATCTCTGCGTGCAAGCGGACCTTCTCTTCCAGGTCGCCGTAGCTCAAGAGCTCGCGTCGAACCTTCACCGCCTCTCGGAACTTCTCTAACTCTTCGAGAATTTCCGAGAAGAGACGACCGGCTTCGATATTCCCCGGCTCTAGCCCGTAGGCCTGTCCGGCATGAAACTCTGCGTCTTCGACCATTCGCTGTTGTCGGCGAATTTTGGCCATGCGCATGTGAGTTTGCGTACTATGCTTCTGTGGGCCCTCTTGCTGAGTTGCAAGAAGCTGCTGATTGGCATCGTAGGCGGCATGCAAATCGCTAGAGTCGGCGAGAACATCTGCCAAGAGCCGCAGAATGGCGCGACTCTCCGGATCCAGAGTCCGAGCGCGGCTGAGCAAGTCTTGTGCTTTTGCCTTGTTGTCTAGCTCGTATGCGCACTTGCCCGCACGATAGAGAAGTTCTGACATAGACTCCGACGCGGCGGGTAGATTGTTCCTATTCGCCAGGAGCAGATCGAGGAGAGGCTCAAGTTCGGACCAGCGCTTGTCTTCGTAGTAGCGATCTGCGAGAGGCATAGCCGCCCCGAGATGATGAGGATCTTCTTTTAGTGCGACGCTCAGAAGATCGAAGCACTGCGTGTTCTCATCGAGATCAGAATAGAGCTGAGCGGCCTCAAATGCCGCGTCGGATCGATTGGCTTGCGAGCCCAGGGCCTGCGAACGCAGAAGCTCAGCTGCCTCGCGATAGTTGCCCTCTTCCTTGTTCAGAGCAATGAGCGCTGCCTGACAGTCGGTGCGCTTTGGGTCTAGACGCATGGCCTCGCGCAGGTGCCAGTTCGCAGCAACCGTATCGTCTGAGCCCAGATGCAGACTTGCGAGTTCCGCGTGAATCGACGCTTTCTCGACGATGGAGTCGTTCTTCGCTATGCAGCGAGCTAGGCATCGCGCACGCCTCTGCGTATCGCCAATGCGCATGCACATTTCCGCGAGAGTACCCAGGAGCTCGGCCGTGTTCATCTGCCTCTCGACCAGGTCCAGATAGCTCTGTGCCCAACCGTCGCTCACCGAGTGCACGTGCTCCAGTGCAGCACTTAGCTGCTCCGAGTCCCCGGTCACAAAGGCATGAGTGCAGGCCATGCGCAGCCAGAGGTCACCGGCTTGCACCGCATCGTCGAGCCTTGCCGCTGCCAAGAGATAGGCATCGAGTACCTCGTCCCATTGCCCCGTGTGATGAGCCAGCTGATCAAGCTCATCGGCGATTTCGCGATTGCCCCGATCTTGGTCGAAGGCCGTCAGAAGAATCATGAGCGCCGAGCTCAGATCACCTGTCGAAGAGCACACCTCCGAGGCCTGTCGCAGAATCGCGACCCGCTCCGCTATGGTGGCGACGTTTTCAGCTCGGGCTAGGAGCAGCTGGAGCAACTCCTCGGAGCGCCCCTGCTCCCGATACGCCTTCTCCAATTGATCGGAGACCGCTGCGTCCGCCGGATCTTCGTAGATCTGCGATTCTAGGGCGGTGTTATTGTCTAGACGCTCGTGGACAGTAGCTGCATCAATGAACATGGAAGTAGCCTCACCGCGAATGATGGCGAGTGAAGATGTATGCCTTCAAGGAACATCGCCCTCAAACGTTCATTATTGCTGGAATTAGCTACTGACCATAAGGAGTTTGGAAGGTGCCAATGGAAAGAAGCAATTATGTGAACTTCGCCGTATACTTTGGTTAGCAAGCCCGAAGCGTCGGGCGCAAGGAGAATCCATGTTTCAGCAACAAGCACAAAGCAATCGAGTCATCCCGGGCGCCGTCGCCACCGTCGGCGTAAACGAGCGAGTCACCTTCCTTCGCAAGACCTACGGCCACCTCGCAGCTGCCGTCGCCGCCTTCGTGGCGATCGAGTACATGCTGCTCGATGTCGGCAGCGTGATGTTTGAATCGGTCACTGTTCCTTGGTTCAAAATGAACCACTTCATCGTGCTCGCCGTCTTCATGGGTATGGGCTACATTGGTGAAAAATGGGCCCGGAGTGAGACCTCACGGGCAGTGCAGTACATGGGCTTGGCTGTATCCGTTTGTGTCTACGCTTTGGTGTTTTCCAAAGCTCTGCTCATCGCCACGCTGTATCACGAAGGCGTAATCGCCGATGCTGCCATATTGACGGGCTTCGTGTTCTCCGGCCTCACCGCTACTGTATTTCTGACCAAGAAGGATTTCTCCTTCATGAGAGGGGCTCTCTCGATGGCCGTCTTTGGCATGCTCGGCATGATTGTAGCCTCCATTCTCTTCGGATTCAGCCTCGGCATGGTCTTCACCGGATTTGGCATTCTCGTCATGTCTGGATACGTCCTCTACTACACCTCGAATGTGCTCCATCACTACCGACCAACGCAGTATGTCGGCGCGTCGCTGGCCTTGTTCTCAGCCCTGGCGATGCTCTTCTACTACATCCTCATTTTCGCAATGCAGATGGGCAGAGACTAAGTTCTAGTACCCACAAGAACAGCGCCTGCCCAATTCGGCAGGCGTTTTTCGTTTCGGCCATAGACGCTCAGCGGCGGGCTGGGTACGGTTGGCGCCGAGCCATGGCCGTCCCATTCAAGATCTACAACACCCGTACCCGCAAACTCGAAGACTTCGAACCTATCGAAGCCGGCAAGATCCGCCTCTACGCCTGCGGAAACACGGTCTACGACCACTGCCACATCGGCCACGCCCGGGGCATGATCTTGTTCGACAGCTTCGTGCGTTACCTTCGCCACCGCGGCTGGGACATCGACTTCGTTCGCAACTTCACCGACGTCGACGACAAGATTATTTGCCGGGCAAACGAGCTCGGCGAGGATCCGCTCGCGCTCTCCGCACGCTTTATTGGCGAGTACCGGGCCGATGCCGCCGCCATGGGCTTGGACACGCCAAACAAGGAGCCAAAAGTATCCGACTCGATGGAGGACATCTTGGGCATGATTGGCAGCCTCATCGACAAAGGACACGCGTACCAAAACGAAGGAAGTGTCTGGTTTGACGTCGGGAGTTATTCTGATTATGGAAGCCTCTCAGGGCAGAAGGTTGACGAGCTGCGCAGCGCCGACGAAGTTGCTGGCAAGCGCTCACCCGCTGACTTCGCGCTGTGGAAAGCCGTCAAGCCTGGCGAACCCTCATGGCCAAGCCCCTGGGGCGACGGTCGTCCGGGCTGGCACATCGAGTGCTCCGCAATGGCAAAGGCCACTCTGGGCGATACGGTCGACATTCACGGAGGCGGCCTAGACTTGGTCTTCCCGCATCACGAAAACGAAGTCGCTCAAAGTGTCTGCGGCAACAAAGCCGACTACGCCCGGGTCTGGATGCACCACGGCCTGCTCACCATGGCTTCGGGCCAAAAGATGGGCAAGAGCTTCGGCAACGTCATCAACGTCAAGGTTGCACTGGAGCAATTCCCCGCAGAGACGCTCAGGCTCTACTACCTGCAAAACCAGTATCGCTCACCGCTGCCTTGGGGAGACGAGGCCCTTCCCGAAGCCCTGGCCATGCTCTCTCGCCTCTATGAGGCAAGGGAAGTGGCAGAAGCCATGGGCGGCGAAGAGCCAGCGGCAAACGTCGCCAAGTCCATGGGCGCTGACGCTCTGAAGCTGCTGGAACTCGGAGAGAGTTTCCCTGAACGCTTCTACGCTGCCATGGATCAAGACTTCAACACGGCTCTTGCCATAGCTCACCTCATGGAGCTGTCACGAGCCATCAATCGCTTCGGCAACCTGAAGAAGGCGAACAAGCGCGGCGGCCCCGTCGTCGCCCCTGCCCTCAAGGCGTTTGCTCTTGTAACTGAGACCATCGGACTAATGCGCATGACCTCGGCGGAGTTTCATGCCGATGTCAAAGGGAAGCGCCTTGCTGCCATGGGTATAGAGGCTGCCAAGATCGAGAAACTCATCGAAGATCGTGGCACCGCACGAGCCGAGAAGAACTGGGCACGAGCCGACGAGATTCGCGAGGACCTCGAAGCCAAGTCGATTCTCGTCATGGACCTGGCCGACGGCGTTCAGTGGCGGGTCAAGCTCTAGACCGCCGAGCGTAAACAATGATCGGTCTGATGGTCCTGCTTTCCCGATTGCAGCGTTGCTCATTTCGTCATTTGCCCCGGGAAACTCCTCATTCACGCCTTGCACTCGAAAAGTCAGAACTCACCATCCTCGGTCATTCTTTTCGCTCGACGGTCTAGCGGCTGTAGCGGATTGCCAAGACCCGGATTCCTACACGTCTCGCTCTACTCTGGAGCCAGAGAAATTCTGTCGCGACCCGCGCGCTTGGCTTCGTAGAGGGCCGAGTCTGCGGCCTCCATCGCTCGAAGCGCAGGCACAGTGGCGGATCCGGACCAAATGCCAAAGGATGCGGTCGGGCTAAGAATACCGTTTCCAGAGTCCACAGCGACGTCGCTCAGTGCCTTCTGCAGACGCTCAGCGTATACGTTGGCCCCAGCCAAATCGGAACCGGGCATGAAGACGCAGAATTCCTCTCCGCCATAGCGTCCCGCGCTATCACCTTCTCGACACTCCGAGGCCAGAACTTTACCGAACTCTCGAAGAACAACATCGCCGATCGCGTGTCCGTGATAATCGTTGACCCGCTTGAAGTCGTCGATATCGAGCAAGACAACAGAATACGGCAAATCCATGCGTGCGAGTAGCGCCAACTGCCTGGCAACGAGTTGGTCGAAGAAGTCTCTGGAGTAGAGCCCGGTGAGACCATCGCGACCAAGGGTCTCCTCGATGGGTAGGTGAAACTCTAATATGCCCCCCTGTTCAAGCGGATAGGCGCTCACCAAGAAGACGTGCACACCATCTTTGGTGACGTGCGCATGGCGGACCGTTACGTCACGCCCGGTGCTCGTGGCCTCAGCCTTTGGGCAAGCCTCGCCCGCTTCGTTGCATGGAAAGTCCCTAGCGTGGCTCAGCTGATAGCACATGCCTTCCATGCGACCGTAGTGCGCCTCGCAGGCGCGATTTGCACGCCCGACCGAGTAGTCGTCGCGGATTTCTAGGACGGGAAATGGCAAATGCTCGAGAATGCTCCACCCCTCTGGGAGCGCTGCACTAGGAATCCGAGCATCGCGTGTGGAGGCGTCGGCCTCAGCCACTGGCAGTTTCTTACGAGCCACTGGTGCTAATCATATCAATTGGCTCCGGGCGCCTTCAATCGTCGAGGCTTAGGTCGACCATGAGGCTGTTGGCCAACTCTTCGAGGCTGTCGCGCAGCTGTGCTCGGCCAACACTGGCTGGACAGCGAATTGATGCCTGCATCCTAAATAGCCGGCCACCGCTCACGGGTGCCGATGCTATTTCACTAGTGAGTTCCAAGACCGTGACCTCGCGGCTCGCAAGAGCCTCGGAGATGTCGCGGACGATATTGGGTTGGTCGGAGCCCACGAGCTCAAGGCAATAGGCCTGGCCTTCCGGCTCGAAGGCCGTACTGGTCTCTCTCTCAACGGTAACTTTGAGCCCGGATGGGCCAAGCTCTCCCAAGCTCTTGGCGAGAGAATCGGCCTTCTCTTCAGGAACAACGACTTGCAGAATGCCAGCGAATTGGCCTCCCAGGCGAGCCATGTGGCTGGCCTCCCAGTTTGCACCGTGCTCACTCACAACGCGGCTAATCGCACCCACAAGCCCGGGACGATCACTTCCAATGACTGTGAGAACCAGAACTTGGGCTTTGGACATGTCAGTTAGTTTCCCAAAGATTCGCTAATCAAGAAACGCTGGAATCGACTCGTTTTCGAGCACCTGCTCGATGGTCTCTCGTCTTCGAATTGCGGCGTGCTCTGCCCCCATGACCAAGACTTCACAGGCGCGAAGGCGACTGTTGTAGTTGCTAGCCATCGAAAAACCGTAAGCGCCCGCTGCACCAATGGCCAAGAGCTCGCCCCCGCGCACCTCTGGCAGCTCACGGTCTCTGGCGAAAAAGTCGCCTGTCTCGCAAATCGGGCCGACCACGTCGACCACTTCCTTCGAGCGATCGGTTTGCATCACCGGAGAAATCGGATGGTAGGCGCTATAGAGCGCTGGTCGCATGAGATCATTGAACGCAGCATCGGTAATGACGAACTTCTTGATTTCCGATTCTTTGCAGTAGAGAACCTCAGTGAGCAAGATCCCAGCGTTGCCCGCGATTACTCGTCCCGGCTCGCAGATGAGCTGAAGTGAGTGCTTGCGTAAAACACCTAGCGCTTCGACCACAGCCTCGCCGTAGATTGCAGGAGATGGAGGCCGATCTTCTCCGGGTTCTTGGTACGGAATTCCAAGGCCGCCACCAATGTCCACTGCCTTGAGTGCAATGTCCTCGGCGATGAGTTCCTCGATGAGTACAGTGAGCATATTCGCAGCATCGACAAAGGGCTCAGTCTCCGTGAGCTGAGAGCCGATGTGGCAGTCCATACCGTGAACTTCGATCGAAGATATCTCGGCTGCACGCCGGTAGGTTTCTTTGGCGGCCCCCCACGGGATGCCAAACTTATTCCTCTGAAGCCCAGTAGAGATGTAGGGATGAGTCTTGGCATCAACATTGGGGTTAATGCGCAGCGATACCGGTGCGCGTTTTCCCATCTCGCCAGCCACCTTGCCCAAGAGTTCGAGCTCGGCACGAGACTCGACGTTGAACACCAAGATGCCCGCCTCAAGAGCCATGCGCATCTCTCCGGCTGTCTTGCCAACGCCAGAGAACACAATCTTCTCTGGGGCAATGCCTGCCCTCAACGCACGCACCAATTCACCACCAGAGACGATATCGGCACCAGCCCCCATGGAAGCGAGGAGGCGGAGAACGGCGATATTGGAGTTGGCTTTGACCGAGAAGCAGATCAGGCGATCGACGGCAGATAGTGCCTTGTCGAAAACTTCGAAATGACGCTTGAGCGTGGCCGCACTGTAGACATAAGTGGGCGTTCCGTACTCGCGCGCAATCTCGCTGAGTGAGACTTCTTCGCAGTGCTTCTCACCGTCTTTGTATTCAAAGTGGTTCAAGGTTTGGCCACTCCATTCGCTATCTCGGCGAGGTCAGCCTTGATTCGTTCAATCTCGCTGAGAATGCGCGACTTGGCCGGGCCTCCTACAATGTCACGCCTATCGACAGCACGAGCGACATCGAGCCACTCGAAGATCTCATCGGTGAAGAGATCGCTCTCTTTCTGAAAATCCTCGAGAGAAAGCTCGCCGAGTTCGCGCCCCCGATCGATAGCGCTGCGAACAAGTGCGCCGGCAATGTCGTGGGCGTTGCGAAATGGCAGCCCCTTGGAGACGAGGTAGTCGGCGACCTCGGTGGCGACGAGATAGCCGCTATCGACGGCTTCGCGAGTCTTGGCGCCATCGAACTCGAGGTTCTCAATCATGCCAGTTGCGACCTTGAGGCTACCTTCTAGCGTCTCGACGGCGTCAAAGAGCGGCTCTTGAGACTCCTGGAGGTCCTTGTTGTAGGCCATCGGTAGGCCTTTGAGTACGGTCATAAGAGTGACCCAACTGCCAATGGTGCGCCCAGCTTTGCCACGAATGAGTTCGGCCAAATCGGGATTGACCTTCTGCGGCATGATGGATGAGCCCGAGCAGTAGCTCTGTCCCAGGGTTGCAAAACGAAACTCCTGAGAGAGCCACAAGACAATCTCTTCACCGAGACGGGAGAGGTGCACCTGACATAGAGCGATTGCGCCAATGAGCTCGACCGCGAAATCTCGATCGCCCACGGCATCCAGACTGTTGTGAGTGACGCCGCTGAATCCGAGCTCTTCGGCGACGCTCTCCCGATCGAGGTTGAACGTTGTAGCAGCCAAGGCACCTGAGCCAAGAGGGCTCTCACCACAGCGCTTGCGAGCATCGGCAAGGCGCCCCCGGTCGCGAAGGAGCATCTCGTTGTACGCCAGGAGGTGGTGAGCAAGGCGCACGGGCTGTGCCCGTTGAAGGTGCGTGTAGCCTGGCAAGAAGTCATCGACATGCTGCGCCGCCAACGTCACGAGTGCTTGTCGCAATCCATCTACGAGCTTGATTAGTCTTGCTGCGCAAGCGCGGGCGTAGAGCCGGAGATCAGTTGCGACTTGATCGTTTCGGCTGCGGCCTGTGTGGAGACGCCGCCCCGCATCGCCAATACGCTGGCTCAGGTGAGCCTCAACATTCATGTGCACGTCTTCTAGAGCCGGATCCCATTCGAGCTTGCCGTCGGCGAGCAGGCCTTCGACTTCGCGCAGACCCTTCTCAATAGACTCGGCATCGCCGGCTGGAATGATGCCTTGGCGAGCAAGCATTTTCGCATGGGCAATCGAGCCAGCCACATCGTGGGGCAAGAGTCTGTAGTCAAACCCAATCGACGCGTTGACGTTCTCTGCATCTGGGGCGAGCCCGCCTTCGAAACGCCTTGAACGAGCACCCTTCTCTTTTGACACTACCGCAGTGTACTCCGTCGTTTCGTACAGCGAAACGACGCGGATGCGTAGTCGTCGTTTCGCGCAGCGATGCGACTGGGAAAAGCGCCGTACTAAAAAGCGGCCGCTTCCTCGTAGACACGCAGCGATGAAGAGGCCGTGGTTTCAACCGCCTCCATGTAGATCTCCGTCAGTGCCTTCGGCGAGTCATCCTTGAGAGCCTCATAGTACGCCTGCCTATCGACAGAGTGTACGACTGCCAGCGGGCAGCCCTCTTGCTCGAGTATGAGCAGCGAGAGGATTCGGCTGAGACGACCCGACTGCACCAACCAAGGGAAGACCCTCATGAGCCGCCAGTGCACATGGCTCGCCTTCACGATCGGCTCAAGCCGTCCGAACTCGTCGGACTTAAGCCAAGTATCGAGCACCTTCATCTTCGCAGGCACATCATCCGGAGCGGAAATCGAATGGTAGTAGAGTCTGTGTAGGGGATTATCCGAGCGGTAGGCGAACTTGGTCTCCTTGGCCGCTGGATTGAGAATTCCGTAGAGCTGGCGAATGAGTTCGAGGCGAATCGGCACCTTCTTCTCCTCCGCAGCTAGTTGCAATGCAACGGTGAGCGCACCGTGAAAGTTGGTGATGCTCTCGTAGGCTGGAATGAGTGAGGAGTCGGAGATAATGCTGGTATCCGTCGCCGCCTGAATCTCAGAGTGAGAGAGCACCTCACCTTCCAAGGCGGAGTCATGATAAATGATCGAGATCATGAGCTTGGAACGAAACTCCCGCTCAACCACGGTTGGCACCTTCGTCACGGACTCCTTCCACGCCACCAACACCGCCTCCACCTCACGCTTCCGAGAAGCGAAGCTATCCTTTTCTGTGATCCTAAGCACTTACTATCCTAGTGAGTTGAGTTGTCCAAGAGCGATGCAGGAGTCTAGGCCGGGTTCTTAGGAGGGTCAAGAATCAACCAGTCTTGCTCTTTCCATGCAAGGATTTTGTCCTCAAGTTACACACACGTTAGTCACAGCTCGTGGGCGACGGAAGAAACCTAGACCGTCGAGTGAAAGGAATGACCGAGGATGGGAGCTCTGATTTTTCGCGTGCAAGGCGCGAATGAGGATTTTGCCGGGGCAAATGACGAAATGAGCAACGCTGCAATCGGGAAAGCAGGACCATCAGACCGATCATTGTTTACGCTCGGCGGTCTAGGCGAAGCATGGAATATTGCTGAAAACTTGCCGCGTGCGAACAGGCTTCGTACTCATGCAGAGTCGTCATGCATTCGCTGCCACACATCTCGGTTCTTCCAGGCGAGACCATGGAGCAACTGCAACCTCGCTCCGGGGGAATCTACTGCGATGGAACCCTGGGAGCCGGTGGTCATACCTGGCAACTCCTCGCTGCTAGCGCCCCAGATGGGCGGGTTGTCGGAGTAGATCGGGACCAGCTCGCGCAGCGCACGGCCAAGGAGCGACTCGGAGCCGACGCCGACCGTGTCGACTTCGTGCACGGCAGCTTTGAGGATATGGACAAGCACCTCGCGGGGCTCGGTATCGAAAAGGTGGACGGCATCCTCCTAGACCTCGGCGTTTCCTCCATGCAGCTCGATCGGCGGGAGCGGGGCTTCTCCTTTGGCAAAGAGGGCCCCGTCGATATGCGCATGGACCCAAGCCAGGGCGAGACCGCCCTTGAGCTCATAGAGCGACTTCCCGAGGCTGAGCTCGCACGCGTCGTATGGGAGTACGGCGAAGAGCGCCTATCTCGCCGAATCGCAAAACGACTAAAGAACGACGCTGCAGACAACAAACTCACCTCCACCCTGGTCCTGGCGGATTCAGTGAGCGCCTGTATTCCCGCCAAGCTCAAGCACAAGTCTCGCATCCACCCGGCAACTCGTACGTTTCAGGCACTGCGTATCGCGGTCAACCGAGAACTGGAGCAGCTAGAGCGCTTCTTAGAAATATTCGTGGACCTCCTGGCGCCGGGCGGTCGTTGCGCGATTATCTCCTTTCACTCTCTTGAAGACCGCATGGTCAAGCGCTGCTTTCGCGAACTTGCCAAGACATCCAATCTACCTCCCGACCTGGCCAGGAAAGCCGGCGAGCGGGTACACCCCATCTGCCTGCCGATCACTCGCAAGCCCATCATCGCCACAGAAGAAGAAATTCAGAACAATGCTCGCTCCCGATCGGCCAAATTGCGGGCATGCAAAAAGGTCTCCCAGTGAACACGACACCCCGAGTAAGAGCCGCCCTCCTGGTTCTCGCAGCCGCAGCTTTGCTCGGAGTCGGCCTGCACCTCGTGCACAGGCGACATCAGGTGGTTCGGGTGGGTTACCAGCTGAGTGAGGCACGGGCGGAACTTCGGCAGCTACAAGAAGAACGTAATCGACTACGTCTCGAAGAGTCGGTCCTAACGAACCCTGCTCGAATTGAACGACTCGCCACCTCACTGGGCATGCTACGCCCAGCGCCCAATCAACTTCGCGTCATCCCCTCCAAGAACTCCGTGGCACTCCGCAAGTAGCCAGTATTCGATTTTATGCCCCGTACAAGGAATACAAGCACTACGCCTACCAGGCGAAATCGAAGGCCCCTGCGGCGCACCACCCGGTATCAGCCAGGAATCGTGATCAGCAAGTGGACTCGCATTCGCTTCTACGTTGTTGGTTGCGCCATAACTCTGTGCCTAATGGGCGTGGGATATCGAGCCTACGGGATTCAAATTGACAACCAGGAGCACTATCGCGACCTGGCAGAGCGGCAGCATCTACGAACGATCGAAGTACCTGCGCCCCGCGGGAACATATACGACCGCAACGGCATCGAACTGGCCGTGAATGCCGATGTCGACTCCGTCTTCGCCAATCCACGAGCTATTGTCGACCTAGGGGCGACATCAGAACAACTCGCAAGCGCGCTAGACCTCGACGTTAGAACTGTCGAAGGACGGCTAGCCTCAATGCGCTACTTCACCTGGATCAAGCGACACATTACGCCAGCCGAGGCCCGAGCGGTCGAGGCGCTTGGCATCAAAGGCGTCTCCCTCGCCAAGGAACCGCGGCGTTACTACCCTGGCAAGAAGCTCGCCGGGCATATACTGGGCTTTGCCGGCATCGATGGCAAGGGACTTGACGGTCTCGAGCTCGCGATGGACGAAGTGCTCACTGGCGAGCAAGCCAACGTCGCTGCCCTTCGCGATGCCAGCGGTGGTCTCATGGTCGACGACCCAGCGGCAGTCCCACAAGCGGGTGCCTCGATCGCCCTCACCATCGACCGCACAATTCAATTCGCGGCAGAACGCGCAGTCCGCGAAGCGGTGGAGATCAATAAGGCTATCAGCGCGACTGCCGTTGTTCAGGACGTTCGCAATGGCTACGTGCTCGCCATCGCCAGCTACCCAGACGTCGACCCAAACTCGCCGGGATCATCCTCGGGAATCGGCGCACGCAACCGCGCCATCACCGATTCCTATGAGGTTGGCTCGGTGATGAAAGTCTTCTCGGTGGCAGCTGCTCTCGAAGAGGGGGTCATCACTCCATCGACAATCATCGATACCGAGAAGGGTCGATATCGCATGGGGCGCAAACTCTACAAGGATTCATTCCACGACGAAGAGCTCGATATCGGTGGCATCATCAAGCGTTCTTCCAATGTTGGCGCGCTAAAGATCGCCCAACGCCTCGGTGCCCAAAAGCTGCATAGCGCGTACAAGAAGTTCGGCTTTGGCGCCATAACCGGCATTGAGCTTCCCGGTGAAGTGCCTGGCATCCTCCATCCCTCGAAGCGCTGGGGGGAACTCGGGCTCAACTCCCACTCCTTCGGCTACGGAATGACATCGACCCCATTACAGGTCACCGCAGCCATGGCAGCCATCGGCAATAGAGGAATCTACTTTGAGCCTCGCATCATCAAGAGCGTCGTAGACGGTGACGGACAATCACTCTACAGTCGGACCCCGAAGGGGCGCAGGATCCTATCTGAGAGAACTTCTCAGGCGATGATCCCCATGCTTGAGAGTGTCTTCGAGGGAGGCAAAGGCCATGGCACCGCCCGGCGAATCTTTGTGCCTGGGCATCGCGTAGGAGGCAAGACAGGGACAGCCCACAAGATCGATCCGGCGACCCACAAGTACGGCGATCATCTCTACCTCTCCTCGTTCTCAGGCATCGCTCCCATCGAGGATCCACGCATCGCTGTCACCGTACTCATCGACGAACCTCATGGTGAGGAGCACTACGGAGGCAAAGTCGCCGGACCGGCGTGGACTCGCATTGTCACCGAGACTCTGGCGGTACTCGCGCTTCCCGCCGACGCAGATCTCCTCGATGCCCAACTGGCGGCCAAGCGCAAGCTCGACCGACGTTTCGCGTGGCGCCTGGGGATAGATCCAGACAAGATTGAGCGTCTGCGCCTGCGCAACCAGATTCCCCTGAGCAAGCAGGACGACGAGGACGAGGACGAGGACGAGGACGAGGACGAGGACGAGTCCCCTGTGATGGAAGATCTAACGATGGACGCCCCAAGAGAAGGCGCAATATCTAATGATTCCAACTCTGTACTCGTCCCCGATTTCACAGGCATGGGCTTGGCGAGGGCCCTCTCCGTTGCCCGCAAGGCCAATGTGAGTATCGAATTTGAAGGCAGTGGATCGGCGATTGATCAGAGCTTGGCTCCTGGCCCCACACCGAATCCGGGCGTGGTTCGCGTGCGCTTCACAACAAGCGATCACGCGTTCGCAGAACGCTAGTAGCCCGTACCCGTCGCCCAATAGAGGTTTGCGAACATGCTCGAAGTTTCTCTTGAGCGCTGCAGCTTGGGAGCAAAGTGACCGAAAGCCTTGTCATGGGGGCAGCGAAACCATCGTGAAGGTCGTCCGCGTGTCAACTCCCAAAGATCGCAAGCGCTTCATCGAGCTTCCATATAGGCTCAACAAGGGCGATTCGAATTGGATTGCTCCTCTCCGAGGCGAGCAGTGCAAAAGCCTCGACGCCCAGAGCAATCGGACCCTGCGGCACTGCGAACATCAACTCTTCTTGCTCGTAGATGGCGGCAAGGTGCTCGGTCGAATTAGCGCAGTCGTAGACAAACACGCGGTCAAACGTTGGGGCAAACGCATCGGTA
Source organism: Myxococcales bacterium (assembly GCA_024222395.1). Taxonomy (GTDB): domain Bacteria; phylum Myxococcota_A; class Polyangia; order Haliangiales; family Haliangiaceae; genus NORP324. The sequence continues at coordinate 15,474 of JAAEPE010000532.1, forward strand.
TGTTCGGTCACCTCGTATGCATTGACAATGAAGCTGCGATGCACCGCTTGCTTCGCAGCGCAGCCAACTACCTCGTCGGCAAGCGCTGCGTTTCCATGCGCGGACCTTGGAGTTTTGCTTCGCAGGAGTGGGGGCTACTCATGGATGGCTTCAAGCCGCCGCCCGTCGTGGGCACTCCATACAATGCCCCCTACTACGCCGAGCACCTAGAATCCTCGGGGATGAACAAGGTAGCCGACTTGCTCGCCTACGAGGCAAACTCGCGACAAGGCTTTGAGTTCCCGGACCGTGGAATTCAAATGACCGATACTGCCGAGCGTCGATACGACATTCGAGTCAGAGGGTTTGACTACTCAAAATCGGCGGAAGAGTTAGAGATACTCACGGACATCAGCGAACGTGCGCAGAGCAGCGGTTGGGGTCTTTCCCCAACCATCCGCCACGAGACTCGTGCACTGCGTGCGGGTGTTCGACAGAAGGCAACGATTTGTATCGCCGAAGACGGCAGTGGCCAAGCCATCGGATACTGCCTCGCAGCACCAGATAGCAACATGCTCTTGCGGGGTGGAACCGGCAGTCTATTCCCGAGCCTGTGGTGGAAGCTACGTTCACAGCAGGACCAGATACGCGACTATCGAATGTGGTCTATGGCCGTAGTTCCCGAGTATCAAGGCAAGTCGATCGACGCGCTACTGTTCCGACGAGTCTATGAATCGCTTCAAGAGCGAAATCCACGCATTGAACTCAACGCTATTCTCGAAGAAGACAAGCGCGCCAATAACGCGATGGAGCGCATGGGCCTTGAGCAGATTCGTCGCTACAGAGTCTTCGAGCGCGAGCTGTAGGGACACCAAGGGCGAGGCCCTAGTGCTTGAGTCATTGACAGCACTAGACCGCCGAGCGTAAACAATGATCGGTCTGATGGTCCTGCTTTCCCGATTGCAGCGTTGCTCATTTCGTCATTTGCCCCGGCAAAA
>JAAEPE010000533.1 GCA_024222395.1 Myxococcales bacterium
AGAGCACATCGAAATTGGCATCTTCGCGGAGGATTGCCAATGCTGCATCCCCCCCGTGTACAGCCGTACTGTCCGCTTCTCGCATCATCCGTGCGAGGGACTTGGCGACCAGTGCCTCGTCATCGATTATTAGAATCCGCCCGGCATTGTCTTCCTTGGGCCTTGAGTACTCCGTCGTTCGCTCCAGCTCATCTTTGTGGGCAGGGCTCTGGGGCAAGTGCACAGAGAAGGTCGTTCCCACGTCGACCTCGCTCGTGACATCAATGCGCCCACCGGCATCGGAGACAATTCCATGCACAATGGCAAGTCCGAGGCCGGTGCCTTCGCCAACGGCTTTGGAGGTATAGAATGGCTCAAAGATCTGAGACATCTTCTCAGGCTCGATTCCTGAGCCGGTATCGGAAATCGAGATATTGACGGAGCCGTCCTCGTCCATTCCTGTCGAGACCGTAATCGTGTGCTCCGTGCCGGCTTCGGGGTCGGCGGGAAGCGCCTGCGCCGCGTTGATGAGTAGGTTGATGAAGACCTGGCCAAGCCGCCCCTTATCTCCGTGTACAGGCGGCAGTTGACCCGCAAAGTCGGTTAACAAGGTGGCTCTGTGCCGAATCTCGTTGCGCGCCATATCCAGCGAAGACGTCAGCACTTCGTTGACGTCGACTTCTGTCATCTGCACTTCCCGATCGAGACGCGCGAAGAGCTTGATGCCGTGTACGATGCGGCGCACCCGATGTGCGCCCTCGAGGGCATCCTGGGCAGAATCCACGATGGCATTGGAGTCTTCGGCGAGCTGGTGCTCCCTAAGCTTCGGCTCGAACTCCAGGATGTACTCCATGTTCGAGATGACGTACGTAAGGGGATTGTTGATCTCGTGGGCGATTCCGGCGGCGAGTTGTCCGACCGATGCAAGGCGGCTCGAACGTTGCGCGCTCAGTAGGGTCTTTCCGTGCTCGCGCTCTCTCTGCACCACGTCGTCTATGATCTCGTTGAGCTTGGAGCGACCTTCCCGCAGGCGCACGCTGCAGCTGATGAGTACGACGGCAATTCCCAGGCAGCTAGCGCCGCAAATCACAATGCCAAGGGCAGGCGTGCCGTGAATGCCGAGAATCATGCAGCAGCCGGCTGTGAGTCCGTAGATTCCTACTTGCCGCGGCCAGCCGTTCATGGTGGCCGCAGCGATCGCAATAGTGGGGATGCAGAGAAGCCACCCTGGGAGTGGGTGGGCAATTGCTGCAAAGACCAGGACCAAAGCAGCGTTGGCTGGCGACCTCAGCTTCTCTGCAATACAAGGCCTGGGTGCGTGTTCACCGCTGCGCGCCAGAGTTCGGTTGGTGATGTAGCTTAGGATTCCATTTCCTAGCCACATCATGGAGCCGAGTACTGCCAGCGTGAGGGAGTCTTCGCTGACAAGCGCCAGGGCGGCGATCAGCGCCGCTGAAGGCACAGCGAGATGGATCGAGACGCGTACCGCATCTTCAATAGCCTCCTCCGTCCGCCCCCTGTCCACCGTTGACCCCTTTGACACACACACATCATAGAGGGCCCGTCGTGTAAGCTCCATTTCTTTTTTCTTGACAGTTGCACTTGAGCGCGAAGCCGAGAGGGCATGGGGGAGGATCTGCTGAGACGGCTTCAATACTTGAATTTCGTTAGCTATCTCTTGCTGTATACCTACATATCGGCTATTCACCGCCCGCCGTCGGCCCGATATCCATATGCCGGCATGGAGACATACATCATGAAAGAATCGCTGCTCTACCTTGTTCCCGTAGCGGGAGTCATTGCTCTCATCTTCGCCTATAGGAAGGCAAAATGGGTCGCCCAGCAGGATGCGGGTACCGACCGCATGAAGGAAATCGCTGGCTACATCCAAGAGGGTGCAATGGCGTTCCTGACCCGCGAGTACAAGGTGCTAGCCATCTTCGTGGTTGTTGTTGCAGCTCTTCTCGGTGTCTTCCACGCTGTTGGAGACTCCACGCCAACGAGCTACAAGAACCCTCTAATTTCTCTGAGCTTTGTCTTTGGTGCAGTCTGCTCAGGACTTGCAGGCTGGTTTGGAATGAAGGTGGCAACCAACGCCAACGTTCGAACCACAAACGCTTGCCGCAAGGGTCTCGAAGGCGGATTGAAAGTCGCATTCGCTGGCGGAACGGTTATGGGCATGTGTGTCGTCGGCCTCGCGGTTGGCGGCCTCGGTCTTCTTCTCCTCCTCTACGGACAGTTTGGCGTCATCGCCGACATCAACGTTGCTGACCCGATGGAGCAGCGTGATAATCTCCGCAAGGTTATCGAGATTGTCACTGGCTTCTCGCTCGGTGCTTCTTCGATTGCTCTCTTCGCTCGCGTTGGCGGCGGTATCTACACCAAGGCTGCAGACGTCGGCGCCGACCTCGTCGGTAAAGTCGAAGCTGGCATCCCGGAAGATGACCCCCGCAACCCAGCAACCATCGCCGACAACGTCGGTGACAACGTTGGTGACGTCGCAGGCATGGGTGCCGACCTCTTCGAGTCCTACATCGGCTCGATCGTTGGCGCGATGGTCCTCGGCTACGGATTCGGCGTCGAGTTCGTCATTCTTCCTCTTATGATTGCCGCTGTCGGCATCCTTGTCTCCATCGTTGCGACCTTCTTCGTGAAAGTTGAAGAAGGCGGCAACCCTCAGCATGCACTCGACATCGGCACCTTTGGTGCTGCCGCCGTCATGGTTCCTGTTATCTTCGGTCTCTCCCACTGGATGGTTGGCGACTTCGGTGATGCTTGGTGGAAAATCGGTGTTGCTGCTGTCGCTGGTCTCGTTGCTGGTGTCGCTGTTGGCGTCACAACCGAGTACTACTGCGCGGTTGGCAAGAAGCCAGTGAACACGATCGCTAAGTCTTCCGAGCGCGGCTCGGCTCCCAACATCATTGCCGGTCTCGCTATGGGCTTTGAGTCTACTGCTCTTCCAATCGTTTGGATTGGTGGCGCTATACTCGCTGCCAACTGGGCAGCTGGTCTCTACGGCATCGCAATCGCTGCTCTCGGCATGCTCTGCACCACGGGCATCCAGCTCGCTGTTGACGCCTACGGCCCTGTTGCCGACAATGCTGGTGGCCTCGCCGAGATGAGTGATCTTCCTCCTGAGGTACGCGAGCGCACTGATAAGCTTGATGCTGTGGGCAACACCACAGCTGCTATCGGCAAGGGCTTCGCTATCGCATCGGCTGCTCTCACCGCTCTTGCTCTCTTCGCCGCCTACAAGATGACCGCTGGTATCGACACTATCGATATCACCGAGCCCAAGATTATGGTTGGTCTCTTCTTCGGAGCCATGATGCCATTCCTCTTCTCCTCCTTGGCCATCAACGCCGTTGCTGAGGCAGCCGACGCGATGATCGACGAGGTACGCCGTCAGTTCCGCGAAATTCCAGGTCTCCTCGAGGGCAAGGCAACTGCTGAGTACGCCAAGTGCGTGGACATCTCTACTGAGGCTTCTCTCAGGAAGATGATGCTTCCCGGTCTTCTGGCTGTCATCGTTCCAGTGGTCTTCGGATTCATCGACAAGAAAATGCTCGGTGGCCTGCTTGCTGGCGTCACGACTTGCGGTGTTCTCCTCGCGATCTTCCAGTCCAACGCTGGTGGTGCATGGGACAACGCGAAGAAGTTCATCGAGAGTGGCGAGCACGGTGGCAAGGGGTCTGAGGCTCACAAGGCTTCGGTTCAGGGCGACACGGTTGGCGATCCTCTCAAGGATACCTCTGGCCCATCCCTCAACATCCTCGTGAAGCTCATGAGTGTTGTGGCTCTCGTCATTGCGCCGCTTCTTTAGGGGCTTGGCTGCCTGGTGGCACCCGAGCCCCTAAACAAAGCTTCGCTTTGTAATGTTTCGCGCCTTCGGCGCTGTGGTCCCGGGCTCCGCCCGGGACTCTTGGTTTCGGCGAGAGGTGGCAACTTGATAAGAAGTGCGGTGGAAGTCCACGGTGCTTGTTTTTTTGCGTAAGCTCTCGGCGGTCGCTGGGCGCAACTTCCTGGTCGCACGACTGTCTAGATCCTGATGTCATACGAATCACGAATCGGCTGGCGCTACCTCTACCGAGGTGAGCTGGACAGGCGTCATCTCTACGGACTGGCCATCTTTGCTGCGATGACAGCTCTCGGGCTCGGCATGGCTCTGGCCACGGACGGGGGCTCTGGTTGGGGCATCATCCTCACTGGCGTTGGCATGATGGGCGCGGTGCTCTTCGGGCTCTTGTGGGTCTTTTCCGTCTTCACAACCGTCTCTGTTCTCGGCGTGGTGCTGGGGGTCGCCGCCATGACTTTGGTCTTGGCCGTTACCTCGGGGTTTCAGCAGCAGTTTCAAGACAAGGTTCTCGGCGTGAATGCCCACGTAATCATCATGAAGAACAACCATGGCTTCTCCGAATATCGAGAGATCGAGGAGATGGCCTGGAAGATTGATTCGGACGTTATCGCGGTGCAGCCTTTCATCTTCGTCGAGATGCAAGTCACGCAGGGGCAGGGGCATGTGGCGGGCGTTGCCATCAAAGGCATCGATCCCAAGCGCATGAACTCGGTGCTCGATGTGCACAAGCACGTGGTCGAGGGCTCCGCCGAGTCGCTTGGGCGCGAGCAAGACGAGGACGCGGCGCCACCCATCATCATGGGGCAGGTGCTCGCGGAGAAGCTAAAGACCAAGATTGGAGACAAGGTCACCGTTGTCGTTCCGCCGATTCGGAAGATCGATACCAGTGATTGGCAGTCCCTCTCCGACTCCATGCAGAGCATCGAGTTCGAGGTAACAGGCATCTTCTACAGTGGATTCGCGGAGTACGACCAACGCCTCATGTATGCCGGGCTCAGCGATATGCAGAAGCTGCTCGACTTTGGCGACAAGGTCATGGGCGTGGAGCTCAAATTGCGAGACGTGAGCCGCGGCGCGGAAATCGCCAATAAGCTAGACAAGCAACTCGGGGGAGTGCCGTGGAGTGTTCAAGACTGGCACGAGCTCAACCGCAATCTCTTCACCGCACTCACGCTCCAGAAGATCGCCCTGGTCATCGTCCTAACTCTCATTATGGCAGTGGCCATCTTCAACATGGTCTCGGCCCTCACAATGATGGTCATCGACAAGACTAGAGAAATCGCGATTCTCAGGTCGATGGGCTCGAGCTCCATCGGAATTGGGCGCGTCTTTCAGACCGTTGGATTGTCGATTGGAGGTGTGGGCACTGTCTGCGGGCTCACCATAGGGCTCACGCTGTGCGAGCTCTTGCAGCGCTACAACTACCGGCTCGACCCAAAGGTCTATCTCATCGATCGCCTGCCGGTCTCAGTAGACCTCAGAGAGGTTCTGATGGTTGGTGCGGGCACCATGGTCATCTCTGCAGTGGCCACTTGGTTCCCATCCTCCAAGGCCTCTGCGCTCTCACCAGTCGACGGGCTTCGATACGACTGATGAATTGGTGGGACGCTATCGTACTGGGCTTTGTTGAGGGCATCACGGAGTACCTACCGGTGTCCTCCACTGGACACCTCATCCTTTCTCAGCGCGCCCTTGGAGTGCCCGAGACGACAGCTTCCAATGCGTATGCGATCTGTATTCAAGCCGGCGCCATCCTGGCGGTGCTCGGCTTGTACTGGAAGCATGTTGCACAAATTGGCGCCGGTTGGTTTGGTAAGGTTGGCCTTGGCAAAGGCAACGAGGAGGGCTTTCGCCTCGGTTTCAATATCATTGTGGCCTTCTTGCCTGCCGTAGTCTTCGGTCTTCTCTTTGACGATTGGATTGAGCAGAAGCTCTTTGGTCTCTGGCCCATCGTCGCGGCTTGGTTCGTAGGCGGCGCGGCGATTCTCGTCGTCTCGCTGCGCCGAAAGAAGGGGGGGGCGGATCTTGGCAAAACTCTCAGTGACCTCACCTGGCAGATTGCCCTCGGTATTGGTTTCTTGCAGTGCCTGGCCATGTGGCCTGGCACGTCCCGCAGCCTAGTGACCATCGTGGGTGGCGTCCTGGTGGGCTTGCGTTTGGCCGCAGCGGTTGAGTTTTCTTTCCTACTAGGAGTTCTCACACTGTGCGCCGCCACAGTCTACAAAGCCCGCGAGGTCGGCCCAATCATGATTGAGGAGTATGGCTGGATGCCGATGATCGTTGGCTCCCTCGCCGCGTGGATTTCCGCAGTCATTGCTGTCAAGTGGATGGTGACTTACCTCCAGGAGCACGGCATGGCCATCTTTGGCTACTATCGGGTCGTCCTGGCTGCGGTGGTGGCAGGGCTACTCGCCGCAGGCTACCTCGTCCCGTAGGCTCGTCCCGTAGAGACCTCGCCCCAGGAAAGCTGGTGCCGCTTCCCTGGACACTATGGGGCTGCAGGTGCCTCGACCGCCGGCGTCTCTAAGGTGGCAGGCGCTTCACCGCTCTCAGGCGTTTCCGTCGCAGGCGGAGCAGTGGTCTCCTCCTCCGGGCAGCCATCCTCGTCGGCTTTGCCATCCATATCCTCCGGCTCTTGGGGGCAGAGATCCTCGCTGCCGAGCACACCGTCGCCGTCGCCATCTGGCTCGGGGCAGCCATCCTCGTCGTCCACACCGTTTTTGCTCTCTGCCTCCGCGGGACACTGGTCTAGGGCATCCAGCACACCGTCGCCATCATTATCAGGATCCGGGCAACCGTCTTCGTCTAGATAGCCGTCTTGGTCTTCGACCTGATCGGGGCAGGCATCGTCGCCGTCGTGAACTCCATCTCCATCCCCATCGGGTACTCGGACAATCTTTGGCGCAGGGAAGCGCTTCACCGCTCCAACGAAGAACTCGAAGTCCGTGGTGACGAACTCGCTCTGAGTCGATGGCACAAATAGGGCTCGGGCATCCGCTCGAATCGACCAGTCAGAGGCCATATCGAACTCAGCGCCAACGCCCATGTGAAGCGCCAGGTCGGTATCCTCGTCAAGTTGACCGGCTGCGCCTGGAGCACCCGTAAGAAAGCCGATACCTGCCGTAGCAAAGGGGTGGAGTCGCTCTTCAGGTAGCAAGTCGACCAGGGCCTGGGCGCGCCAACCAATAACCGTGATGTCGTCCTCAGCTTCGCGGGTCTTGCCAGGAGCAATCGCCAACTCGCCCTCCAATCGCAGTTGCGGCACTAGCAGGTAGCCAGCGCGAATTCCAAACGAGATGGTGTTTCGCGGAGAGTCTTCGCCATCGTCGTCGAAGGTTCCGAGCTCGATCGCATCGCTGAAGATGTGGGTGCCAACGAAGCCACCTATGGTCACCCGCTCATCTGCCGAGGCGAGCCCAGCGCTGGAACATAGGGCGAGACCGCCCAGGGTTAGTGTTGTTCTTAGTGTCTTGATAGGAGGTGCCATAGGTGGGCCTAGAGGAAGTTGACGATGATAGCGGCTTCGGTCCGCGTGTCGAGTTTGTCGGCCAGAGGTGCAAAGCTAGTCGCGTAGGGGAGGCTGAGCTTTGGCCTCGGTGCTGGGTTGTTGTCGAACTTCGATTGGAACGAAAAACGGAAACTCAAATCTCCATAGATGCTCGTCGTGAGACTCACCTGGTTGTTTAGGCGAGTGTCGTCGAGCTCGCCTACGGGCCCGGATGAGGTTTGCAACTCATTGAGGTTGAAGAGACTCTCGGTCGATATTTCCAGACTGGTGCCGGCACTAAGCTTGCCCTGGTAGCCAGCGAATACTCGCCACGAGTGAATTGATACGGATTTCGCGCTTCCGCTGAGATCCTCGTAGGAGAAGTCGTAGCCCGATTCGAGGGTGAGTTGATGCACCTTCGTATCGACGACGATGCGGCTATAACCGACCTGAGCCGTTCCAATGAGCTCTTTGCCCGCAGGCTCGTCCGCCGAGAGAGCTGCCGAGGTGTAGACCGCGTTGTGCGGGCTCAAGAATCGGTCGTAGCGGATCTTGGCTCGCCAGTTCTTTGAACTCGTCTTTGTGATACGTGTGAGTTCGTTCTCGTCGATGACGTCGTTCTCGTTGTCATCGTTTGCTAGATAGATCGTGGAGCGTGCGAAGGCGCCGTCGAGCTCGAGTTGGACTCTGTTTTGACCCGCCTTGCGCGATGCCTTGAAGCCACTTGAGATTGTTGTGGCGGTCGAGTTGCCGGTTGTCATGAGCAGCCCGGCTTGTGCCGTGGCCTTCCACTCTACCGTCGCCTTCTTTTCTCCGTTTTCCGCTCCCTCGGCTTTCACGTAGTCGAATTTGGTGTCGCTTGCTTGTGCGGTCCCCGAGAGGGCGAGCAACGTGGCCGCGGCCATTCCCACTGTTGTGTAGATACTCATGGTTCCCAAGAGTTTGCGACAGCTACCGTGGAATTACACGCACCGAGAACCCCTAAGAAATTGCGTGTGCCCAATGCTCAGAGCGAATTGGGGGCATATCGGCGACATGAGCAGAGTTTCATACCTAGGACTTGGGCTCGATAAAGCTCATGGCTCGCTCCGCCATGGCCGTGATTGTCAGAGAAGGATTCACGCCGGGATTGGCCGACATCGCGGAGCCATCGATTACATAGAGCCCCTCGTACCCAAAGACCTGGTGCTTGGCATCGATGACTCCTTCCACCGCATTCTCGCCCATGGTGCAGCCGCCGAGGATGTGCGCTGTGGAGGGAGTGCCCAATAGAGTCTCTGTGACGATGCTCACCGGGGTTCCCTGCATCTTTTCGGCGAAGCGGCGGGCGATGTCCGAGGCTTCTTCAATGAAGGCTGCGGGCGCCTCTTTGGGATCGTCAAGGGTTGTTACGAGCGCCTTGCGAAATCCAGTTAGGGCTGAGCGGCCAAGTTTGAGGGAGAGCGTGCCCTCGAGCGTTCGCATGTAGAGCAATACCTGACTCTTGGTGGCAAAGTCTCTCGCGCCGTAGATACTCGCCCACTTCATGGGGGTCTTTACAAAGTCGCGGGCCGTAGCCGCTAGCCGGCCTGCTAGAGTTGGAAGGGGCTCATGAGGCACGGCCATTGTTCGGAAGAAACCTGAACCCTTGCCATAGCGCACTGGCTCGACGTGGCTGTGCTCGTCGGTGTGAAGGATCGAGGTAATGGCGACGCCTTTGGAGAAATTCTTAGTGCTCTTTGGTGCGACAACGGCAATTAGAGACTCGCTATTGGTGCGAACCATCTTTCCCAGTTGCCTAGAGAGGCGAGGCAGTGAAGTCGCCTTGCTCGCCAACTCCAAGAGCAATGGGACGGTGCCCATGACGCCGCCTGCGAAGACGATTCTGTCGGCTGTGAATCGTTGCGTCGACCGCTTGAATGAGGCCTTGGTCGAAACCTGGTAGCCGCCACCCGAGACCGGAGCGACATCCAATACTTCGGTCTCAGCAAGGACTTCACAGCCCTTGCTCTCTGCCAGGTAGAGATAGTTCCGATCGAGAGTGTTCTTTGCGCCCTTTCGGCAGCCCGTCATGCAGGCTCCGCAGAAGTCGCAGCCGGTGCGAGTTGGCCCTTCGCCGCCAAAGTACGGGTCGCCAACGGTTGTGCCGGGCTCGCCAAAGAAGACCGCAACTTCGGTCGGGTGATGGTGGTCACTTCTGCCCATATCCTTGGCGATTTCCGCGAGGATTCTGTCTCCCTCTGTCTCGACGGGATTGTGGGCGGCACCGAGCATACGCTTGGCTACCTTGTAGTGTGGCGCAAGCTCCGACTTCCAGTCGGCGAGCTTTGCCCAGGAGTCGGCCAAGAAGAAGTGATCCGTGGGTGTGGGCAGAGTGTTGGCGTAGACAAGAGAGCCGCCACCAACGCCTACTCCGTGCAGCACCGTGACGTGATCCATGAAGGACATCTGGAAGATTCCACGGAGCCCCATCGCCGGCATCCACATCCACTTCTTCAGATCCCAGTTGGTCTTCGGGAAATCCTCCTTTGCGAATCGCCGTCCCTTCTCTATGACAAGGACTCGGTAGCCCTTCTCCGCGAGACGCAGGGCCGAAACACTGCCCCCGAAGCCTGAGCCAATGATGATCCAATCGTAGTGTGCGCTCATATCTCTAGCGAGGAGTGTAGGCAGGCATGGGGCCATGAAGGGTGTTTCTGCGTCGCCCCATGGCATTCTATATGGTCGGGGTGCCTGGCTTCCGGCGCGTGAGGCAGGGGCGGGGCGTAGCTACTCGGGCCAATCGCGCCGAGCCGAGTATTGACTCGGCCATGAACCCGGGGAAAGATGAGGCCATGCTGGGAATCGATCTCAAGGGCAAGCGCGCATTTATTGCTGGAGTCGCCGACGATGGGGGCTTCGGCTTTGCCATTGCGAAGTGCCTCTACGAAGCGGGCGCCAAGGTTTGCGTGGGCACTTGGCCCCCCGCCTACGGCGTCTTTACCAAGCTCCTAGAGCGCGGCAAATTCGATGAGTCGCTCACCCTTCGCGATGGCTCGAAGATGGAGTTCGAGAAGATCTACGCCCTCGACGCCGACTACGATAAGCAGGAGGATATTCCCGAGGAGCTTCGTGAGAGTCGCCGCTACAAGCAGCACATCGATGTCAGCATCTCAGGCGTCGCCGCACAGATGAAGGCTGACTTCGGTGATCAAGCACTGGACATGGTCGTGCACAGCCTGGCCAACGGGCCAGAAGTCAAAAAGCCCCTCCTAGAGACCAGTCGCAAAGGCTACCTCGCAGCCGTTGGCGTCTCGGCATACAGCTACGCATCAATCGTTAGCAGCTTCGGCCCTCTTGTGAAGCCTGGCGGCTCATTTGTGGCACTCTCCTACATGGCGGCTGCTCGAGTCATCCCCTTCTACGGCGGCGGCATGTCCTCTGCCAAAGCCGCGCTAGAGTCGGACACTCGGGTCTTGGCGTACGAGGCAGGTCGCAAATGGGGGCATCGGGTGAACTCGATTTCCGCTGGGCCATATAACTCTCGAGCTGCGGGCGCCATCGGCCCCATGCAGCTCATGATTGACTATGCATCTAAGAACTCTCCCTTGACGGGGGAGCTCACCGCCGAAGAGGTCGGCACAAGTACCGCATTCCTTTGCAGCCCCCTCTCAAGCGGGATCACGGGTACAGTGGTCTACGTCGACAAGGGCTATCACACGATGGGGATGACCGTTGAGCTTGCAAACGAGATCACCGAGGTCGTGGGACCAGCCCATGGCCGTGGCAAGTAGGCGGGCCCCCTGAGCCCGCGCTTGGTAGGGCGAGACGCCGGCAACTAGAAACCGGTCATCGCCGCTTCGATTTCTTTGGCCATGGCTGCAGCGTGCGGGGCGCGGCTCTGTGGCGACTTTGAAAGGCAGCGCATGACCACTGCCTCGAGAGCGGGAGGAATATTCCTCTCTGGCGCTACCTGCGAGGGAGGCAGTGGCATCTCGTCGATCTGCATGTTGATGAGCTGAATCTCATCTTCGGCAACAAACGGACGCCGACCTGCGAGCAGTTCATAGAGGATTACGCCGAGGGCGTAGAGGTCGGAGCCTGGGGAGCCCGGGTCGCCATCGAGTCGCTCGGGTGCCAAGTAGGCCAAGCTACCGACCACGTGGCCGGCCTGAGTGAGCCGGGCGTCGCCCTCCTGTGCGGCAAAGCCAAAATCGATGAGAACCACGCGCTCTACCGGGCCCGGTGATGGTTCGAGCATGAGGTTGGCGGGCTTGAGGTCGCGATGAAGGACCCCAACGGTATGGGCCGCTGAAAGCCCTTGGCACGCCTGCCAGATGTAGCTCGCCGCAAAGCTTGCGTCGACCGCGCCCTTCGTGCGTACCACACGGCGCAGAGACTGGCCCTGCAATAGCTCGACGACAAGGTACGGCTCGTTATTGGCCGTAGTGCTGCCGCCGTAGACCGCCGCCACGTTGCGATGGTCTATCAGGCTCTGGACGTGGGCTTCTCGCCTGAGCCGCTCCACAGCTTCTCGATTGCGAGCTACCTGGCCACGGAGAATCTTGAGGGCCACGCCTTTCTTGGTCTCTGAGTCGAGGGCCTCAAAAACGTCGGCCATAGAGCCACGGCCTATGAGCCGAACCACCTGATAGCGCCCGTCTATGATCTCGCCGGGCTGCGCTACGGGATCCATTCACCACACGGTACCGTACACAGGCCTCGTTACGCTTGACCCGACCGCACAAAGTTCGATATCGCATCTACTGTCATGCCACGCAGGCCTCGGGAGACTAGTAGTGAAATGGTTGACCGGCGGGTGATCGCCGACGAAGCCGCTATTGCTCGCATGCTTCGGCGCATCGCTCACGAGATTGTCGAGCGCAATCAGGGCGCTGAGAACGTCGCCTTGGTTGGGATTCGCACTGGCGGGCTGCACCTCGCCGAGCGGCTCACTCCTCTCATCGAGGCTATAGAGGGCAAAGAGCCCATGCTCGGTGCAGTAGACATCACTCTCTACAGAGACGATGTCTTCATCGGCCTACCGAGGCCGGAAGTCGGTCCGACAGAGTTGCCGTTTCGCCTGGCCGGCAACAATATCGTGCTCGTCGATGACGTGCTCTTTACGGGTCGCACAGTGCGGGCAGCTCTGGACGCGCTCATGGACTTTGGTCGCCCAAAGCAAGTGCAACTTGCCGTATTGATCGATAGAGGGATGCGCGAGCTGCCCATCGCTGCAGACTACGTTGGGCACTCTGTCCAAACCACTGGCAACGATTCGGTTCGAGTCTTCCTGAGCGAGACGGGCGACGAGGACCGAGTCATTCTAAGGACGAGAATCCCCGATGAGTCCTAGCCATACTGCCCGCGACTTTCCTCACCGGCACATGCTAGGCATTGCCGACCTCGATGCAGATGACATCACGCAGATTCTCGATCTATCTGAGACGTTGCGCGGCATCAACGAGCGCCCGATCAAGAAGGTACCGACGCTTAGAGGGCGCACGGTTATTAATCTCTTTCTTGAGAACTCAACGCGGACCCGCACTTCTTTTGAGATTGCCGGCAAGCGCATGAGTGCCGACACCATCAATATTAGCGGCAGCGGCTCTTCTGCGAGCAAGGGCGAGACCATGCTCGATACCGCTCGTAACCTGATGGCGATGAATCCCGACGTCATCATCATGCGCCACGGCGCCTCCGGTGCCCCCGCGCTCATTGCCCAGCATGTGAATTGCGCCGTTATCAACGCGGGCGACGGCACTCATGAGCATCCGACACAGGCACTGCTCGATTGCGCGACCATACGGAAGCACAAAGGGATTCCGGGGCAGGGGCTCAAAGACCTCGAAATCGCCATTGTCGGCGATATCGACCACTCTCGTGTCGCGCGGTCGAACATCCTGGCAATGACCAAGCTCGGCGCACGCTTGCGCCTGTGCGGCCCTGCGACTCTGATGCCGCGTAACGTGGAGTCACTGGGAGGCCCAGAGACCCAGGAGCGTGTGCGCGTCTGCTACCGCCTCGATGAAGCGCTGGAAGGTGCGGATGTGGTGATGATGTTGCGCATCCAAAATGAGCGCCTTGGGGCTGGCACCTCGCGCTTTGCCAATACGCGAGAATACTCACGCTACTTTGGGCTCAACAGAAAGACTCTAGCGCTAGCGAAACCCGATGCCATTGTGATGCACCCAGGGCCCATCAATCGCGGTGTGGAGATGATGCCGGATGTAGCCGATGGTCTTCGGTCTGTGATTCTCGACCAGGTTGCGTATGGCGTTGCGGTTCGCATGGCGGCGCTCTACTTGCTCGGCGGTGGGTCCCTTGGTGCCGCGTAGTCTGGTGCCCCCTAGTTTGGAGCTGCGAGTCGGGGAATGAGCGCTCAGGTGAGTACAGAACATAGCTTGCAAGTTCGCGGTGTGACCAAGCAGTACGGTGACTTCGTTGCCGTGGGAGACATGAGCTTCGATACTCCTTCTGGTGTGGTTTACGGACTCCTGGGGCCAAACGGCGCGGGCAAGACCACTACGCTGCGCATGATCAACAACATCATCATGCCAGACTCTGGCGACATTCTCTTGCTCGGCAAGTATCAGCCTGGGCCGGAGGCAGCCAAGCACATCGGATACCTGCCCGAAGAGAGGGGCCTGTATCCCAAGATGAAGGTGCGAGAGACCCTGCGCTTCTTCGGCACCCTTCGAGGCTTGGGAAACAAGCCAGCACTCCACCAGGCGGATTCGTGGCTCGAGCGTCTCAAACTCTCCGATTGGCGCGACAACAATGTACAGGACCTATCCAAGGGCATGCAGCAGAAGGTGCAATTCGCGGCGGCGCTCATTCACGACCCTGAGCTACTCATCCTGGACGAGCCGTGGAGCGGTCTCGATCCCATCAACGCCGAAGTCCTCAAGGACATCGTCGCTGCACAGAAGGATGCGGGCAAGACGATCCTCTTCTCGACTCACCTCATGGACCAGGCCGAGACTCTTTGTGACTACGTGTGCATCATGGCCAAGGGGCGCAAGGCGGTCGAGGGCCGGCTCGATGTGCTCAAACGCGAGACTGCTGCGGAGGGGCTTCTCCACTTGGCACTAGCAACTCCGGACGATGAGTCTCGGGCACGATCGGAGGTTCTTGCATCGCCTACCGTCGATTCGGTGCGAGACGAAAACGATGGCATGGTGGTGCAGCTGGCCGATGGCGAGAGCCCAGACAAACTCCTCGCAGCTCTCGTCGCAGCCAATATTGGCATTCGTCGCTTCGAACTCCAGCAAGCGAGCCTTCACCAAATCTTCGTAGATCGGGTGGGAGCGCTGGCGGATGCGGATCAGGAAGGGCGCCTAGCCGATGATTAGACAGGCCTTCATTATCGCCAGACGCGAGTTTCTCGAACGCGTGCGCAGCAAGTGGTTTGCAATTGTTACGATTCTTGGCCCCATCGGCATGATTGCCGCGGTCGTGCTGCCTGCCTATCTGAGCGTTCGCAGCGCGCAGGAGGGCTTTCACGTCCAAGTCGTTGACCTGAGCGGGCGCGACGTTGCCGGCATGATGGACATCGATCTCGATGCCAAGGGCGTTAGTTTCAAGCTTGAGAATGTGCCTCCTGATACCCCGATACATGTCCTCGAAGAGCGTATTCGGGTGCAAGAGATTGACGGCTATCTCCTCTTTCCCAAGGACACCCTTGCGGGGGGCGAGGTGAAGTATCGCGGCGACAATGCTTCCAACCTACTCGTAACCAAGGGGTTGCGCAGCCTTGTGGACTTTGCCGTGTTTCGAGCCAGGGGCACCGAGATGGGACTCGGGGAGTTGCAGATAGCCAGCCTCTTTCAAAAGGTGGATTTCGATCCCAAGCACACCACAGGACAGGGCGTGGCGACGTCTGCGACGGCTTCGTTTGTCGTGGGCTATGTAGTCATGTTCGTGCTGTACATCGCGATCTTCTTGTACGGTGTGGCAGTGCTGCGCAGTGTGATTCAAGAGAAGAACAATCGCGTCGTGGAAATCATGATCTCCTCGGTGCGTCCTCTTTCTCTGATGCTCGGCAAAGTGATCGGCGTTGGTCGTGCCGGCCTTTTGCAGCTCACCCTATGGGGCCTTATGGCTGCGCTCATTGTGGGGTTTCGAGAAGAGGTCCTTGGGCTCTTCGGCATTCCAGGTGCGGGCACGTTTGAAATGCCAAGGATTGGCGCCTATGACTTCGCCGTCATCCTCATCTACTTCTTCTTAGGCTATTTCTTCTATGCGGCCTTGTTTGCGGCAATTGGCGCCATGGTCAACAGCGAGCAGGAAGCCCAGCAAGCTCAGACCCCGGTCATGCTACTGCTCATCATCCCGGTACTCTGTGTGCAAATCGTCGCCGGCGATCCCAGAGGCGGCATCGCGGAGGTGCTCACCCAGATTCCCTTTGCCTCGCCAGTGCTAATGCCAATGCGCTACTTGTATGACGCAGTGTCGCCTGCAGAAATCGCTCTCTCCATCGGCATCCTCCTGGTGTCTCTCCTGGGGGCGGTGGTCTTGGCTGCGAAGGTGTACCGCGTAGGCATTCTCTCCTACGGCAAAAAGCCCAGTCTTCGCGAAGTCTGGACTTGGATCCGAAGCTAGCAGTCTCCTACCGGGAGCTTGGCGGCGCCACGATGAGCTTGTCGGTGCCGTATCGCTTGCTGCAGGCACCCTTGTCTTTGATGAGACGTTGTCGAAATGCCTCGTCGAGTTTGAGCCAGTGCTCCGCTATGTCCTTTCGAACACGCAGCTCGGCGAGGGGCTGGCGCAAGAGTTCCTGCCTGAGATCGATGGCTTTCTCGGCAATCTCGATATGCGGATGCGCGGTTCCCGGCGTCCGCCCTCGGTAAATCTGGGGGCCTCCCAAGACACCTTGCATGAACTCCGCCTGCTGCGAAGCTATGTGGTCCCTATCGATGGTCTCGAAGTACTTGCCGAGCCAAGGGTGCTCGTAGATCTTGTCGTAGAAGGCCTTGGTGATTCTTCTCAGA
>JAAEPE010000534.1 GCA_024222395.1 Myxococcales bacterium
AACCGAGCTTGTATCGCGTGACAGCGCTCGTCCTCGGCTACCTGCCTACGATCCTCGCCGCGGGTACGGCGAGCGAGTTTCGCAAAGTAGTCGAGCATTTCGAACAAGCACTCTGGCGCGAGGGCGTGAATCCGAACCCTGGTCGCCACTATAAGGCGAGCCTGTACGCGCGAGAGATTTCAGGTGCTCGCTAACCGATCACCAGTGCCCCGTCGCCCTAGTACCCACAAGGACTACTCCTCTTCGGTAACCGTCTCAAAGATCTTGGAGGCAGCGTCACGGGCCGAGACCTCACCGGCAATCACGTTGCCAACAGTTTCAAGAATCGGCAACGAGATGCCGCGGGACCGAGCGAGCCGCAAACCGGCGATTGCGGCCCGCGGCCCCTCACCAACCACCCTTGCTGGCCCCTTGACGAGGTCGAGGCCGAAGCTATAGCTGGGCGAAATCCGGTCATTTTCGACCGAGCTGCGAACCAACAAGTTGCCAAGCCCGGCGAGTCCGGAAAATGTCTTAGCAGTGCCACCCATCGCAGTACCAAGCTTCGTCATCTCGGAGATAGCCCGCGTCACGAGCACGGCCCTGGTACCAATGCCGACGTCCAGCCCATCGGCGAGCCCAATCGCTATCGTATAGGCACCGGAGAGAGCAGATGCCAGCTCCGCTCCTATCACGTCCCGACTTCGGTATAGACGCATTACTGAAGGCACAGAGAGCAGTCGTCTCGACTCGCTCGTAACTTCATCGAACTCTGATGCGCAAACTAGCGAAGTAGTGCGTCCCGCTGCGATGTCCGCAGCCATCGAGGGCCCTGCAACCACGCCACTGCGCAGGATTGGAGTCTCGTCTGCAATGAGCTGCGAGATTCGCCTATCACCTTCTGGCGCCAACGCCCCAAGGGCATGCACAGCGATGTGTGACGAAGTCGCAACGGCCCCCAGAGTTTGAAGCCGATCACATGCGCTCTCGGAAGAAACGGCCAGGACCAAGAAGCGGGCGAGACCGACTAGTTCACCAAGGTCGGCCACCGCAACCAAACCTTCTGGCAGCTCGTGCCCCGGCAATCGGTCGCACGCATGGTCCCGATTAATAGACTCCGCTACGCTCGGCGTAGTCGACCAAATCGTTACAGGGCGACCGCCCTTCGCGAGCATACTGCCCAGCGCCAGGCCAAAGGGGCCGGCGCCGAGAATACCCACGCGGCCCGCATCAAGGCTCAGGGAACTCACTAGCTCGCCTCCTGAGAGGAGCGCAGGTTGAAGCGCACGTGGGCACATCGATTGCGGTAGTAGTACAGGAGCTTCATGGAGCCAACGCGAATGTGCGCCCCACTTTGATAGAGGACCCGCTTCGTATGATAGGTGCTCATAAAATGGATTGTCTGATCAACAATTTCTCTCGGAGTCATCGAACGTAGCGTCGCATCCAAGGTCCCGTGCTCCGGCTGCTCGAGGATGGCATCCCTCAGTTGGCCGACAGCGTCGGATAGGTCGTCGACCGGGAGCGCGAGGGCCGATTCGCTAAGGCGCATGAGCCTAAGAATATCTCCGATCCCCGTTCGTTTATGGGCAACTTCCAGGCAGGCTTGAGCGACGATGTGTGTCCCCATCAGCACGGTCTCGCGGTGGAACGCCGCAGAGAGCTTGCGCCCCAAGATGCGAGTGTAGACGGCATCCCGCTGAGCATCACTGCGAATCTCGCCGGCAGAGTCCCTCAAGTAGCCCCTCGGGTCGACGATGTGACCTCGATTATCCAGCGACTCACCATCGTCATCAATCGCGTTACCGAAGGTGTCTAGGGGAGCGCCAAATCGCACAACCGCGGCCCCCTCGTGGGCAATGGTCTTTCGGGCAAATTCGACGATGCGACCGATCCTTGAGAATTCGTCGTCCTCAATAATGTAGCGAGATTTGCCGGTCTCTTCGAGGTAGTCCTCGACCAGCGTCTCCGCCTCGAGCACCAATCGGTAATTGATCGTCACAGGCACCACGTAGATGCGGGGAATCCCCTCCCCCTCCTGTTTGGCGCGATTGACCATTGCGCTCACCGTCGTCCCAAGGAGCCCGAGTTTCAGTCTATTCTCGACCTTGTTGGAGCGAGAGCGAGTCCCGCCTGGGAAGAAGAGAGAGTGATAGCCGCGCTCGAGCAAGACCGATGAGTACTCTTTGAGCACCTCCTTGTAGAGGCCGAAACGCATCCGACGGTCGACTCGATAGGCGCCGAGATTCTCCATGAAGTAGCTCATGAAGGCATTTGAAAACAGGTTCTTGCCGGCTCCATAGGTCACGGGCGGGAGCCCAACACGGTTGAGTGCAAAGCCCAGCACAATGGAGTCGAGGTTGGACGAATGAGTCGGGGTGACCACCAAAGTGCCCCGCTCGCAACAGCGATGAATCTGATCGATAGGCCCCTCTATCCGAATCTGATCGGCCATCGCACCGAGTGCCTGCATGCCTTCTCCGAACCCTGATATCGGATTGAGCAAGAACGAGAGAGCCGGCGGCAAGATGTCGGTTGTGAAGCGAAAGACCTTGGGATTGAAATTCCCAGCGATGTCTTGCGCGTGATACCGGACAATTGACTCTAGTTCCTTGCGCTTGTCGAACTCGGACATCTGACCGAGCCTATGAGCCAAGTCGTGCCAGCGAGCTAGTCGCTTCTTGTCATTCTTCGACGAACTCTTCTGCAGGCGTTGAATCTCTGCAAAGGCGACCTCGTTGAGAACGTATTCGAGTGACTCATCAGGGCTATCTTGGGCAAGCCTAAGATGGTCATTGACGATTCGGCTCGAAACTTCATCGACGATGGAACTTCTCTCATCGTTGAAAGTGGCCAGTCGGTTTCTTGCTTCCGGCACAGGACAGCGATCCATGGAGCCATGGTGTCATCGGATCAGGCTCGGAACCACGCTCAGCGCGGCAAGACGCATGAATTCAGACACATATTTCGAGAGATCGACCCGTTAGCGAAAGATGACGAATGGCGTGGGATTCGCCATGTTATGGTGATATGTATAGCCCCGCTGGGCAGGTCGGTTGGTTCATCTAGGCCAAATCCGAGAGGCTCAGCCCATCTGGACCTTCCCGGGACGCTATTCCGGAGTTCCAACTCTGCGCCATCTTAGGACTTGAAGTCTGCAGGCCAAGCCGCTCCTGGGCCCTGCCGACCGAGGGCTCCCAAAGCTGGACCAAAGTTCGGGGCACATCTGATGCACTTACGATTTCACTACGAACCGACGCGATACGAACGCGCACCCGACTCTGGAAACCACCTCGGTTTCGTGTCTGAAAGCCAATAGACCTATGGCGAGAGCACCGGCCAAGAAGCCTGCGGCGAAGAAGCCTGCAGCGAAGAAGCCTGCAGCGAAGAAGCCTGCAGCGAAGAAGCCTGCAGCGAAGAAGCCTGCAGCGAAGAAGCCTGCAGCGAAGAAGCCTGCAGCGAAGAAGCCTGCAGCGAAGAAGCCTGCAGCGA
>JAAEPE010000535.1 GCA_024222395.1 Myxococcales bacterium
CCGTCTTCCCAATATCGACACACTGGTTCTTCTCCAGGATACTGGCCCCGAGAACAGTGGACGCCGAGCCCAGATCCTAAACCGAATGGTGAGCGTTGCTGACCGCTATCAGGTCAAGGTCCGCCTGGCCTATTACCCGCCCTACTACAGCAAGTATAATCCGGTAGAACGCTGTTGGGGAGTCCTTGCGAACCATCGGAACGGAGCGCTGCCAGACACCTTGGAGGCGATTGTGGGCTACGCCAAATCGATGACCTGGAAGAAGCAAAACCCTGTCGTGCGACTCGTTACCAAAAGCTACCAATTGGGCGTCAGTCTATCGAAGCAAGCAATGAAGGACGTTGCGCGGGCGCAAAGACGCCGAAGTACCGCGTGAGATTCTTGTGCGGTGGGGGTATCAGTATGGCGAGTCTTTGGAGGAATTCGACTTGCCGAACCGCAGCTCACGACGTCCGTCTTGCAAGGGCTTTTTGTATGCCTAAAGATCGCTCTACCTGTGCGCGTCCTCTGTTGCCCTCCCCAAGGAGTTTGGTAGCAAGGTCGACAGCGCTCGCCAAGCCCGTTGCGGCTCTCCCAATGCAGTATCGCGGGCAAGCCGAGTTCGTAATGGACGTCGCCAGCATGAAGGATTTCGACGACGAAATCGATATGGATTTTTGACGGCCAATTTAGCGTTCCACAGCTTGGCATCGGAACTCTGCGATTTGGCAACGGAGCAATCACTGCTCGCGGTTGGTCCCAGGCGATGGCATTGGACAAAGTGGCTGCCGCCGACTCTGTTCCCAATGGCCTCGGCAATAGCCTGGCAAGCTCCAAACCAACCGGGCTCTTTAGCTTCCGAATGCCTGTGCCGATAATCGTCTCCGAAATGCCACCCAACGATATACCTGCGACCAAACCTTGCTGTGCCTGAGATATTGCCGCATGCTATGCGTCAGTGTTGCCGACCTTCACGCTCGGGTTCGTTCTGAGCACACCATCTGAGAGATTTGCTCTATGTTGAATCAACAATCTGTTCCAACCATCATCATCATGCTCGCCTGTTCATTTTCCTGCAGCGATGACAGCGGAACTGTGAACACCCCAGACGCTGGAGCCGTCGACAGCGGCGATGATACGGATTCCTACTTGCTACAGGCGTGGGCGGACAACTGGTTTGCTATGTACATCGGAGATACACTGATCGTCGAGGACTCGGTGTCGATCACAACCGAGCGTTCCTTTAATGCCGAAGAAGCAATCTTCTCTGCAACTCGCCCCTTTGTGGCTTCCCTAATTCTGAAGGATTTCAAAGAAACGGACTCGGGGCTTGAATACATCGGTGAGGGAAATCAACAGATGGGCGATGGGGGCTTTATTCTCCAGATCAAAGAAAACAGCACAGGCGAAATCATTGGTGTGAGTAACAGCGACTGGAAGTGTCTTGTCATCCACGAGGCCCCGCTCAACAAAGAGTGTGCAAACTCAGCCACCCCCGACACCGATTGCGAGTTCCGGTCCGATTCCGAACCGGACGGCTGGAAAGAAGCCAACTTCGATGACTCCGCTTGGGTGTCTGCCACTGAACACACAGAGGCGGATGTCAGTCCGAAAGATGGATACAATCGTATCACCTGGGATTCTACAGCCAAGTTGATTTGGGGTGCGGACCTAGAGTCAGATAACACGATCCTCTGCCGTGTGTCGATCGATTAGGTGACGGCGGGTGCAGTTCCTGAAAGTGGGGCTATGCCGGGCTATGCCCCCATCTGCGTTTGGGTTGTGGCCTCCATTACTCGCGAGGCATTCGACTCGGCATTGCGCAAAGCATGCAGCCTCTAGCTGTTGCCACGCGAAGATGGCACGGAGCTCCCTGTATTCGTAGCGAAAATCTGCTGAAGAAGGTGTCCCGTTTTTTGCAGAAGGATCGGGGCAGCCTCTCGCTGGAGTACAAAAAAATGCAACGACTACCTTGGATTCTTGCCGGCCTCTTTCTTACCGGCGTATTTGTGATCTTTGCGATTGGAGGCGTGGGACCGACCCGGTCGCGTTCTGCAGTCGCGACAAGCTCGGCCATTCCGCCTGAGCTCTCTAAAGAGAGCGAAGCGTGTGTCGACTGCCACCGCAAGAAGAGCCGTGCTGTCTACGAGCAGTGGGGCGCATCCAAGCACTTTGGAGCCAACGTTGGTTGCTTCGAGTGTCACAAGGCAAATGCCGGTGACAAGGATGCCTTCATGCACGAGGGGCAGCGAATTGCTGTCATCGTCTCACCCAAAGACTGCGCGCAATGCCACGAACAAGAGGTGAAGGAGTTTTCCGATAGTCACCACGCACAGGCAGCCAAGATTCTCGGCTCCCTCGACAACGTCTTGGCTGAGGTCGTTGAAGGCGACCGAGGTTTCGTAACCGAGGGCTTCCCCAAAGGCGTCTCCGCCGCGGCTGTCAACGGCTGTTGGCAGTGTCACGGTGCGGAGGTCAAGGTGCTTGCCGACGGCAAACTTGACCCTGCGACCTGGCCCAACTCGGGGATTGGACGTCTCAACCCCGACGGATCTCGTGGCTCCTGCTCTGCTTGTCACAGCCGTCACAAGTTCTCCGCAGAACAAGCGCGCAACCCTGAAAATTGCGGCAAGTGCCACATGGGCCCAGATCATCCGCAAATCGAGATTTACAACGAGTCTAAGCACGGCATTGCCTTCCGCGCGAACATCGATGACATGAACCTGGGCAACAGCAAGTGGGTTGTCGGTGAGGACTACAACGCCGCTCCTACCTGCGCAACCTGTCACATGTCGGCAACTAGCACTCAGGCAATCACACACGATGTCGGGCTTCGTATCTCTTGGAATAACCGTCCTCCTAAGTCGGTTCGCCCAGAGGTATCGGACGCCAAAATGGGACTGCCCGGTGCAGAGGTCAAGTGGCAAGAGCGGCGCGCCAACATGACTGACGTCTGCGTCTCCTGTCACTCCGATACAACAGTGGCTTCGTTCTACAAGCAGTACGACGGTCTCATCGACCTCTACCATCGCAAGTTTGCAGACCCAGGTCTTAAGCTGATGGCACTCGCCAAGCCGCTCCTCAAGCCGGTCAAGTTCTCTAACAAACTCGACTTCATCTGGTTCGAACTCTGGCACCACGAGGGACGAAGAGCACGTCACGGTGCCGCAATGATGGGCCCTGACTACACCCACTGGCACGGAACCTATGAGGTTGCCAAGCACTGGTACGTGAAGTTCTTCCCCGAGCTCGAGCATCTCATTCACGATGGTCTTGAGTCGGGCGACGCCGCCAAGGTGGCAGCGGCTGAGGCACTCCAAGTTGGGCTCGACGAGGTCATCAATAGCAAAGAGCACCGATGGTACATCGGCAAGATGACGGACGAAGAGCGTGCCGAACGCAAGAGACGGTCTGAAGAATTCAAAGCGCGCTACGCCGAGTAGTTCCCTGGGAAGTACGAACTAGAGGTATCGAGAAATGGCCCGAGCCAACGACCGTAGCGTACTGAGGACCCTCCTCCTGGGGGGAGGGGTCCTGGTGAGTGCGAGCTGCGCAGGGGAGACTACGAGCTCTTCCGAAACGGCAAAGAATGCGGTGACACGACCTCCCGTGGAGATAGTCGTTATCTCTCGGAAAGACGGACTGGCAGACTATCCGTGCCAACAGTGTCACCAGCACACAGGCGGTGAGAGTGATGCTCCTATCGATGCTCACACCCAGATTCGAGTGCGGCATATGAGTGGCGGGGACAACTGCCAGACGTGCCACGACGCGAATAATCCCGAGAATCTTCGTTTGGCGACGGGCAAGACCTACGATCTCGACGAAGTACACATGCTCTGTGGTCAGTGCCATTCGAAAGAAGCAGGGGACTGGGCGGTGGGAGTGCACGGTAAACAGGTCGGCAACTGGTTAACCAAGATTCAACGCTTCTCCTGTACCGGCTGCCACGACCCTCATGAGCCCGCGCTATCCTCCGAAGTTGCTCGGCCCGCTCCACCGTTTTCGCGATTCGGAATCCCAAAGGGAGCTCACTGATGACTAAGAAGGACACGCAGCTCCCCACACCTGAAGCACGCCTTTCTCAAAAGGTCAATGAGACGCTAGAGACACCAGTTCAGCGTCGAACATTTCTGAAGGTCCTTGCTGGTACTACCGGCGCTGGCGTCGCAGCAGCGGCTACGAGTAGCTGCGACTTGGACGCCTATCTACAAGATCACTACACCGAACTCACCGAAAAAGACAAAGAGAAGGTCTTTGCGCGACTCGCGCGTGACGCCAAGAAGGACTACGGCCGAGATGTCGAAATCTCGGATCCACCGCCTATCGATGGGGCCTCTTTCGCCTTCGCAATTAGCCTCTCGCGCTGCAACGGCAATCGTCGCTGCGTAGAAGCCTGTGTCAAAGAGAACAATCAGAGCCGTGATCCTGCAATCCAGTACATCAAGGTTCTTGAGCTAGACGCTGGTACCTTCAACTTGGAAAAGGGAGATATGTACTACGAGGGCGAAGTGCCCAAGAAGGACAAAGTATATCTCCCTGTGCAGTGCAATCAGTGTGAGAACCCGCCGTGTGTCAAGGCTTGCCCAACCAAGGCGACTTGGAAAGAGCGCGATGGCATTGTTGTCATCGACTACGATTGGTGCATCGGGTGTCGCTACTGCATGGCGGCTTGTCCCTACGAAGCACGACGCTTCAACTTCACAAAACCTGCGATTCCGACTGAGGGAGTTAATCCACATCAGGGCTACTTGAGCAATCGCATTCGCCCGAAGGGCGTCGTCGAGAAATGTCACTTCTGTCTGCATCGGACCCGCAAGGGAATGTTCCCTGCTTGTCATGAGGCGTGCCCAACCGGGGCACGCAAATTTGGCGACCTAAACGACCCCGACTCGGAAGTAGCAGCGGTGCTGCGGGAGAAACAGGTCTTCGTCCTCAAAGAAGAACTCAACACTGTTCCCCGCCTCTTTTACTACGTTGGCTAATTCTCCAGCCGAGCCTGTCCCATGAAGACTTACCTGCAGTATTGGATAGACATGATGCGCTGCGCTGCCAAAGGCAGCGCTCGCTACTACGCCTGGCTGGGGTTTCTTGGGCTCCTGGTCGCGATGGGATTCGCGACCTATCTCGAGCAACTCGAGCACGGCCTTGTCGTAACGAACCTGAGCGACCAAGTCTCTTGGGGGGTCTACATTGCGAACTTCACGTTCATCGTGGGTATTGCCGCAGCGGCGGTGCTGCTCGTTATCCCGACGTATATCTACCATCGAGCGGATATCAAGAAAGTCGTGCTCATTGCAGAGCTCATGGCCGCGTCGGCGATTCTGATGTGCATGCTTTTTGTGACCGTTGACCTCGGTCGTCCCGAGCGTTTCATTCACCTACTGCCGGGCTTCGGAAAGCTCAATTTGCCGACATCCATGCTCGCGTGGGATGTGGTCGTGTTGTCTGGATACCTTGTGCTCAACTTGCACGTGCCCGGCTACCTACTCTTCCAGGGGTATCGCGGGAAGGAGCCTGCAAAGTGGCTCTACTTACCTTTCGTCTACCTAAGCATCTTCTGGGCGGTCAGCATTCACACCGTCACCGCATTCCTCTATGGCGGATTCGGCGGTCGTCCTTTCTGGAACACCGCCATCATGGCACCGCGCTTCTTGGTCTCTGCATTCGCCGCAGGCCCTGCGCTGCTCATCATCGTCTTCTGGGCAATCAATCGCTACACCGATGTGGACATCGCAGGCAGCATCTTTAAGTACCTGAGGCGAATCGTCTCCGTTGCTCTGCCAATCAACTACTTCCTCTTGTTTTGCGAGCTCTTCAAAGAGTTCTACACCGATTCGACCCACACCATGTCCGCCGAGTACCTATTCTTCGGTGTCAACGGACACGGATTGCTCGTGCCCTACATCTGGTCTGGGCTCGCCATGGGCACCATTGCCATGATCATCCTCTGGACTCCGAAGCTCTACAAGAATCCCATCTGGATGGGAGTCGCGGCAGTCTTCTGCATCATCGGTGTATGGATTGAGAAGGGCATGGGCCTCATTATCCCAGGCCAGATTCCATCGCCCATGGGCGACCTGGTCGAGTATCGCCCGTCGGCATCCGAGTTTTTGATCTCCCTTGGCATCTGGGCCCTTGGTGCCCTTGTCTTCACGGTCATGGCGAAGGTTGCGCTGGCGATTCAGTTCGGCAGTCTCCGAGCCAGGGAAGAGTAGATAGCGCGGCAGATAGAGGGAGTGGGCCATTGCCCATTCTTCCGAATCGGCAGAGAGGCAGAGCGGGCAGAAGGTCAAACGACCACCGCGTACGCTTGTCCTGTCCTCGGTCAGCTGCTGCGGACTATCTCAGATAGTTAGCGGTTGGTTGTGAAGTCGATGATCTGCAAAACTCGATACCAGGAGGCCACCTGCCCGGTGCCAAGGATTCCAGCTCCCGGCACGTGACCCGGTCCCGCCAAGCCAGACTCGCTGGCCAAGAGAAACTCAATCCATTCGGCAGTGGCACCACCCAATGATACGTCCTCGAGGGTGAGTGACGAGTGAACCACGATTTCGCCCAAACCACACTCCGCTACCTTCGACTTCTCGGCTTGCACCCCGCTGGTCAATAGCTCAGCACACTGGAATGGAGAGAAGATCCAGTTTCCACTGGCCCCCTGTGTCCAAGATCAGATCGTAGGCGGTCCTCGCCAATTTGATGCTCACTGTTGGTCGTCCAGCAATGAAACCAATGTCGCTCCAAGCTCCAAGGACCTTGGCTGGTATCCCAATAGGGCTCCCTCGAAAACAGTGCTCGCTGGTTGGCATAGTCCAGCGTTAGACAGTGAGTCCTCAGCTGTGCCGTGCCGACCCTCGGTGAGGAGCCTGTGCCAATTACACACCACGAACCGAGTGTTGCTGTGCGATCTAGCGCTTCCTTTTAGACGACTCTTTAGACGACTTTCTCTTCTTTCGCTTGGGCTTTTTCGTAGGGGGCGAGGGCTCGCCGCCTAGTGTTTCGATCTGCAGAGCTGCATCCTCTGCTGCCGCGGGGTCACTCTCCTTGGTCAGCTCGAAGAATGTGCGAAAGGCCTTTATCGACTGCTCGTTGCTGTGATTGAGCCTATGCATGTGGCCGAGGTCGTACCAAGCCTTCGCCATACTTGGATCGAGATCCGCAGCTGCTTGGTACGCTGCGATTGCCTTGTCGACATCCTCCAATCGCCGGTACACCACTCCCAGATTGAATTGATACTGCGCGGATTGGGGATCCAACTTGATGGCCTGTTTCAGCACTCGCTCGGCATCGGAGAAGCGCTTTGCGACTCGGTAGGCAATTCCGAGATTGTTGGCTGCAACGGCATCGGTACTCTTGTATTTGAAGGCGAGCTCTAGGTGGCGGATGGCTGCGTCCACCTGGCCCAATTGGCGCTTGATGGTTCCGAGATTCGCGTGAATGTCCGGGTTCCTTGGGTCGAGACGACAGGCTTTCACAAGCGCGACAACGGCATCCTCTTTGCGCTTGGCTCGGTAGTACGCCATGCCGAGATTCGACCAGAGCACGGAATCGTTCTTGACCATACCGGTCGCCTTCTCATAGGCCGCAACGGCCTTCTCATACTTCTCACTCTTCTTGTAGAGGTGCCCGAGAGAAGCCCAAGCCATCGCGTGGGTATCTCTTGCGGCCACTGCTGCTTCGAGCTTGGCAATGGCCTCGGGGAACTTGCCCTGCGCTTTGAGCGCGAGCCCCTGCTTAAACAGCGCCGCCGCATCGTCCGCGTTGGCTACGGGCGGTGCGGCGATACTGAGAAGTAGTGCGGCGAGAATCGTGACGATGGTGCGTTTCATGGCGTCTCCACCAACGAGACTACCATCAAGTGAGAGACACTAGGATTCGAGTTCGCGCAGGGCTGTGCTGCAGGAGTCGATATCCTGACCGAGTTCTTCCAGGTTCTCGACAATAGGAGCCAAATCAACGACTTCGCGAGAGGCCGTGGTGCTTGCGAGGTTGGCAACAGCGAGCCTGAGGCGCTCCATAGCAGCAAGGTAGTTGTGCATGCGGGCCAGGACTCGCTCTCGATTCTTGGCAATACCTGTGAGGTATTTCATCTGTTCGGCGAGAGCTGCGCTCGCTTGCTCGTATTGCTTGATGACCACTTCGTCGTCGGCCTTGTCAATGCGCTCGTCGAGAGCCTCCATACGTTCAACCAAACTCTCGGCGGTGGCATGACTCGAACGGGTGTCTGCATCGCTCCAGCGACGGGCTGTCTCCATGAGGCGAAGAACTGCTTCTTCGAGGATCGCGCGATTTGCGTCGTCTTCGGTTAGCTCGCCTTTCGCCTGTGTCCAAAGAGCGATTCCTCGCTCGACGAGTTCGGCAATTTCACCGTTTACACTGCCACTTAGCTGGTTGTGCGCTTTGATTACTGCGTCTTGCGTAAACTCTATGTGGCGGGGAAGCAGGGCGAAGACACTGGCTGCCGAGATGGCGAGCCCTGAGAGTGCGGCGCTACCCCAGGTAGGGAGTGCTGAGAGATCGCTCGAACTTATGACGTGCATTGCTGCTGTGCGAGCAACAAGGATAGCTCCGGCGCCAGCGACAATTGAGAGCATCAGACGCCGTCCGCGGAGGCCTGAGGCCATGGGCAGCGCGACGATGAGTGCAAAGAGGAGTGGCCCAACGTTGCCGTTTCCCCATCGCAATGAGGCGAGCAGGGTGGCGCCGCCGATGGAAGCGACCAGGCCCCCTGCGACAATCTTTGAAATCGAAGCTCCGGTCACGGCGGCCATGGCGGCGACGGCCGCGACCATCGTAGCAAGGGCAATAGTGAGGGGGGGCCCCCCCGGAAGCACGGTGCTTGCCAGGGCGGCAAGTGGGCCGGTGATGGCCAAATACAGCGCGGCACGGTGGAAGGTTTCGTGATTTCTGAAGCGCAAGGCAGTGGACATGAAGGTTGTTACGCGTCAGTCGCCAATTCGATCTGGTCTATTTGCCTCGGGGATTTTGGCGGCGGTTGCAGGTGGGATATGGTCCGCTCGTGAGCGCGGCGCCGAGAGACTTGAGCAGTACCCTGCCCGAAGAGCTTCTGCTGGACGGAGGATTTGGCACTTCGCTCATGGAGCGCGGGCTGGATATCGCGTCAGAGCCCACAGCTGCTTGGAATCTCACACATCCTGACGAGGTCCTGGCTGTCCATCGCAGATTTGCCGATGCTGGCTCGGGCGCTCTGCAGACAAATACCTTCGGGGCAAATCGCCTGGCTCTCGCCCAACGATCCTCGATTGATGTACGTGAATGTACGTTGGCGGCATCGGCGCTGGCTCGCAAAGCTGCTGGCGACGAGCTCCTGGTGATGGGCTGCATCGGACCGACTTCCCAGATCCCCCCGCCGCAAGGGGACGCCAACCTGCTTGAACTCGAGGATGTCTTCGGCGAGCAGGCGGCCTTGCTCGCCGAAGGGGCGGTCGACTTCCTGCACATCGAGACAATGGCTCATCCCAAGGAGATGCGCGCCGCGTTGCTGGGAGCGCGTCAAGGGGCTCCTAAGCTGCCCGTTGTCGTCTCAATCACTGCCAAGCGCATTGGAGAGCGCTACAAGACGACGCAGGGGTTCTCCATCGAATCCATGCTCAAGGTCGGTCTTGAGGAGCGTGCCGAGGGCATGGGGGCCAACTGCATGTTGGCACCTGCAGATATGCTCGATCTCATCAAGCTCATGGTCGACGAAGTCTCCGTACCGGTCTTTGCACAACCGACCATCGCCCCGGATGGGGGAGTGCCGCTCTACCACGATGAATTTGCGGACGGAGTCGCGGCGCTCTTCGAGGCGGGGGCGCGGGCTGTCGGTGGTTGTTGCGGCACGGGGCCCAGAGACATCGATTCGGCACGTAGACGTATGCAGCGTGGCTATCGCTAAGAGCCTAGGAAGAACTCTCATTCTCGCTCCTGGAATGAGCTAGACTGTGGACATGAATTCTCGCTGGCTGTACCTGGCTGCTGTGCTTGTCTCACTATCGTTCTCATGCGACAAGAAGACAGAGAAGAAGGATACTTCGCCGGGCGCGACTTCGAAAGATGAGGCCTTCGGCAAGGCCAAAACATCCGCTCGCTCTCAGTGGTATCGCATCGAGGTGGCGGCCGAAGGGGGCAACGTGCCTTTCATGCTCGAAGTACAGCTGCCACTTGAGCCTACGAGCATTGCCACAGTGGCCAACGGCACCGAGCGAATCTCTCGTGAGATGACATGTGACGACCTCTTGTGCATGGTTGAATTCTCCGTCTTCGCCTCGACCCTCGAACTGGATTTTACGAGGGAGCTGCGACCGGAAGGGGAGTGGCGCCTAAGCGACTATTATCCGGGAAATCAGGTGGCCGCAAAAGGAGTCGCAGTTAACGGTCCCGGGGCCGAGTACCGCTATGTAAAGAGCGCAGATCCGGCTGTCGATATTGGCGGCAAGTGGGTGCTCGGTATCAGTGGCGTCGGCCCTGGCAAGGCAGAGTTCGTACAGAAAGCCGATGGCACCGTCAGCGGATGGATTGTGCCAACCAATATCGGTGACGTGCGCTACCTCGATGGTCGCGTCTCAGGCACGCAGGCCAAACTCTCAACCTTCGACGGGCAGCACGCCTACAACGTGGAATTGAAAGTCTCAGAAGACGGCCAAACTCTTGAGGGTGTTTGGCACTATCACGAGTTTTGGCACTACACGATAAAGGGCTGGCGAGGCAAGGAGCCCAGCCTCGACGAGCTGCACACGTTTCGTCTCAAGCCGGGGCTCAAAACTCTGAGTCTCCCTGAGTTAGAGGCACTGCGGGGCAAGCCTGTGATCATGGATTTCTACGGCACCTGGTGTTCGACATGTATCGATCTCATGCCCGTGCTTGTCGACCTATACGCGCGCTACAAAGGTGATGGGCTTGAGATTCTCTCCATCGCCTTCGAACCCTCGGACGACAAAGACCTGGTTGCGAAGCAGGTGGCCCTCTTTAGGGAGCGCTACGGGATTACTTGGGAAAGCTCGACCCGAGATGTTGAAGACCTCGATGTCATCTTCGAGGAACTGGAGAATACTGAGGGCTTTCCTCTGGTCTTCTTCGTTGATCGCGCAGGCACCGTTCGAGGCCTACACAGCGGATTTGTGAGCGGGGCAGCAGCTGTGGATCACGCCGAGCTACTCGAGAAGTTCGAGACACTCACGAAGCTCATTGTCGCGCCTATGGATGCGAAGGCGCCGTAGCGCCCATCTGCCTAGGCAGGGGCAGCCATCGCGGATCCCACTGGGCAAATCCTCGAGCACATTCGCCTTTGTGCCCCAGAGAGCGGCTGCGCCGACCTCTTTGCGGTCTTTCAGCTCGAACAACAACGCGGCCTCTTTCCACGTTAAGAGCACCGCACAAACGTCGGGCTGTCGCACAAAACGGCCGACAACCGCAAAGGTCTCTTACTCGCCTACCAGGCTCAGAGATATTCCCATGGCATGCAATCCCCATCAAAGCCAAAGGAGTCTCTGCTATGAAACGCTCAAGTCCCTACCTGAAGATGCGCGTACTCGGCGCTGTCGAGCATGCGCCGGGCACAAGTATCCAATCCCGCATCAAGCATGTGAGCACGCTCGTCTTCAAGGACGAATACCTCGAAGCTCACACATTCACCTGGAGAATCATTCAAACTTGGTACTCCCACTACCAAAAGCATGGCGTGACCTCCCTGCTAAGCAAGCAGCGAGCAGACAAGGGGGTACCTGCGCAAAGTCTCGCCAGAAGAAGTCGCAGAGGCCATAAAGGAGGCCCTGCCGCACTTTCACGTAGACGGGCAAGACAAAGTGCAATGGGTACGATCGACCTCAGACTTTGAGCGCTTCAAGGCTAGGGGAGGTTGTGCTACCACGCTCTGACAATCGGCGGCTATGCCGTGATCTACTTGAAGAGAACACACCTTCAACACACGACCGGAGCTAGCCATGAGCCTCAATCTTGCAATCCTATTGCGCGACAGCGCCACACGTTTCGCCGGGCAAAAAGCCATCATCATCGGCGACAAGTCCCTCAGCTATGAGCAGTTGCACCAAGGCGTGCTTGCCTTCGCCGGCGCACTGAAAGAAACGCACATCCCCAGTGGGGCCAACGTCGCTTTGATGCTGCCCAATGTCCCAATTCAGCATCGCTTACTTCGGTGCACAGTACGCCGCGAACCCTGTTGTCCCGCTCAATGTTCTACTCAAGAGCGAGGAAATCGCCTACCATCAGACCGATCATTGTTTACGCTCGGCAGTCTAGGTTCCGCGACCGATCTTGCTAGCACCGGCCTTCTCGAACCACGAGACCGCGCGCTGCACTAGGTCGCCGAGAAGGACGAGGTCTTGCTCCTCGACGACCGCACCACAGCCGAATGCCTTCTTCATCTCTTTGCACAGCGTGGCAAGCTCTTTCGTGGGCACACCGCTAATACGAGTGACGGTCTTGCCTCGGCGGCCCTTCTTTTCCATGCGGACAACAAGCTTGTTTGGAAATCTTGGCTTTGTTGCCGGCGGCGCAGCGAGAGAGGGCTCTTCTTTCGGCGATGGTGCGCTTGGCAAGCCCTCGCCGAGGCCCGATAGCCCCGAGAGGGCATTGTTTGCAAATGCCTCGCCCGTACTTGAAAGACTCTTGCCCTTCTTGCCGCCGCGTTTGCTCATGCGCTCTCTTTGTCTAGACCGACGAGCGTAAACAATGATCGGCCTGATGATCCTGCTTTCCCGATTGCAGCGTTGCTCATTTCGTCATTTGCCCCGGCAAACTCCTCATTCGCGCCTTGCACTCGAAAAATCAGAACTCACCATCCTCGGTCATTCTTTTCGCTCGA
>JAAEPE010000536.1 GCA_024222395.1 Myxococcales bacterium
GATCGGAGACGGCCGAGTCGATGAAACAGATACGAGAACCGAATTCCTCGGCGCGAACGTTCACTGCGCCAAGGATCTTCATCGACAACACCACGTCGCTGTTGATCACTGCTGCTGTCTCTCGCCAGTCGGGCAATCCACCCTTGCCGAAGAGGTCGACCAATTGCCGGCTTATCCACGGCAAGGGAGCGAGGTCTGACTCTCCTTCGATCACCCGCCGGACATACGCCATGATGGCGCTCCTGACCGGACCATTCGAAGGCCCTGGACCCGTATTGATCCTTATCGGATCGCAGACAGTAGATATTGAGAAGCTGGGGCTCAGAGCCGCTCGGCCCGAGCTACGGCTCTTCGCTCGGCGCTGTGTCTTGTTGCTTTTCGAGACTCAGGAACTTCTCGATGCGTCTGGTGGGCTCGTAGAGGGAATCATCGGCGGGTAGAAAACCTGAAAATGGCAACTCATTATCTAGCAACACGCTCTTGCTCAGTGCAGAGCCTTGTTTGAGATTTGTAAGTGCCCGGGTAAGCGCTTCGGTTGTTTTCTCATCGAGCATGTCCGTAACACAATACGCATCCCAGGCCACTCGCTCTGTTGTTGCCAGCACGGTGAAGGATGAGGCCTCTAGACCGCTCTTCGCGGCCTCGATCCAAATCTTGTCGTAGACGGCGGCGCCATCACATCCACCTGTTTCGAGCACGCGGAGTGATTCCATGTGGTCGCTGGTGAATCGTGTTTGCAGGTGCGTGTCAGGGTTGATGTTCTGTTCGCGGAACACAGCTCTTGGATAGAGGTATCCAGAACTCGATGACTTGCTGGTGTAGCAAAACGTCTTGTCCTTGAGGTCTTCGAGTGTGCGAATGCCCGAGTCCGCCTTGGCCAAGATATAGGCTCCGTAGCTCGGCCCGGAAGAGGTGGTTGGCGTTGCCAAGAGCTTCAGCGTCGGAAGTCTGCGCTTGGCCCGCACGTAGTTGGCGGCGGAGAGGGCAGCCAGATGAATCTGGCCATTGTTGAGCCTCGAAGAGACGTCGTCGTAGTTGTCGACAATCTTGATCTCCACAGGGCGCTGGATTTCTTTGGAAAGGTAGTTTGTGAGTGGTCGCAGTTCCGCGACAATGTCCTCAGGGTTTTTATGACGCGTGACCGCGAAGTAGAGAGGCTTTCCTTCTACCAAAGAAACAGCTGGCGTTTCTTCCTTGCCTTCGGCCGTGCCTGCTTGTTCCGCCTTCTTGCTTTCCTTGGTGATGGAGTAGGTAACGACGCCGCCAATAATGGCGCCGAGTACAATCACCATGAGAGCTATCCACTGCCAGGTCTTGTTGTTTGGCCCCAAGTCCGTCGTGGGCATCGAGCGTCCGGGCATCATGGCTGAGGGCACAAAAGGCCGGGTCGGCGCCTGTCGGCCAGAGCCGTAGCCCTCACTTGGAACGGCTTGCTGCAAGGCATCACTAAATTCGTAGGGCGTTTGGTATCGATTGTCCCGCTCGGGGCACATGGCTTTGAGGATGACTGCCTCGAGCCCTGGGCTGAGTTCCGGTCGAAGTTCCGTGGGAGGAGTCGGCTGCGCGATGAATATATTGCGGTAGAGTTCTTCCGCATTGCTGCCAACGTAGGGCAGGCGACCTGTGACCATTCGATAGAGCAAGATGCCAGCGGCGTAGATGTCCACGCGCCCGTCGAGCTCTTCGCGGGCACGGATCTGCTCAGGTGACATGAAGTTCGGCGTGCCCACCAAGGCCCCCTGCGCGGTGACGTTCAGGGTTGCCGACGTATCGCCGAGTTTGGAAATGCCAAAGTCGAGGATCTTCACTCGTCGGGATCCGTCGCTCTGAGTCGCGATGAAGACGTTGCCAGGCTTGAGGTCGCGATGGATGATGTTCTTGGCGTGGGCCGCTCCCAAGCCTGCGAGAACTTCTGAGATGATCCACGCACTGAGGCCCGGCGAGAGCAGTCGCTCTCGTCGCAGCGTTCCCGCGAGGCTCTCGCCTTCGAGAAGCTCCATGACGAGAAATGGCACGCCGCTCTCGTCGTTGCCCGCGTCCATCACCGAAATGACGTTCTCGTGGCGGATTTGCCCCATGACCTTGGCCTCACGACGGAAGCGCGCAAGACTGCTTGGATTGTTCACGCTGGCTTCGCTAAGAAGCTTGACCGCGACCTTCGCTCCCAATTCTCGGTGATCTGCTTCGTAGACAGCCCCCATGCCACCTTCGCCGAGTACCTTGCCCAGGTGGTACTTGCCGGCAATAACGCGGGTTGGCGCCAAGACGTCTGTGGCGATCATGCCGTTATTTTTGGAGCCATCGTTCATCCATCTATCCTGTGACTTGCTGGCGCTTTCCGCGACGCTCGGATCTTAGCAGGAGCGGACGTCGGTCTTCGATCTGATCCGGAGCCCAAGGTGATTGCAACGTTCTGAATTTCTTGAAGCAAACGGGAGAGTTCCGACCCCATGAGACGAGCATACCGTCAGATACCGATCGATCTTGGCACGCCCGCCCCAATAAGGCTCAGTTGCGGCTCAGCAAGAGGACCGTCTCCTCGCGTCCGGCCTGTCCAACCGTGCTATTCTGATTGATGGGGAACTTCGACTTCCGTTGAAGAATTAGGAGTACAAATTAGCTTGTCTGAGAGCGATATTCACATCGCGAAGGGGATAGTGTCTGGCATGTCAGATCCAGCGGTGTTGCTGGATCGTGACCTAGGCATGGTCGCGCATAGCGCTTCGTATCCCACGCTAGCCGGATTTCGACGTAGGCAGCTAATCAACGCCATTCGAGACGGCGCCAGCACGTTTGACTTCGTCGGAGGCAACCCTGATGAAGCAAAGAAGGTGGCTTTGGCCTGCATGGCGAACCGCAAGGCGATGCACTTCGCCGAAGAGACTGTTTCAAATCAAAACGGCGATGAACTCACCGTGATTCTCTCGTATTTGCCCATTCTAAGCGGCGACGAAGCGATTGGTGTGATTCAGAGTTTTCGCGACGTGAGCGCCGAGGCTCGTATGCAGGGCCGCTACCGAAATCTTCTGGTGCGAGAGCGCATGCGCGCAGAGAACCTCGAGCAGGAAGTCGAAAAGCGCACAAGAGAGCTCAGCTTGGCGCTCGAAGAGGTCACACGTCTGTCTCGAGTTGACCCACTTACAGGGTTGCTCAATCGGAGAGCATTCACCGAACTTGCAGAGCAGGCGATGAAGGTTGCCAAGCGCCATGGTCGCTCTATTGGGCTCTTACTCGGCGATATCGACTTCTTCAAGAAGGTCAACGATGAGTACGGCCACATGATCGGCGATAGGATCTTGGCCTCCACGGCAAAGGCCATGGGCGACGCGGTGCGAGACTCCGATGCGGTCGCACGATTTGGCGGCGAGGAATTCGTTGTTCTTCTGACCGAGACCGAGCGCGACGCGGTGCCGACTGTCGGCGAGCGTGTGCGTCGGATGGTTTCCGAGATTCGCAATACCGAGGGGCCAGAGTCTGATTGGCCCAAGCCCACCATCAGCCTCGGTCAGCCTCGGAATGGCGGTTTTCCCAGACCATGGTGAGACCCTTGACGACCTGGTGTCCAACGCGGACAAAGCTCTGTACCGCGCCAAAGAGACCGGGCGAAATCGAATCGTCATGTACGAAGAGGGCGACTTCGAAAAATTGGCCCCGGGAACTGGTGAGCTGAGGTGCCCTGTGCTCCTCGTCGGTTCGACCCGAGTCGATGAGTTCACGGCTGC
>JAAEPE010000537.1 GCA_024222395.1 Myxococcales bacterium
CACAGCCAGCGCTTCGGTTTCCGCGTCCAACGCTGATTCATCATCGTCAAGTCCCGAGGCCGCGTACGCCGTAAGCTCCGCGATGCCTTTGGCTAATGCTTCGGACATGGCGGTTGCCAGCACTGTCGCCAGCTGCAGATGCAATGCTGTCATCAGATCCGATGCAGACGGGGCTCCTTGCGCCGATATCCACGCTTTTTGTGCCGACGCCATCCACGCTTCACTTGAAATCTCGCTACTATTCATTTCGCGGGGTATCTTTCTCCGGTCGTTGCCGGGTGGTTTTTTGCAAAGTTCCGGATACCCCGCATTTCCACGCAACCAGAGTTCTCCACCCGTAGTTACAGCCCCACGACCTTTTCTGTTCACGCTGTGTGAAGTCGCTGTGCTCTGAGCCCTCAGCCCCCACTTTCAGGATCTGCACCCAGGGGCACAGAAATCGAACCACCCAAACTTGCAATGAAATCATCACACTCAGATAGCGCACCCAACTGGGGGGCTTCCCGTACTTGTGTATGCCTGGTGTGTAGAAGTGCACTGACTGAGGGGGAGTCTTGTGAGGAACACCCCAAGGGCACCGTTCAGCTCGCGATCCCCGCACATCGTGAGGTGCTATTGGAGCATGTTTGGGGTAGGGCGAAGCCCAGGCAGGTAACTCAGAATATTGCCAAGGCGCTATGCGCATTTGCGGTTGTTGGATCGCTGGTCGGAGCATGGGGGAGCCTTTGGATGATTCAACTAGGGGGAATGGGCCTTGGGCTGCTTGCGCTTCCCTTCCTCATGGCGAAAGACCGGCACGCGACCGGGGGCCGAAGACTGCTGGCTCGCCCCCAGGGAGTCTTCCCAAACGGGGCGAGTGCTGCTGTCAAGCAGCTGCCAGCACGACAGATCTCAGGAATCGTGCAGGAGGCTTCCCAGGTAAGAGCGCCACTGCGCAATCAGCTGAGCGTCGCATTCTCCATTGAGCTTCGGCATCCGGACGCACTGCCAAATCCCTTGGTGTATCGAGACGCACGGACCATCGGCTTCCGCCTAGTCGCCGGCGACGGGACCATCGTAGAGATACCAGCCGGGAAGGTCTTCATCGATAACCTGGGCGACAAGATCGACTTGCACCACGCTCGGCAGTACCTAACCGAGCTAGATCCCGCCCAACGCTCGCAGGGACTCGATCCATTTCCCTTCGACGAAGCGTACGAGGCCGTCGTGGCCGTGGGCGATAACGTCGCCGTGTTGAGCCCTCTCAAGCTTGTGGCACTACCGTCGGCGAATCCGGGGGATTACAGAGAAACACCTAGTGCGGTTTTTGTGCCAGAGGGCATCCCTCGGCTTTGTGTGATCTGAGTGACTTCTAGCCCGCGACAGGGCTCCTTCATGGATATCGCTCAGCTTCTTCCAATGCGTCTAGTACTAGTTCCTCGGCAGATAGGATTTGATCCAGTGCTTGCTTCGTAGATCCCGCTGTGATCTACAAGGGACATGAAGTCTCGACGTCGTCGCAAGGATGGAACGGTTCGGCTTGGCAAGGCTTATCGACACAAGCTTGGGGAA
>JAAEPE010000538.1 GCA_024222395.1 Myxococcales bacterium
CTCGTTGCGGATGCAGATTTGTCTAACTGCCGCACGTTTACTTGCACCCTCAAGTTCGTCGATATGCTGCACGGCACGCTCCTTCATTCTGAGATTGCACGCGGCGATGCCACAGACCAATCGAGCAGCCTGATGGTCGGGGGCAACAATGAGTGCGGCCTCGCATCCCTCTAGCGATTCCTCGTACTGCCTCACTCTCGCTGCACTCCTGGCTTGCTCAACAAGAGCGTCGACCGAGTCGGTGCCCATTTTCACGAGCACCGCTATCTTTTCTTGCTGCTTGCGCTCCCGCTCCTTCTTCTGCTCCTGGGTATCAAGTCTGGCGCAACACAGCTTGTTTGGAGTAACCAAGCAGGTGACCTCGTCACACGTATTACCGGGGGTCCAACCTTCGTGTCGGCTATCGCAGAGTTCTGCGGCACGGTCCTGCAAGAGCGGGGAATGGATGTTCTCAACGAGCTGATCGAAGTCTTCGGGAAATTGCTCTCCTGTGCAGTAGGACAACAAGCAGAGAAACACCGTGCGCTCGTCATCCGGTAGAATCTCGGTCGCCTCAGAGCAGTATTCAATGGCAACGGCGTCTCTCCCATCGGAGAACGCACTCTCACTCAGCGCAAGCAATTCAGAAATTCGGTTCTTTGGTGACGATGTCACTTTGGCGGTCGGCGTCGCCGGAAGAGTTGAAGTTGTTGGTTCTACCGAGGGTCGACTCGCGCCCGGGACCAATTCGGCTACAGGCTGTGGAGACTCGAGGACGACGACCCTCTCATCGTCTCCCTGTCTCGAAACTAGAATCCATAGAAGTGCTGCAGCAGCGAGGACGACACCGCTAACCATTGCCGTTCGAGCGCCAAGCCCTTGAGGGTCAACAGCGATTTCCATGCCTGCTCCTTTCCAAGACGGTGCTGGCTCCAAATCCGATACTTCAGCATCAGAGACTGCCGATAGGTACGTGACCATGCAGGCGGGGCATTCCGCAAGATGACCTTCAAGTCGCCCAGAGTCTTCAGGTGTGAGTTCGGCTGCCAAACCAATGAGTCCATCAACTTCTTCGCAAGCATCAGGATTTGGACGGTCAAGGGCCGCTAGCGAAATCATCGTTCGGCAGGTCTCACAAGCATCTAGATGAGACTGGTGTTCTTCTGAGAACAGGGACTCAAAATTCGGACAGTCCATTAGCTTCTCTCCTTGAATTGTCGTCGCAATCGCTGACGAGCCGCTTGCAGAAGAC
>JAAEPE010000539.1 GCA_024222395.1 Myxococcales bacterium
AAGCGGTTTGGCATTGGCTGTCATGCTCCCCTAACAGGCGGTATCACACCGAAATTCCCGAAAAGAGCTGTCACAGTCAGATCGACACCCATTGATTCTCGCCTGGACGACTTCCCGGTACGGAGCTGTTTGCCGACGCACGCGTAGCCGAAGCTCCCGATCTTCTTGCGGACTCAAACGGATTTAGATGCTGGTTTGCATCCGTCAAGTCGATCAAATCAGACCTGCCTGGGCAACTTTTTCACTGATCACCGATTTCTGGGGACCGGTACTAAGCCCTCAGCCCCCACTTTCAGGATCTGCACCAGGGGCAGGGCGACTCCTTGACATTTGTGCGCGGCGACGGCTATAGGTCACGCATTAAGAAATAACGCGCGAGTGCTCGGGAAGTCGGTGAGAGTCCGACACAGCCCTCGCTACTGTAACTGGAACGAAAACGCTCAACCACCGGCATTGCTGGGAAGGGGCGCAAGTCGGTAGCCAGAAGTCAGGAGACCGGCTCGCGCGTGAGATTGCCCTTCGAGGAAGGAGGTAGCACTACTCACGCGCAGACTCGTGCGTTCTATTTGGAACGACATTGATATTCACCAGAACACGGCTGGCTGCGCTTCTTCTCATCCTCGGGATGACGGCGCCCGC
Source organism: Myxococcales bacterium (assembly GCA_024222395.1). GTDB lineage: Bacteria > Myxococcota_A > Polyangia > Haliangiales > Haliangiaceae > NORP324. Next base: position 640 of record JAAEPE010000539.1, read on the forward strand.
GCGCGGGCAGGATGCGCCAGCGCAAGAAGAAGGGGAGGGCGAGGTCGTCTCGATCTTCGGCAAAGCTATCGATCCGCAAGCAGGGTTTACTACCAAGATCGACACTGCAGAACTCGTCGGAGAGACCACTAGTGTCGCGGAAGTTCTCGGTCGTTCCGTCGGCGTCAATGTTAGATCGCTTGGAGGACTAGGCGGCTATGCCTCGATTTCAATTCGTGGTTTCACCCCCTCGCACACGGCCATCTATCTCGATGGTGTACCGGTCTCCAAGCTTGGCAACGCAAGCCACGATCTTGGCGCATTCGAACTGCAGAGTTTTTCGGAGATTGAGGTATTTCGTGGGGCCGTCCCAATGCGACTCGGCGGGGCTGCGATGGGTGGAGCAGTCGAATTCCGAAGCATGAGCAGTGCTTCCCAGCGCAATGCAAGTGTCTCGAGTGGCTTGGGGGCGTTTGGAGCAAAGCACCTCATTGCCCGGGTTTCCGACGGGGACGCTAGGTGGTCGTACTTGGCTAGCATGGGCTACCGGGGAGCCGATGGAGACTACCGCTACTTCAACGACAACGGCACTCTGCTCAGAGCGGATGACGACCGCTATGAGAAGCGACGCAACAACGACTTTGACATGGTGCACGCTCACGCTAGGGCGACCTACGAGCTGTCAGAAGTGACCATCGAGGCTGGCACTCGAACGACTCTCAAATACCAGGGCATACCGGGCATAGGCTCCGTGCAATCCGACCAAACCTCTCTCGACAGCATTAGTGAGCTGGTAGACCTAGGGTTTCGTCACAAAGCCCAAGGCCTACGCGTTTCAGGCAAGAGCTATGTCTTCCTCGACCAACAAGTCTACCGCGACGTCATGGGCGAGGTTGGACTCGGAAATCAACACAATCGCTATCGAACAGTATCGTCAGGCCTTGTTGGCGACGTGGAGCTCCTTGCCTCCTCGGCACACCTGCTCAAGGCAAGCCTAGACCTCAGCTACGAACGCTTCCGAAGTCACGATTTCCTAGACACGTCGGTTTCCTCGGCCAGAGCATGGCGAGGAGGCGTCGGAGCAGCTTTCGCCGATGAGATTGTCGTTGGCTCGAGCCTAAAACTCACGCCGATCCTGCGAGTCGATGGGCAGAGGACGAGCGCCGGATTGGATTTGGACCCAGTGGCGGCGACTCCTGATGCGAGCGCTAGGTTCGAGATTTTCTTAAGCCCTCGCATGACGATGAGCTACGACTACGATGACCTAGAGCTGAAGACTAGCGCCGGGCGCTACTTCAGAGCTCCGACCTCTACCGAACTCTTTGGTGACCGCGGCTTCATTGTTGGCAATCCTGAGCTGCGCTCCGAGACAGGCCTCTCCGCAGATCTGGGCTTTGTGCAGATCTGGGAGGCCGCTCCGGGGCCGCTAGGCGACATCTACGCGCAAGGAGCTCTCTTCGCCGCTAGGCAGGATGACACCATCGTCTTGCTGCCATCCGCGGGGGGCGCCGCGCAAGCTCAGAACCTTGGTTCAGCAATGCTCTACGGCATAGAGGCCTCGATGCACATCGAGCTGGACGTTGGCCTGAAGATGAGTACCAACTACACGCTCGTCGACTCGAAGCAAAGCAATACCCTGCAATCGTACGAGGGCAAGCGCCTACCTCTGCGGCCAAGGCACCAAGTCTTCGCCCGTTCCGAATACAGTCCCTCGCTCGCAAAGTGGATTACCGGAACTGCAGACGTCACCTACACGACCGGCAACTATCTGGACGCTGCGAACCTCTCACAAGTCCCGGGGCGCTTGCTCCTGGGCACCGGTCTCAAGTTCGACATAGGGACGCACATGCTTCTTGGTGTGGCTCTCAAGAATATCCTTGACCGACGCGTCGAATCCATTGCACTCGATCCTGCTCCCAGGGCAGATCTCGATACCGTGCCCCGTGCGGTTTCTGACTTCTTGGGCTACCCGCTTCCGGGGCGCTCCTTCTATCTCACTCTCAATGCAAGTATCTAAGTAGAATTCCTATGCATAAAGCAATCGCACTGTCCTTTTTGTACCTTTCCCAAACGGCCTGCGGCGGGCAAACGGATGACGGAAGCACGTCTGATGCTGAGGTCTTTGCCTTGGGCACAGATGGAGTGACATCTGGAATCCTGAGCCAGATTTTCATCGATAATCTAGGCGTCGGACAAGGCGTAATTGCCGGAGTGGCGGCCAGCGATAGCGTGGTTCGCCACGTTGGCGATAGGCTCTACATTGTCAATCGATTCGGATCCGACAACGTGACGATTGTCGACATCGATACGAAGCAGCTAGTTGCGCAAATCTCGACAGGCGCTGGCACCAACCCTCAAGACGTTGCCGTCATCGGTGACTCGATCTACGTCTGTGCGTATGACTCCGGAAATATCATCGTGCTCGACCAGGGCGACGAGCAGGCGACGCCAACGCTTATCGACATCTCCTCATATGACAGCGATGGCGTACCCAATTGTGGGTCGATTATCGAAGTCGATGGCAACCTCTACGCATCCCTAGGAATACTCGACGATACCTTCGCATCGCAGGGCGGCAAGGTGATTGTCATTGATAGTGCAACGAACACTATCTCCACAGACTTCGACCTAACCAACAACAATCCCTTTGGCCTATTTGAAGCGAGCTCCAGCACAGGACCATTTCAGGGTGACCTACTCATTACCACGACAGAGGACTTTGGTACTGGCAACGGCTGTGTGGAGCGAGTCTCTCCTGGGCCGACGCCTGCTTCCGCGGGCTGCCTTATCGAAAACTCCGAGCTTGGCGGCTTCGTTTCGAAGCTCCAGGTCGTCGGAGACTCCGCTTATCTGGCTGTGAGCACCAGCTTCACCGAGGGCAAACTGGTCCGCGTCGACTCTTCGGGCACACTAGCCGAGCAGTCCATAACACCAGCGGGACAGCACGTGACCGATTTCGTCGTTTGCCCGTGGGGCGAGATCGTCACAAACGATAAGAACCAGGGCACGCTTCGCGTCTACGGCTCGGATGACGTAGAGCGAACCGAGTCCGCTGGTCTCGACATCGGTCTGCCTGCGGCCTATGCCAACGGCATCATTTGCCTCTAGCCTAATGCCGCGCTCGCGCCCACAGATATTGCTCCTGCTCGTCCTTGCCTCCATTGGTAGCCTGGCGCTTGGCATTCTCGTGGGCTACGGTGACTTGAGTGATGCGGGCATGCGCAGCGCCTACTTGGAATTGCGAGCTTACCGCGTCACGACAGCCTACTTTGCGGGGGCTGCTCTGGCGGTTGGGGGCGTGCTTGCCCAGGGCTTGTTCCGCAATCCCCTGGCGAGCCCGTCTATTCTCGGCGTTTCAGCCGGCGCGAGTCTCGGCGCCAAGCTTGCCCTTCTTTCTGGAGCGGCTGTTGTCGGTGGGCACGTGGCGTTCTCACCAGAGATGCTGATTCCCCTTGGAGCTTTCGTCGGAGCGCTTATCGCGCTTGGTGTGCTCATGGCAATCACCCGCAATCGCCCCGATATCATTGCGCTACTGTTGTGCGGATTCCTTCTTTCAAATCTCTTCATTAGTGTCGGCGCTTTCGTAACCAGCTTAGGTCAGCAAACCTGGGAACTGGGCCGGGCGATGGTTGCCTTCATGCTCGGTGGTGTCGGAGGTGCGGGGCCTCGCCAAGCACTCCTGATTGCGGCGGTCTCGATAGTCGGCATTGTTGGCGCATGGACCTGGTCGAAGCATCTAGATCTCTTGCTCACAGGTGAAGAAGAGGCTGAGTCACTCGGCGTCGACACAAAACTCGTGAAACGCTGGTGCGTCATTTGGATTGCCCTTCTCAGCGGAGCCGCAGTCGCTGTTGGGGGCACCATCGCCTTTGTCGGCCTGGTTGTTCCCCACGGGTGTAGGTCGATTGTCGGTCTCAGCAATCGAGCTCTCATTCCGGCCTCGGCCTTGGCAGGCGGCATCTTCCTCGTTCTCTGTGATCTGGTAGCCCGTCTCGTCTCAATTCAAGGGGAGCTTCCTCTCGGTGTTGTAACCGGCTTGATTGGAGCACCAACCTTCCTCTACTTGCTTCTGCGGTCTCGCTACATGGGAGTTCTCCGTGGCTGAATCCGCACTCTGCGTCGAACACCTCTGCGTGGATCTCTCGGGCAAACGAGTCGTTGATGCCGTCTCGTTGGAACTAGCCTACGGTGAGGTAGGCGTCATCGCGGGGCCGAACGGAGCAGGGAAATCTACGCTGCTTCGAGCACTACTTGGTATCACGGCGACGCAAGCCGGTCGAATCAAGACTGCGGGCAAAGACTTAGCGTCTTTCGACTACACCCAGCGGGCAAAGATCCAAAGCTACGTCCCACAGACCTCGGCCCTCAATGCAGCGCTATCCGTTCGTGAAATCGTCACGCAGGGACGCTTCGCTCGAGGCGAGTCGACGGCGAAGTCGACCGCAGCCGTCGGTCGGGCGCTGGAGCGAATTGGCATCCGTTCGCTCGCAGAACGCAATTACCTGGAACTCTCCGGTGGTGAACGACGCCTTTCCCTGATTGCGCGAGCCCTATGCACCGAGGCGCGCATTATCTTTCTCGACGAACCCACCTCTGGTCTCGACATAGCCAACCGTCTTCGAATTCTCGCATTGCTTCAGAGTCTGGCATCAGAGAACTACGCAATCTTGGCCGTTCTGCACGAGCTCGACGACGTGATGAACCACGCCGATAGCGTGACGCTCCTGCGCCATGGCAAGGTTGCCTATTCCGGCCCTCCCAAAGATGTCGTCACAGCAGGTCACGTTCGCGAGATCTATGGCGTCGAGCTAGCCGAGAACGCTGCTCTTGGTTTCTCTCTGCCTAGCGGAGGCGCGTCATGAGAGCTGCCGAGATTCTCAATGGCTCACTGGTTTGTCTCTCGTTGGTTGCCGCCACCGTGATCATGGGCTTTGGAGGTGTCGGTTCGAAGACTGTGGCTAAGGAAACTACTGATCTCAGAGATCTTCAGTTTTCCACTACGGAAGACGGACGCCCTACGCTCCTAGACGCCAACGACCGCGGTATCACCATTGACACCACCTACAGTCGCATCATTGCCGGCAGTATCGTCGCTCGCTCCATCCTTGGTGAACTTAGCGAGAAGGAGCGCATTGTCGGAGTGATTTCAGCTGGCCTGAAGGATGCTCCGGACGCTCATCGCTTCTCGGGTATCGAGCAGTTCGTAGGAATGAATGAGACTGAGAGGCTTCTCTCACTTTCGCCCGATCTCATTCTCGTCTCCTCGCTCAGCAGCATCCCTCATGCCGAGCGTCTTCGCTCCTCCGGAATCGCGGTGTTCACACTGGGCGATATGCGAGGTGTGGAGAGCTTCTTGCGCGACGTACGGCAAATTTCTGTACTACTTGGATCGCACTCAGGGGGCGAGAGACTTGCGAGTGTCTATGGACGACGCATGCGGAGCATCGCCAATATGACGCCGAAATCTGTCCGCAAGGAGGCAATCTATCTGAGCGCCTACAGTACCCAGATGTTTGGCGGGACCGTGGGAACGAGCTATCACGATATTCTTCACTACGCGGGGCTCGTTGATGTTGCTGCAGATGACTTCAGCGGGTGGCCTCAGTACACGGCGGAGCATGTGCTTTCGATGGATCCCGAGATCATCGTCTCCCCTGAAGGCGTGCCCGAGTTCGTCTGCAAGACGGGCGCGTTGGCACGCCTGCGCGCGTGCGCCGACGGAAGAGCAGGTTTTATCGAGTTACCTTCTTCATGGCTTGAAGATCCGGGGCTCATCATGCTCGACGTTGCCGAGTCGATTCACGAGGCGGTCTATGGTCGAGAGTAAGTCTTCCCCGGTCCCCGGCCCCTTCCGCATAGGCGCTACCTCCTTTGTCTACCCGGGAGACTGGTGTTTCAACGTGGAGCGTCTTGCTGGGCGGGTTGGAGACAGTGAACTGTTCTTCTTTGAAGCAGAGGGCATGCCAGACGTTGCGAATGGCGACCGTCAAGAGTTGAGCCGCCATCGCAAACCAGAGCCTGAGAGCATTGCCGCGGAACGTGTTACAGCTCGCTCGGTCTCCAAATAGATCGAGCTGTACTTCCTTGATGCGATCTACACCCTAACCTTTGACGCTTTGGCGTCAACCAGCCTGAATCTCTCACCGGAGGTGACTTTGTCTGCTGCGGGGGACCGACACTCCATCAATTACTCGCCGACGAATCTGGTTCAGGACTTTCTTGCTGAGCTCGATAACGTTCTTCATCTCATTGTAGATATGACCGTGAGTAGCTTCCATGGCTTTGCGCGAATACTGAGTCTCCAGGGCCAATATTGCTCGTTCTGCACAGCCCACGGTTTTCTCCGTGACCTTGATCAGATCACGATACCGTTCCACCCGTTGTGCCTTCTTCTTCGCGTTCATGATGCCGACAGAGCGCCGCTTTGCGCGGCGCGTGTGGTTGACATAGGGCACCTCGACAAATCTCTGCACATGCTTGAGAGTGCGGGCCAACACGCGCACGCCATCGAACAAAAGAGAGGAATCCGTCGGTTCATGAATATTCGAGTCGATCACCGTGCAGTCGGTTCGGACCTTGCGCCCGTCTTCAACTCCAACATCTTCTGCGTAGCCGAT
>JAAEPE010000540.1 GCA_024222395.1 Myxococcales bacterium
AAATCTTCAACTCAGACCAGGGGAGTCAATTCACGAGTGACGCCTTCACAGGCGTGTTAAAGAAATACGGCGTTAAGATCAGCATGGATGGCAAGGGCCGATGGGTCGACAACGTCTTCGTCGAGAGGCTTTGGAGAAGCGTGAAATACGAAGAGGTCTATCTCAAAGCCTACGATGGCATGGCCCACGCCAGAGAATCACTCAAGGCGTACTTCGAATTCTACAACCAAGAAAGACGCCACTACGGGCTTGATAGAGCAACACCAGATCAGCTCTACTATGAAATCCAGCAGCAAATCGCTGCACGAAAACCAGGAGCGAAATCACCTAACGCACTGTCTCGGTCTTGGGGGCCACCTCTGTCTTACAATAGAATGACCGAGGGTGGTTAGTTCTGATTTTTCGAGTGCAAGGCGCGAATGAGGATCTTGCCAGGGCAAATGACGAAATGAGCAACGCTGCAATCGGGAAAGCAGGACCATCAGACCGATCATTGTTTGCGCTCGGCGGTCTAGACTGCCGCACTGGGGCCGATCCAGGATCCCCTCTCAGTAGTTATAGGGAGCTACCGGGGCCGGGCGGACTGTGACAGCTACCTTCAATGCAATCGCAAAGAAGTGTCTCCGATAGGCAAGGGCAGCCAAAACGATCAGAGTCCTTGAGCGCTCCTCTAGGCTTCGACGGGCAAGTGCAGCCCAAATCCCTCGTGCAAGGCACGAATGGCATCGTCGACAACATCTTCCCGAACGACCACTGAGATCTTGATTTCACTGGTTGAGATCAGCTGCAAGTTGATACCCGCCTCAGCGAGAATCCCAAACATCTTGCCCGCAACGCCGGAGTGAGAGCGCATGCCCACACCAACAACGGAGAGCTTCGCGACAGGAGTGTCTGAGACCACAGCCTTGCCCGCAGCGGTGAGGTCGGAACAACTCTCAGTAAGCACCTCGATGCAGCGTTTGTGGTCCAGCTTGGAAACGGTGAAGCTCATGTCGGTGAGTCCATCCTTACTTTGACTCTGGATGATCATATCGACAACGATTCCGGCGTCAGAAAGTGATTGGAATAGTCGGTACGCGCTTCCCGGAGAATCGGGAACTCGGCGGACCGTTATTTTGGCTTCGTCGCGAACCGCGGCAATTCCTGAGACAACTACTTGTTCCATGTCTTCCTTGATATGCGTAACCCATGTGCCTTCTGTGTCTGAAAACGTTGAACGTACATGAATCGGCACGTTGTAGTTCATTCCAAATTCCACCGCTCTCAGCTGCAAGACTCTGGCACCGAGAGACGCCAGATCGAGCATCTCCTCGTAGCTGATTCGAGCAATCTTGCGTGCGTTGGGAACGATGCGAGGGTCGGCGGTGTAGATGCCATCAACATCCGTGTAAATTTCACAGTGGTCAGCGCCCAGGGCTGCAGCAATCGCCACCCCAGTCGTATCAGAGCCGCCTCGCCCAAGCGTCGTAATCGAGCCGGTGGAGTCTTGGCCCTGAAACCCCGCGATGACGGCAATCTTGCCCTCCTCAAAGCAACCCTTCAGTGGAGCGGCATCGATAGATTGAATGCGCGCCTTCGCATGAGCGCTATCAGTGAGAATTTTCACCTGATGGCCCAGAAATGATTTTGCATCTCCGCCCGTCTTGCGAATCGCCAGAGAGAGAAGGCCGGCCGTCACTTGCTCACCTGTGGAAACGATTACATCGACCTCGCGATCATCAACCCCGTCTCGAAACTCGGAAGAGAGCGCCAGCAGTCGATTGGTCTCTCCCGACATGGCAGAAACCACGACAGCGACGTCGTTGCCAGCTCGTTGCGTCGCGAGTGCACGCTTCGCGACGAGGCGGAGTTTCTCGATACTACCGACAGAAGTACCGCCGTATTTCTGGACGATCAACATGCGCGGCGACCATACACTACCCAGCCTATCCTAGCCGCCTTCGGCACCATAGGCCTCGTGCTCTTTGCTCTCCACCAGGCCGCGCAACACTGAATGGCTTGCTTCGCCCAGACCAGGGTCTTCGATGAGAAGCAGGTCGGCGCGCTCTTTAGCGAGGGCCAATAGCTCACCGTGAGAACGTAGGTCGCCAAATCGCAGTTTCGGCAGACCTGCCTGCCTGGCCCCAAGGAGCTCGCCTGGCCCTCTCATGCGCAAATCCTCTTCGGCGATGACGAAGCCATCACTTGTTTCGACAAGCACATCGAGTCGCTCGCGACCTTCCTCGGATGCGCGCCCCGAACTGAGCAAGACACACTCAGACGCCCCTCCGCCTCGCCCAACTCGGCCGCGGAGTTGATGCAATTGTGCCAGCCCAAAATGGTCGGCGTCTTCAATGATAATCACCACAGCCTCGGGCACATCGACGCCGACCTCGATCACTGTTGTTGCAACCAGCACCTGCGACTCGCCACTTCGAAACGCTGCCATCGCCGCGTCCCGTTCCTCGCCGCTCATGCGGCCATGCACGAGACTGACAGAATAGTTCTCATACCGAGTTCGCAACTCCGAAGCGATGTCGCAAGCATTGGCGTAGTCACGACCGGTCTCCTCTTCGGGGGCCTCAACCATGGGGCACACCACGTAGGCCCGCTGTCCAAGCTCAAGTCGGCGTTCCAGAGTTTCATACGCTCCAGCTCTGCCCTTTGCACCAAGGAGAATTTGCGTACGGGGAGCAAGTCGCCCCGGAGGCATCTCATCGAGAATTCCGACATCGAGATCGCCGTAGGCGGCCAAGGCGAGAGTCCTTGGAATGGGCGTCGCGGTCATAACTAGGAGATGCGGCGCAAATTCGCCACCTTTTGATCGAAGAAGCACTCGCTGCGCGACTCCAAAGCGATGCTGCTCGTCAATCAGGACCAGCCCGAGTTGCCGAAAGACCACGGTGTCTGCGATCAGGGCGTGAGTGCCGAGCAGAAGATCCACCTCGCCTGCCGCCAAGAGCGAGAGAGTAGACGCTCGGACTCCCTTCGGTGTAGAGGCCGTAAGCAATGCGATTCGAATTCCAGCCTTCTCACACCACGGAGTTAGCGACCGCAGGTGCTGCTCAGCCAAGATGGTCGTAGGAGCCATGAGTGCGACTTGACCACCCGCCGCGATAACTTGATGAGCCGCTGCAAACGCCACCGCTGTCTTTCCCGAGCCGACGTCTCCCTGTAGCAAGCGATTCATGGGCGTAGGTTCTTGCAAGTCGTCCGCGATTTCTCCAATGACTCGCTTCTGAGCTCCTGTTAGCTCGAACGGTAGTGCGTCTCGAAGAACCATGTCGGAAGCGTGAGCATATGAATGGGCTTTGTCTCCGCGCGCGGCGACCTTGCGCTTCGCGACAATCGTAGCGAGCACAAAGAGCTCTTCGAATGCCAGGCGTCTATGCCACTCACTCCCACCTTCATTGAGCGCCTGCACCTCTTCGGTGGAGAGTGAATCGGGCGGCTGGTGCAATTGGCACAGCGCCTCGGTCAGGGACACCATACCAAGCTCTTTCGAAAGCGCAGCAGGCACCGCCTCTTCGATGAAGTCGCGGCCGCGTTTGCTGGCTGCAAGCGCTGCCTTGCGCACGGTCGCGGGAGGCACGCCCGGAATGGCGCTGTAGCGGGGCACGACGCCGTCGACCAAGGTAATCTCTTCACCAGATGCGGAGGTTAGAGCGAGGACATCGGGGTTTGTCATTTCGCACGCTCCAGCTCGCTCAGAAATCTTCCCAGCAAGCACCGCACGTCCCCCCTCTTCGTAGCGAGAGCACATGCCCGCCCGCGCACCAAACCATCGAATTGCGAGTGTGCCCTCCACACAGTGCATTCGCATATAGATCCAGCCGCGAGGCCCACGGCGAACAAAGCGCGCAGAGTGGATATCTCCGACGAGCACTACCCGCTCGCCAATTGGAGGTGACTTGAGAACGTCGATGAGTTCTGTGACGTCCCGAACGTCGTCATAGCGACGCGGCACGAGCCACAGCAGATCCTCTACCGTGTCGATCCCCCGCTCGGCCAAATTGGCTGCCATCTTCGGACCGATTCCGGTGAGACTTGCAGTACTTTGGTGCAGGGGCGAGTCGCTCTGCGGGACAAAGGCGTGCTCTTGACGTCGCCCCGCGACCATCTGACACAGCCGCAACCCCCGAGCAGCTTCGACCATTCTCTGGTCGCTCTCCATCATGCCCAAGCCGTCGAGAGACCGGCGCCACGCCTCCCAGCCTGGTTTGTCGTCATCTCCAAGCTTGCTAAGAACCCGATCGCACAGCTTGCCAAGCGCGGGTACGCGTCCTTTGCCCCGAACTAGGCTGGAATCAGCCTCTTCGCCAGCTTCCAGAAGCGCCATAAGACGGGAGCGAACTAGCTCCACACGACTTGCCAATTCAGACATAGAGGTGGTGAGACATACAGAGGCAGAAACGTGGAGAGGTAAAGAACTGCAGACCTAGGTAGAGGCGTCGCGGACTCGCCCAGGCCTAGCGGTAGCTGAAACGCAGCTCGTAATCACAAATGTGAAACGTATCGCCTTCGTCGATGCGCTTGTTGTCGATGCGCATCCCCTTGTAGTCGATACCGTTAGTCGACCCGAGGTCTTTGATGTAAAAGGTGCCATTGCGACGAATCACTGCAGCGTGCTTGCGGGAGATGTTGCCGTCCTTGATAGGCAAGTCCGAAGTCTTTGACCCGCGACCAATAATGAACTGATCTTTTGCGATCGGGTAACGCTGATTGTTGAATACAAGAAAGAGGGTTCCAGCTCCGACTGGTGCTGGCGCGGGTGCAGGCGCGGGTGGCCGAGACGGAGCGGCCTGACGCGAAGGTATCGGTGGCGGGTTGGTAGGTTGTTGATCACGGCTCTGGGCTACCGGTGCATTGGTGGTAGGTCGGCCGTTCCCGGGGCGGGCGCCACCATGAGGAGCCATCGAAGTTTGGTAATTCTTCGAGCGCGCGTAGTAGCGCATGCCCTCGTTGATTAAGTAATCGATGGAGCAATCAAAGTCGTTTGCCATTTTCTCGAATGTCTCCCAGGTGAAATCCCGACAATAGAAATGGCGCATCGTCTTCTTGCTTTGGTCCATCGCTCCTTCTACTCGCTAACTACAACTCGCCCTCAGTCGGCCGCCATTATCACTTGCTACTTGGCTGAGATGCCAGAGCCTCAAGAGACTTAGCGACATCCGAGGCTCGGTCGCCGATCGTTGGTTCGGCCTCACGCTCAGCTTTGGGCGACTCCGACTGGTCTCCCCACCACCTCTTGAGCCTGTGTTTGTCACCGCTAAGCCCCCTAATTAGCTGAATATTTTCGGATGTAGCGGCTGCGGCACCGAGCTCGCCGAAGAGCTCGATACCAGTGATCCTGGCGACAGGACTCTGGGAGCCAAGAAGATGTGTAGCCGCCATGCCGATCCGCTTTGGGTCGTCATACTTGAGAATCTCGTCCCAAAGGTACTTCGATAACATGCCACGCTGGTAGTCCACGGATGCGGGTAGCGCCTCGGTGATCGCAGCAGCTCCCTGCACGCCTGCGCATCGCATTCCCTGCTGCGTGCCCATCCAACGGAAGCGTTCCTCATCCGTTGGATAGCTAATCATCTTTGTGAAGATGGGGATGCACTCGGGAGCTCCAATGGCGGCAAGCAAAGCCACTGCATCATTGCGCATCGTGCCCGAGATGCTGTTGTCGTACGGCATGGGATCGAGGCGTTCTTTGATAGCCAGTAGTGCCTTGCCATCTACTGCTTCAAAGCCAACGGGCTCCACAAACGCGAAATTTAGGGCGCCCATGATTCGCCCGGGAAGACTCACATCGCCGCGGGGCTTGGCAAGAAGATCCAAGAGCAGGTCAAGAGCGGCGGGACTCCCGCAGAGCGCAAGAGCTCGCAACAATTCATCGCCAACTTGCTCGCGACGGCCTTGCTCGTCGGCAGGCTTTGCCAGAATACCGTGCGCCGATTGCAGAAGCCTAGTGCTCGCAGCAACGCCAACCCTGCGAATGGCCATCGCACCAGAGATGCGCCCAGCTCTGGCCCGCCCCTCATAGTGACCACCAAGGAACCACTCAACGAGATAGTCGGCGATCTTCGCCCCAGTGGGAGCGTCTGCGAAATCCATCAGATTGAAGAGAGCGTCTTTCGCATTACTCTGACGCGCAGTCGGTACCGCCATGTGATCATTGATGCGAGCGACCTCCCAGAGCCTGCCGGCGAGCGAGGCCATAATCTTCTGACGGGGCTCTTCTTCAAGCGCCTCGAGGATGTCGCGAACATCCGTGAAGCGCTCGATTCCAATGAGGGCCTGGGCGGCGTGGGCGCGCAGGTCAGCACCGTGCTCTCCACTCTCAAGAGCGTCCAAGAGTTTGCCGGGGCCCTTCTCGGTGTGGCCCCACTTGTCGATGTTCTCATGATCGACCTTCTCACAGGCGCCTACGCCGAGGGCCAAGCAAGCGGTCAGAGTGACTTCAAGAAACACCGAAGACAGGGAAGTGCGCATGGTCATAAATCGTGTTGCAAGCATCTGCATTCAAACCAGCAGATCCGCCGAAGAAAGTGTAGGGGGCCGCCCATTTCGAGTCAATCCTCCCTGCCACCGACACCACAGTCGTCGGCAGTCGTCGGCTTGCAACTGCGCGCAGCCCCTCGCTTCTGCTACGGTAGCTGCATGCGCACAGCCCACCTGCTCCTGCTGGTTGGTGTAGGTACGATGGTGCAGGTTCTCTGCCCCAAACCTGCAGACGCGAGTCCCATGGAAGACACTTCTCTGGGAGGAGCGGTCTTCACCGGGCCTACATCAGGGCACGCATCCTCCTTCTTCGTCAATCCAGCAGCTCTCGGGCTCGCGGGTCGGGGCACGCACTATCACTTCGGCGCCAGCGCACAACTAAACAGCCTCTACATCGATCGAGATGTGGTGGGTGTGGATGGCAGCATCGCTTCCGGAGACCCGGCAAGCAGCCATACCCCCACGCCCGGCGGTCTCATCGCTTGGCACAGCAGCTCTGAGCAAAACGAAGCCCACTTTGGTCTGGCTCTATACACTCCCAGTGTGCAGCGTTTCCCTGCCAACGAGCCACTTCTCGGCTACCACAGCGAAGGTGGGCAACTGGCTCAAGGCATGCTCACCCTCGCCGGCTCGTATCGCATTTCCGGACGCTACCTGGTCGGTCTTGGCATCTCCATTGGCTATTCCTCGCTGCGGCTCAAGTTTGCGAGAGACAGCGTTCTTGACGGCGGAAGCAGTACCGAGAGTGGAATCAACTCGGACTGTGCGGGAACTCCCTGCGGATATGAGAACCCGCAGGCGCGAGAGCACTACGACATAGAAGTAGGCAATTCGTTCTCACTGCGAAACATCTTCTTCTCGGCCCAGAACATTTCTGCCTCAGTAGGAGTCGCCTACCAGCTGCCCGACAAGAGCTGGCTTGGCCTAGGCTACGTCTATCTGCCCGGTGCCTTTGGCAAGCTCTCCCTTTCCGGTACTGCCACGATCACCCGCAGTCCACTCGAGGGAGGAGGACAAGAGCTAGCCACCGCGGAGATTGGGTTTCGAATGGCGCAGATGGTCTCGCTCGGATACAGGCGTGCAGTGCTGTCGGAGTTCGACCTGGTGACCAGCCTTCGCTGGCAAGACTGGTCACGGCACGACCAATTCGACATTCGCCTCTTTAGTGGCCAACTCAATGAGACCAGCCCCGAGTGGATGCCGCGCTATCGAGGAATGCACGATGTTTGGCGACTCAGCGGTGGCATCGAATCCAACGATCGGCAACGACATCGCATCGGTGCCAGAATTAGGCTAGAGAGCAGCTCCGGCGCCCCAGCCACAGCAAATGCCCTGCTCGTCCCAGGGGGCAGTGCAACGATCGTGACAGGGGCCGAGTTGCGAGTGGCCGACCAGTGGGTGGTAGGCCTAGGCTACGAACTAGGCTGGACCCCAAGGTCGGATGACATAGGTACAGCCTTTGATCCGCGACAGGCGGTAGCCTGCGTTGACACAGGCTACGCCTTCGATGAGTGCGGCGCCGCCCGCAATGGTCGTGCTCTATCGACCGCTTCGGGAAGCTACGAGCAGCTAAGGCACGGCATGGTCTTGTCACTGCGCTACGATTCGCTGTAAGTATGCCGACTGTTGGCCCACCCCAGGCCACAGCGAGAGTAGATTAGGAGTGTTGCTTTGATCATCATATACGGTGCATCTGGACATACGGGTTCTCTCATTGCCGAGGCATTGCATGGCCAGGAGTTGGAGTTTGCCATGACAGGGCGCGATCTTGTGAAGTTGCAAACTGCCGCAGGCGGGATTTGCGACGACGTGCGCTGTGCGCAGGCCCATGATCACGATGGCCTCGTCGACATCTTTGAGGACGCAGACGTAGTGGTAAATTGTGCCGGTCCATTTGGCCTCATGGGTGAGGGCGTAGTACGAGCGGCACTTGCGGCGGATTGTCACTACATCGACACGGCTGGCGAGCAGGATTTTGTACGAAGCGTCTACGAGCAGTTCGAATCAGCGGCCCGGCAAGCTGGGCGCGTCATCATCAACGCCTGTGCATTTGAAGTTGCTCTCGGCGACTGGGCGGCCAACGTTGCCGCCGCCGCACTCAACTCTCCGATAGCTGATTCCATCTCAATTTCCTACGCCGTCGATAACATGCAGCCCACCAAGGGAACTCGGCTCTCCATATTGGACGCCATGGGCAAGCCCGGCTACCGATGGGATGAAGACCGATGGGTACCGGCATCGCCCGGTGCTGAACGAATCGAAGTCAACTACCCCGAGTCCTTTGGCCAACGCATCGCCCTCTCCTTTCCGTCCCCCGAGGTCATTACGGTGCCCAGGCACTCTCCCGCCAGACGCGTGCAAACGTTCATGAGCCTTGGGCAAGACAATCCACTAACTCGTGCGGCGAGCCTGGTGGCTCCGGTCATAGCTCCGGTTCTCACGCCACTACTCGGCTCACTACTCCGGACCTCCCTGGGGGCAATCGCAGAGTCGACGATTCGAGCAGCAGAAGGAGCGCGCCCCTCTGAGGACAACGTTGCAAGATTTGCAATCGTCGCGGAAGCCACTTGCGGAACGCAAACCAAGCGATGCGCCATCGCGGGCGAGAACATCTATCGAGTTAGTGCAGGCATTGCCTGTCTTGCCGCAGAACGACTGCAAAACGAAGGCGAGCTCGGCGGTGTACTCACTCCATCTGAACTCTTCCCGCCCAGGCTAGCCCTTGAGGAGATAGCGGCGCAACACTCCCTCTTCATCGAGCTTCCAGACGAAGTGCCGGGCGAAGCCACACCGTGAGCTGGACTCTAGAATGCGAGGCTCCACTAGGAACTTCGCTGAAAGTGCGACGGCACCGTCTAGACAACGGTCTATGCCTCGTGAGCGTGCGCGATACGAGCGCCCCTATCATCGCCTACCAGAGCTGGTTTTCCGTCGGTTCCCGCCATGAGAGCGAAGGCCGCACGGGCATGTGTCACTTCTTCGAACACCTCATGTTCAACGAGACCAAGTCGCTTCCCGTTGGTGAGTTCGACAGGCGAATAGAAGCGATTGGAGGCGACACGAACGCCGCAACCTGGGTTGACTGGACGTTCTATCGCGCGAGCATTCCAAAGAGTGCTCTAGAGCTCATCGTCTCACTGGAGGCTAAGCGCATGACCGAGCTCGTACTCAGCCCAAAGGTCGTGGAAGCGGAGCGCGAGGTTGTCGTCAACGAGCGACTGCAGTGCATTCATGATGATGTCGATGGCTTTGCCGGCCAGGAACTATTCCGCCACGCCTTTAACAGCCATGCCTATCGCTGGCCAACCATTGGCTGGATGGAGGACATCAAGTCTCTCTGCATCGAGGATATGGAGAAGTTCTACCGGGATTACTACGCGCCCAACAATCTCACCTTGGTCGTTGTCGGCGACTTCGAAGATTCAGAACTGCTCGCACACATCGAAGCCCAATACGGTGCTCTCGAAAGCTCTGGTGTTTCCCCAAAAGAAGGCCCAGCAGAACCCGCGCAATTTGGCGAGCGGCGCCACGCGTATCGAAAGCCCGTGAACTCAGCACGCGTTCTCTACGGCTACAAAGCGCCGCCCCAATCACACCCGGACTGGCCGCTCATTTCCTTTTCCTGCCAACTCCTGGCGGGCAGCGCCTCCTCTCCACTACATCGTGAATTGGTTATCCACGACGAACTCGCGAGCTCGATAAGCTGCGAGGTCCTTCCCTTTGGGGACGCTTCGCTAATTGAGCTGTCCGCAACGGCCACCCGAGAACACAGCCTAGAACAGTTGCAGGAAGCAATCGACACGAAGCTGCGCGAGCTCACCGACTCCCCGATTCCGCAGTCGGAGGTAGACAAGGTGGCCAATCAGGTGGAGACCGAGTTTTGGGGGAGCCTCACTACGGTCGATGGCAAGGCGGAGAGTCTTGGGCATTACCAGTGTGTGCACGGAGACTTCCGAGCACTCTTCGAGATGGCCAAGCAACTCTCCGAAGTCGACGCCAGCGACGTGCAGCGAATTCTTAGAGAGTACTTCACCAAGAACACTCGTACCGTCATCTGTATAGAGCCCGAGACTGAAGACTAGCCTATGAAGTGCATCCTCGAACCGAGCTTTGACACACCGCTAGTGTCTTTCCACATTTCCAATCGCGTGGGAACTGCGGCCGAGCCAAGGGGCTTGGAAGGCATGATTTGTCATACCGCAGAGATGGGCTTCCGCGGGGCGGGCTTTTTCGGGCGCGACCAGTTTGACGAGAAGGTGGATGGCTTGGGGGCCGGCCTGGGTATCGGTACTCGGCGAGACTATCTAACGATGCGAGGCACGTGCCTCCTTCGTCATCTCGATAGTCTCTTCGAGTTGGCGGTATCCACCATGCATCTGCCGCGTTTTGAGCGCGAGGAGCACGAGCAACTCCTTCGCGAGACGCGCTACGAGCTCGATGACCTGCGAGATGACGACGCGAGCCTCGCCCATCGATTTCTCAATAGATACATGCACCCCGGCTACGTCTACTGCCGCACTGCGTTGGGGACGAAGGCGTCTCTTGAGAAGCTAGATCTAGAAGAGTGCAAGACCCTGCACGCACAGCTCTTTCGCCACAGCGACCTAGTTCTCGGCATCGCGGGGCCGGTCGACGAGGACAGACTCGCTCAACTAGGTGCGCGGATACCGCAGCATTCGGAACCTCTGGCCCGCGAGACTCCCAAGCTCGACCCGCCGGCGATGGCCCGAGGCAGGCGTCTCGTCATAGTCGACAAGCCCGGCCGCGAACAGTGCCAAGTGGCAATGGGGCACCTCGCGCCAGTGTACGGCACCGATGCTCACGACCACATGCAAGTTGCCGAAGCAGCCTTTGGTGGCATGTTCACCTCTCGACTCATGCAGGAGATTCGGGTCAAGGAAGGCTGGTCCTATGGCGCCAACTGCAGCATGCATCGTGCCAGAGGTAGCCGCGGTTGGCAAATGACCATGGCGCCATCCGCCGACGTCTGCCCAAAGGCGATTGCCCGCACCTTAGAACTGTTCTCAGAGCTACACGAAGCCGGTCTTAGCGAGAATGAGTTCAACTTCACTCGCTCGTATCTGCAAGGTAGTGCCGCTTTCGAAAGATCCACAGCGAATCAGCGACTCTTCCGCAGCATTCAAGAAGAAGTCTATGATCTTCCGAATCGGTACGCCGACAACTTCTCCGACCGTCTTGACGCGATGGATGTGGCTCAGGTCAATGAGGCAATCGGGGCGCACACGCATCCGGGAGATCTGTGCGTTGTCGTAGTTGCCACAGCCCCCACAATGCAAGCTCCGCTAGAGGCTCTCGGCTGGGATAGTGTTGAAGTGGTCGCCTACGATAGCTACTAACTTTGGCGGACGGTTCGCAGTTGTTCGTTTCTTGAGTCTTCAAAATGTCTGCAGCAGAACAGTAGACCGCAGCGCCTAAGGCGCGAAACAATCGCGTTTGGCGAAGCCAGACGCGTAGAGTGCTGGTTGCCGAGGAACTCGGTAGCCAATGTCTGCTGCGGAGCAGCGGACCACAGCGCCCAAGGCGCAAAACATGCGCGTTTGGCGAAGCCAGACGCGGAGAACGGGTGCTACCAAGAAACTTGGTAGCACCCGTTCCTAAAGCCCTTTGAGTACCTCGTCGGCTCGCTTGTTCGAGTCTTCCTGAATCTTCTCGATCTGGCCCCTCACCTTATCGGGCGTAACCGCGTTGGTCGTATCGGTGTAAATTGCCCCCGAAGCGGCGTTGGCACACTCCTCTTCTAGACAGACCCAGCCGGGTTCGCAGTCTGAGTTGCTTTCGCATGTGAGATCGGAGCTTTCATCCTCACCAGCGTTGTCGGCCTCCTTATTCTTGCCGCATCCCGAGATGCTAACGCAGAGGCCGACGACTAAAGCGACGAGAGGTATCGAGAGACGTGCCATTGAGGAAGTATGAACCTAGAAGATCTCAGAGGGTGGGAGGTTGGTTGGTGGAGGGCATGCGCCCCCCTGAGCGACGTCAAAGGCGAAATTCCAGTTTGTAAGCTGCGCCTCTCCTACGGTGCCGCTCTCGCCGCATGCGTTGTGGTAGATGACTTCAACCTTGCGCTCGAGTCGCTCGAGTTGGCGGTAGCTCATTCCGAAGTAGCCTGGGAGGAGCTGGGCTGAAATGTTCTGCTGCATGCTGGTTGAGCTAGAAATGCCCTCAGTGACATCGACACCGAAGCTTTGGGACCAATTCTGCTCTGATGTGACTCCAAGCGCGTCGATACCGACCGAGAACCCAAGCCCTGACGAGACCTCGGCGTTCCACTTCACGTCGATGGAGCGAGTGCGCGTCTCGGTCTCGCCCTCGGAGTAGGTGAGTTGGCGACCGATTTGGCCACCGGGGATGCAACCGGAGACTGCATGCGCTTCGTAGCGCTCAGCGATCTGCTCAGAACCGTTCCAGACACCAATCTCGATTTCAGACCAAACGTCCATGGTGACCAGACGGCGCAAACTGCGCCCGTCATTCGTGATGACTTCGACAACAAAATTCGCGGTTGACTTGCCGCCGTCCACTGCCTCACCGGCGAGGAGCGTGCCGAGCACGACTTCAGTGTACTGCTCTTGCCCAATCGTGACCGGTGGCGACACTTTGACGCGCCGAGCGGTACGAGTCGGATCGATTATGACATTGTCGCCCGAGTCTATTTCGAATTCGACTCGATGTATCCCCTCGCCGACCAACGTCGAAACATTGTCATCGAGAGGTCCGTTGATGGGCCAGAAATCGAATGCATCGGGTACCACGTAGCGGACCGCAACATCGGGGCTCACAAAGCTCATGCGAACGGTCCAGGGTTGCTCGGGGCTTGCCTCGCCAAAGCCGATGGCGTTGAAGCCAAGCTCGATGTTGTTATTTGAATTGGTAGCGAAGGTGACGGCGGAGCAGCTCGAATCGTCCGCGCTTCGGAGACGAGAGAGCATGATGGAAGGTTCGATGCGGAGGCTTATGTCCTTATCGGTTGACCAGCTCTCGTCTTCGCCTGTGATGTCATCGCTATTGGGTGCTCGGCTCACCAAGGCTGCGCTTCCGCGCCAGGTGCCGATCTTGTCGCGAGTCGGGTGGAAGAAAATCTCTTCGAAGGTGAACTCGGCAATACTGCTGTTCTTGACGTCCAGTTGAATCTCGCCGATGAAGTCGTGGGCAGCGCCCTCGGAATCAGTGTAGGTACCGTCGAGTAGCAGCGCCATGGTTCCGTCTTGCGCATCGATGAAATCTGTTCCAACCACAGTCACGGTCTCGCCCAACGTGAGCGCGTTGGGAGCCACCGAGTCGAGCTTGGGCCGTAGTAGAGTGAAGCCCTCCTCCATCTCTTCGGTAGCAGCGGGCCCACAAGCGCCCATGCAAAGGGCTGGCAGCCCCATTCCAATGGTGGAGAGTGCAACTACTAGGATGGAAGCGTTTCGGTCCATGCCCGCAACACTAGCAGGAAGTATACCGGCCTAGAATACGCCAGATCCCCTATTGTACTAAGCACTTAGAGGACTAGAGGTGGCTACTGTACTCCCCTCTTAGTGGGGATGGTTGACCGGATGTGAGCAGATAAAGGCCTGCTCCAACCTCGTATTCTCAGGTACTTCGGCATATTCGGGTGTTGGCACGACAGTAGCATCTAGAGGACTGCATGCGACATAATGCACTAGCTCTCTTCCTAATGTCTGCCCTCGGTGCTTGTTCGGCTGACGGGGTGGGAATGGACCAAGACATCGGAGCCGATGCCGGTGGGGGAGATGATGTCGTAGAAGACACCAATCTCGAGGTAGACAAGCCGGACGCCTCGACCTACTGGTTGTCAATGCCAATGACCGGGCACGGTCCAGCTGGTGGAACCCTGCTCTACACAACTCCAGGTGGCGGGCAGTTCACTGCGAACCTTGGAGAAACCGGTGACTTCTGCGTCGACGTCGTGCTCATGAAGGACTCGACAAATACCATCAAATTCGAGGCCGTAAACGCCAGTGGCGACTACTCGGATCCAGTACTAGTAGACGTTCGGCAAAGTGGTGACGCTCCAGGTACCGACCCTTCCCCCGACCCTGAGCCAGGGTTCAGCAATATCGTATCCGGCGCCACCATCGACACGATGTCGGTGAACATCGAAGAGGGCGACGTTGCCGCACTGGTTGATGGAGACTCTTCTGGTCATGTCAGCATTCGCAACGCATCAACCAGCGCCGACTGGATGGTGATCGAACTAAACGAACGCCTCCCGATTCAGCAGTTTCACATCGAAACCACTCCCGATTGCCCGATGGAGAGCTACAGAATTCTTCTCAACGACGACAAGCAAAGCGGCGACCCTATCGTCTGGAGTTGGGCGGCTGGAGAGTACGTCTACGGCGCTGGCTGGACCATCGTCGGAATCGTCGGCGACGGAACCGCCGATCAAACGATAACTCCATCGATCGGCGACCCACGAGCCGAGCGTATGGCCATCGAATTTATCTCCAGTGACTGTGGCCCCTTCATTGGTGCAGGTCGCCACAACATTACGGAGATTGAAGTTTGGGCACGCGGCGACGAAGAACCCGACGATGGTGAGCCCTCAAGCGGTGCTCCAAGCTGCAACACTTTCTAGCGTAGATACGCTCCCCCCTTCTCGATGCCTCCGGCATGTCGCGAATCCCCCGTGACTTGCCGGAGCTCTGCGTTTCGGGGGCGCGAATCCCTAGGCCAAAGAGGCAATAGCGGCACCAGGGTCGTTGCAGATGATGGCGTGCACTCCGATTCGTGCCAATTCAGCGATACGTACCGGGTCATCAACGGTCCAAGTATGAACTCGATACCCACGCCTGCGCCAGCGGCTCATGCGTGTGCCCGAGACTAAGACATGTTCTGGATGCACCGCACATGCGGAAAGCGTGGTGGCGAGCCACCCACGGCGCAGCGGCAACCCCTGTTCTTCGGCAAAGAGCAGGGCTCGCGGCAGGTTGGGTTCGAGAACTCTTAGCATCAGCAATAGGCGTGGGTCAAAGGAGGAGATAATGACCCGCCCCAAGGAGCGAGATTCCGTAACGGCTTGCGCGCAGGCCGTTACAAGCGCCAATGCCTGTGACATCGGGTGACGTTTAAGCTCAATGTTGACGACGGCCAACGGCAGGGCGTTCAAGACCTCGAGCAACGTTGGAATAGGCTCTCCACCCACGCGCACGTCGGCGATTTCTTGCAACGAAAGGTCGTCGATACGACGCGGGTCTCCGCAGAGCCGCTGCAAGTCTTCATCGTGGAAGACAAGTAATTCACTACTTCCGCAGAGGCGTACATCTAGCTCCACGCCGTCGGCCCCAGCATTCATTGCTCCCTTCAGAGCAGCCAGGGTGTTCTCGGGATGATTTGCGCTATCCCCCCGATGACCGAGAACGAGAGGCGATGCCCGCGGCGCGCGCCACCTCTGTCCCAGGTGAGGGCGTCTTGGGTCGGCACGAGATGCACGGAAGAACGACACAAGCAGAACGCTAGCGAACTTTCCGGTCCACATCCCGGTGTCACCCACGCCAATCCCTGCCAATCCCCCAACATTCTCGCTACTCTTGGCGCTATGGACTGGGGAGCGAGGGCTGTACGTACACGAGAGCACCCAATGCACTCGAATGGCCCCGCGAAGATTCTCGTCCTTGTTATCGCCTCAATCCTCCTTGGCTGCGGATCGCCACCGCGCGCAAAGATCCCTGACCGGCCGGGGCGCGTCGATGCTCCGATCGTTCTGGCTTCTGACGACGACTTAGGCGAAGTGCGAGCCGCCTATGACGCACTGGCACTGGACGCTCCGGGGCGAGATACTAGACGTAACGAGTTGGCGAGTGAGTACAGCCGACGCATCGAGTCGACCCTGAGACGGGGGAAACGTACAAGAGCGTTCCTCCACTTTGAGAGCCTCTTGCAGTTATGGCGGCCAATGGAGCTGCAACAAGCTCACGAGACAACTGAGTTCGTGGCACTGGTGCCGATTGCCGAATTGCTCCGCAAGACCTTTGCAAAGTCCGGTGGTGATCTCGAAGCCAGCGCTGCTCTCTACGCGATGGCTCTTATGCAGCCGGGCAAGGCGAGCAAACATTACTCCGATATCGAGGAGATTTTCCAATACGGTGACGAACTTGCCGTACTCGAACACGGCCCTGGCGCTCGGCGCTCTCGCCCCATTTCTATACTCGAGAGCACAGTGCGTTTTCTCCCCAGTGCCAGTGTCGTCAGTCGCCTGGTCGCTCTCTACACCGAACGTCAAGAAGCCATCAAGTCTTCATTCCGCCGCAAGGGAGCAGACATGCAACTCTTGCGGATCCACGGTCCCGGAGTCCTAACAACGGCACAGAACATCGTCCGTATACTGGCCGAAAGTGGGCGCATCAGAGACGCTAGAAACGCCATCGCGAGCATTAGCGGCATCGGCGATGATGCAAGGCTTCGCAAACGGCTTGTCGCTGCGAGCACGAGTAGTGGTCCAACACCGTGGCTCTTGCTCTCCGCAAATTTCCTCGATGTCGAAGGTGACGAGGGTGCCGCTCTGGCGATTTGTCGGGAGGCAATTCGATTGTACCCGAAGGCTGCAATGTCCTATGTATGCGCCGGTGAGAGCGCTGAGAAGCTAGGTAATATTCTGTTGGCGATTCGCTACTACGAATTGGCGCTCAAGTTCGGCCCGGAGCAGCGCAAAACGAACGAGGCGCTAGCGACTCTCTATGAGCAGCGAGTAAGCACCCTCGCCTACAGCGATAGGCCCAATGCCGCTCTCGCACAACTGAAGACATTCGAGGCGCTGCACAAGTCTGCCGCCAAACGATTTGAAACACCCCTTCTGCCCGACCTGGCGAGCGCCTACACAGCTATGGCGCGCGGTCTAGTGAGTCTCGGAGAGCTTGCGGAGGCACACCTCTACCTGGCGAGATCTATCAGGCTGCGCCCCAGCCTCTCGGCGTTCGAGGAGTTGGGAACGATAGCTCTTCGGCAAGAGCAATTTGTCGAAGCGCGGAGCCACTTCGAGAAGGCTCTCGCGCTGCCCACGGAGCAACTAGAGGAGCTATTTCACCGAGCCGCCATCCGTAGGATCTCGGCAGAGGCTTTGGCAGGGAACGGGGACGAGGAGGGAGCACGTGAGCAACGCGAGTTGGCGTTTGCCACTTGGCTCGAGCTCCTAAATAAGTACGAACTCTCCACCGCCGGCGAGTCTGAGGCGCGTATCGAAATCGGCAAGTTGATG
>JAAEPE010000541.1 GCA_024222395.1 Myxococcales bacterium
CGATGAGCTCGCGCGTCGAGAAGGGTTTGGTGACATAGTCGTCTGCCCCCATTTCCAACCCAAGCACCTTGTCCATCTCCTCGTCGCGAGAGGTGAGCATTACGATCGGTGTTTTGTATTGCTCGCGGATGAGCTTGCAGACCTGCGGGCCATCGAGCATCTCGAACCGTATCCTGCCAGCCAGCTACTATATGAGCAAGACTCATTCGAGGCAGTCGCAACGGAGACCAACAAGTGGTCTCGCGCAGCTTGCCCGTTTCCGCTGATCGAGTTCCCGCACCAGATCCGGGTCGGCACTGCTACAATGCAAGTGCAACCCGGGGGCTGCTATGCTTTCGAAGCGACGCTCGTCGAATTTGTTGTACCCCGCGCGCTTTTCGTCGCAACCTGAGCACACTGCGCGGCCGTTGGCTCGCGGAACCACCGTGATGAGTAGCGCCGGCTCGTCCGCCTCGGAGAATCGTACATCCTTATACACAAAGGAGTTGAATTTCTGCACTCGATTGAGCGATGTCTTGAGCTGCATCCTGCCTCGTCTGCCTTGTTGGGTACTAACGTTCTTGTTGACGACATGTGCAACAAAGAGGTGGGCAGGATGCTCTGGTGGCGCTCGCCAATAAGAACAAATCGGGCACACCTCTTACAATTGGCGCGGTCGTTTGCGCCTCTTTCGCCCCCCAAACGCGGACTTTAGCATGTGCGCCAAACGCCAATGCTCGGGCCGGCAACGCCTGGCTCGTCAGGTCGCGATGAGGCGGGACGAGCCAGGCTATCAAGTAAGGGATTTACAGAAAACGGATCATGCAAGCATAGGATAGCGATTCTTGTCTACGCATCCACGCACGGTTTCGCATTTTCCGCCCACGGGTTATCTTGAGTCTGCTTCTTTCTTGATGCGCTCAATGCCACGTTCATCAACGCCATATGAGAGCCCCAATGAGTGCTGGGCAGACGAGACCTGCTTGTCGAAGATAGATTTGTGTTCTTGGACCAAGGGCATAAGCCGCATCGCCTCGTTGAGTGGTGCAGTCATCGCAGATTGCATACCGCCAAATCCTTCGCGGCCAGTAATTTCCAATACTGCCTGTAATCCGTTACGTTCAAATTCGTGGGTCATGGTTTCTGTCATCCTTTCGTTTGTGGTGAAAAAGAGGGTGAACCATGGCCTGCGGCTCACGCCGAGGCCAATTGCGTCTTGGCCGCTTCGGGCTGACTCTCCACCCGGACAAGACGAGGATGATCGACTTTCGTCGAGGTTCTCGTCAGCGTGGAAGTTTTGACTTCCTGGGGTTCACTCACTTCTGGGCCAAATCCACAAAGGGGTTCCAGGTGGTCAAACGGAAGACGGCAAAGA
>JAAEPE010000542.1 GCA_024222395.1 Myxococcales bacterium
AAATCTTCAACTCAGACCAGGGGAGTCAATTCACGAGTGACGCCTTCACAGGCGTGTTAAAGAAATACGGCGTTAAGATCAGCATGGATGGCAAGGGCCGATGGGTCGACAACGTCTTCGTCGAGAGGCTTTGGAGAAGCGCAAAATACGAAGAGGTCTATCTCAAAGCCTACGATGGCATGGCCCACGCCAGAGAATCACTCAAGGCGTACTTCGAATTCTACAACCAAGAAAGACGCCACTACGGTCTTGATAGAGCAACACCAGATCAGCTCTACTATCAAACCCAGCAGCAAATCGCTGCATGAAAACCAGGAGCGAAATCACCTAACGCACTGTCTCGGTTTTGGGGTCCACCTCTGAGTGCCTCAAGTTGCTCATCGCGCGCTCGAATAACGGTCCAGCCAGCGCCCGCCAGCGTACGTGTCATTTCCTGGTCCGCATCGTCCTTGCGCATGTGCCAATAGCAATAGGATCTGTCAATCTCCACAACTACCTTCAAGCTCGGAATTACAAGGTCAACGTCGAGAATCGTCCGAGCAACTGCACGTGGCTCATCGAGTGTTTACGGGCCAAGCACCCGGTGCCAAAAAAAAGGGGGCCGCAAGACGATGTCTTGTGGCCCTCTCGTCTCTCTAGATATTTGTCTACTTGAGCGCGAATGCCAACTGAACTTCGACGTAGTGAGCGAGTTCGTCGGTACCAAAGCCGCCAGTCTCGTTCGGAACGAAGATGCTGTAGCCGCCGCGGAGCCCGAGGCCCTTGCCAAGGTTCTTCAGAGCCCAGGCGTCGATTTCCATGCCTGTGTATGCGTCAACGCCATCAGCGGTTTCTGGACGAAGGAAGAAGCTCGCATCAGCGCCGAGTTCGAGGCCATCGAGCTTGTGACGGACACGCGCAGCACCACCCATGATGTTGCTGCGACCACCGGCGATGTCGGCGAGGCCCATGAACTTATGTGCTGTCGGGTAGAGCTGATCCCAGGCTTCGTTCTTCGTCGTCGTCGGGTCATCGCCTGAGGCGAACCAACCTGCTGCGGCAACGCGAGACTTGCCGAGCTTCGTTCCAACCTCGGCGTCTCCCTGAAAGGCGAGTTGCTCGAGGGGACCCGTACCGAATTGTACGCCTGCTTCAGCGCGAACATCTGCGGAGGTACCGAGCTTCTTCTTGAAGCGGCTGCCGACGGTCATTTGCATGCCGAGTTCGGTGTCTTCGGTGGAACGCGGCATGATCTTGTTGAGAAGGTATGCGTCGAAGTCGATGCCCTCTCCGAGCATTGGGCCGAGACCCGTGTAGATGCCGTTGAAGTACATGTCGCCAGCACCGAATGGTTTGATGTCTAGCGGGTTTTCAAGCACCTGTGTCGCAAAGACATCGACCCAGCCCTTGTCGAGCGTGATGTGTGTGCGGATACCATCGAAGGAGCGACCAGTTTGGTGCCAGCCGACGGTACCGATGAGGAGGTGCTCGCCGTAGGCCATTTCGAACCGACCTGCGTCGACCCAGTATCTATCACCAGAGATACGCAGAGTTGCCTGGTGCATATTGAGCGCGCCATCGGCGAGAGTGCCGGGCGTGTCCGCCCAGAAGCCACTCGCTTGCGGTTCGAACTTCAGGGTTACGTTACGACCATTGCCGACGTCGATGGGAGTGGTGGTGAGACCCAAGCGTGCTCGGTAGAAGACAAGGTCGGATTCGCTGAAGCGACCCGATGTCTTACCTAGATCGGCATAACCTTCGCGCAGCTCGAAGCGAGTGACATAGGAGCCGGTCACCCGAAGCCCGGTCGCCCTCTCTTCCGGCGTCTTCTCTAGCGCGGGCTCTGCGACTGGAGGTGGAATCAGAGCCTCTGTGAGCGCCACTAGTGGGTCCGGAATGGCTTCCTCGACAACGGGCGGTTCAGCCTCGGTGGGAGCCACCTCAGTGGATGGGGCGGGTGGTAAAGGGACCGTGCTTTCCTGTGCAAAGGCGCTAGGCGCGACAGAGAGTACGGCAGAGACAGCAACAACCGATGCTAATTTCATAACAGGTCGGCCCTATGCATCGTTCTTGCCAGCTCATACGCGCTGAACCCAGGGATTACGAGGGGATGACTCCAAGGTGGTGCAAGGAATGCGCGGCGCCGGTAAGTGTGTGCACCCAGTGCGTAGCTCCCATCACGGGGAGAGCTAGGAGGGGCGAACTCCCCTGAGAGTTTGTCTGGGTGAGGAAGGTACAAGGTGAGGGCGATGGCGAGAATTGCGAGCGCAACCGTGAACTCCGACACCTCGGCAGGTCCGCAGGTCTCGCCGGCAGTCTACACTTGGCCTGTGGGCTACTCGGATTGGATCTGCACAGTGCTTCCCAGGTACGGACTCTGTGCCGCTCTCATCGCCTGTGGAAGTCCTGGACCAATGCAGTCTTCCGGGCCCAGTGTTCCTGTAGTCAATCCACCACCGCCCAATAGCTCGGGGGAGGCAATGGACCTTCGCGTCTCGCTCCAGCGCATGGTGCTTGGGCAGAATGTCGAGACGGAATTGGCTGTGCACTCCAAGTCGGGGCACAACGCGGATGCTCTAGAAATGGTCGTGCGTGCACATCAGGAGCAGTTGGCGGCCTGCCTCCCGCCCGAAACCATATCTCCAAAACACAGTACCATGTCAGGGGCACTAACTCTCCACATAGAGCTCAATGCGCGCGGAGGGGTCTTGGGAGGGAGCACGTCCCCGGGGCCAGGACAGGAGGGCGTCTCAAGAATTGCGGCTTGCGTACTAGACGCCGCTCGTGGCTGGCTATTTCCGGCGCGTGCGAGGGGAGGGCGAACCATTCTGATCATCCCGTTCGTCATTGCGCGCTAGGGACGTTCTCTGGAGGCCGTAGCTGGCCACCAGTTCGCGGGCTACCGAGCGCTGGCTCGCGTCACCCGCATCGCTACAAGCCAAGTAGTCTTTGAGGGCCAAGAAGCACTCGCCGCTGCGACCTTCTCGGTGCGCGAGCGCCGCCAGGTTCCAGTGGTAGCGTCCGACCTGCGGAGCGAGCGACGATGCCTTGCTCAGGTATTCGCGGGCTCTGTCGATATCACCGACTTGAACCAGGCAGGACCCGAGCGTCGCGAGGGCCTCTGAATCCCTCGGGTGGCCCTTTGCGTACTGGATAAGAAGATCTCTTGCCAGTTCTGCACGCCCTAGGCTGAGGAGCTCCGTACCGCGCGCGAGCAGCGCTGCGTCTTGCGTACGGCGTCGTGAGCGAGGAGAGCGCCTGGGCATGTGTTCGTCGCTCAGGCCTAATAGGTCTCGGCCTAGAAAATAGGCACGCGGCATGGGCTGCCCTCCTCGAATGCGAAGTCGACAGCCGAAGATAGCATGCTGCCGCAGTGCGCCGGGGGCAGCTGGGGAGATTTCGTAGCCTGCTTCTGCGAGGGGGGTGAGCAAGAGACTCTCGACGGTGCTACGGGGCACCTGGTCAAGATACTCGCATTGGCTGAGTGTACCGTTCGATTCAAGGTGCAGCGAAAGTGCGCGGTACTGTCGTGGGCCCTTTGTCTTGCAACGCGCGTACGCCACTAGCACGGAGCGCCCACTTGCGTGCCTCGCCAAGCGCAGACCCGGTCTCTTCGGGGGAGCATGAAGCGCTCCTATCGAGAGAGTCAACGAGCGATGTTCCACGCTGACGCTCACCCCAAGCTGGCGAAGGGCGGCGCGACTGCGCTCATGGAGCGTGTCTCGAAGCAAGAGTTCGTCGATGAGAGCAATCGCGATGGCTGGCTCTTGGGTTGCGAAGTCTTCGACGAACTCGATGACCTCAGTGGTTGGGAGGTCCGCGAGAAGGGTGTCGGCCGTGCGCGCGAGTTCTGCAGGTGAGTCTATGCAAGCCGCAAGATCGCAGAGTGAATGCTGTGCACTGTCCTCGGCGGAAGAGAACTCAGGCCAGGGAATCGGCTCGCCCAGGTAGCCCAGGAGTTCTGCGACAGGGAGCTTGCACGGCTCTGGCAAGGTGGCCGTTTGCAGCTCGCTAACCACCGCCTTTGCAATTCGCCTCACTCGGGCCTCCGAGTCTGCTAGACGAATGAGGAGTTCGGTTGCCCACTGGGCTGCACTGGGCCCTACAAAGAGCTGCCGTAGCAGGGGCGGAATGGCCAGAGCCCCGATGTGATCAACAAGCTGGTAGATCGCGTCTCTTTGTTCAAGTGACCTTAGAGATCCTTCTGAGTGCTCTTCAAAACTTGCCATGAGTTGTCGTAACTCAAAGAAAGTAAAAGAGATCTGGCCTTTGGGAAGAGAATCCATCGAATCGAAATAAGACTATCGGTCCGGAAGATCTGTGTCAATCTGACTTGATCCAAAGTGAATCCTCGGATCCAGAAAGAGTCACTCTTGAAGTATTGCAGCTAGTTAGATCAGACTGGGGTGGCTAGCGGTCACGAGCTTGATGAACTCTTGGCGAGTCGACATTTGATCAAGAAAAGCGCCGCGCATAGCGCTGGTGACGACTCTTGTCTCGTGGGCTCCCGCTCCCCGGGATGCCATGCACATGTGAAGTCCTTCTATGTAGGCTCCTGAGCCTGTGCTCTGCAGATCTTCATAGAGTATGCGTGAGAGTTCGTGGGTCAGGTCCTCTTGTAGCATTGGGGCGCGAGCCAGTAGTTTCGCGAGTCGCGATAGCTTTGAGATGCCGAGAACCTTCGAAGTCGGAATGTATGCGACAGAAATTCGATAGACGACGGGCAAGAGGTGATGTGGACACACGCCAAAGGCCACGTTGTGTTTAGAGATGACCATGTCCTTGTATTTGGCAGGAAAGGTCTTGGTCAACATCTCTTCGACCTC
Organism: Myxococcales bacterium; assembly: GCA_024222395.1. GTDB lineage: Bacteria > Myxococcota_A > Polyangia > Haliangiales > Haliangiaceae > NORP324. Next base: position 4,806 of record JAAEPE010000542.1, read on the forward strand.
TTGCTTCACCTCGCTCTTGTTGCGCATGAGTTGGCCGAGCCCCTTTGCGGCGCGAGCTGCGGTGCCATCGAAGTTGGCGTCCTCATCGACCTGGTAGCCCAGTGCATCGAGCCCTTCCAGAATCTTGCTGTAGCCTTTTTCAAAGAGAGCGAGAGCTTCGTTGTTCTTATCGTTCATTGCGTATCTCTGTTGTGCGTTCGAGTATGGACTTGGTTGCCGTGGAGATTCCGACGGAAGGAACTTCCGAGGGGGTTAGCCAGGCGAGACGCTGGTAGGGGGAGCCGTGTCTCAGATGTGTGCGACCGGAAACCTGGGCGGGCCATACCTGGATGTGCAGTCGGCGGTGGCTGAGAACTTGCGCGTGCTCGATGCTCGCGGTCTCGCCGTAGAAATCTAGCTTGAGCCCCGTGAGAGCCGAGAGCTCTTCTCGCTGGGGAGCTGTGGGCAGCTCCCATAGGCCGCCAAAGAGTCCTTCGGCTTTGCGATGGCCGAGCAAGAGTTTGCCTCCGCGTTCGAGGTAGGCGGCATTGAGTGCAAGGAGTGGCTTGTCTGCGGCAGCTTTGCGCTTGGCAACACTGGGAAGCTCGTTGGTGCGTTCTTCTCGGTATGCGCGGCAGTGAGTCATCAGTGGACAAACGCTGCACTCTGGATTCTTAGGCTTGCAGAGCAGTGCACCAATCTCCATGAGGCCCTGATTAAAATCACCTGGCGACGACCTCGGGACCAGTGCTCCACATATGCGCCACTGCTCCTTGATCCCTGCAGTCGACTTAAGCTCGTCCTCGATAGCAAAGACACGGCTCACGACGCGAGCGACATTGCCATCAACGAGTGCCTCGTGTTGGTTGTAGGCGATGGATGATACGGCGCCGGCTGTGTATCGGCCAATGCCTGGCAGTGCTCTCAACTCCTTGGCGCTCGATGGCAGGCGGCCATTGTAGGTTGTTCGAACTTCTTTGGCACAGCTGTGGATGTTGCGTGCGCGATTGTAATAACCGAGGCCGGACCAGTGGGCGAGCACGTCATCGAGTTCGGCCTCTGCGAGAGCCTCGATTGTTGGAAAGCTCCGAAGCCAGCGCTCGTAATAAGGAATTACCGCAGCAACGCGAGTCTGCTGAAGCATGATTTCGGAAATCCAAACCGAGTAGGCGTGCACATTATTGCGCCAGGGCAGGTCGCGCCGAGTACGGCGGTAGTAGCGGACTACTCGCTTGGCGATGTCTCTTGCGGTACTCGAATCAGGCATGGCGAGTTTCTTGGGCTGCAGGCGCAGAAAAGGCCGAGGACGTTACGTCCTCGGCCCTGGGTACCACAGAAGTGCAGGGGGAGCAGAGTGGGGGAGCTTAGAAGCCCATGCCGCCCATGCCGCCCATGCCGCCCATGCCGCCCATGCCGCCCATGCCGCCCATGCCGCCCATGTCGCCACCGCCAGCTGCAGGACCTTCATCCTTGCTTGGCTTGTCGGCAACGAGAGCTTCGGTGGTCAGCATAAGACCGGCAACAGAAGCAGCGTTGGTGATAGCAGTGCGGACCACTTTGGCTGGGTCGATGACGCCAGCTTTGAGGAGGTCTTCGTACTCGAGGCTCGCAGCGTTGAAGCCGAAAGAACCTTTGCCCTCAACAACCTTGGAGACAACGATAGAACCGTCGACGCCAGCGTTGTGGGAGATTTGACGAAGAGGCTCTTCGATGGCGCGGCGAACGATGTTTACACCGTAGCGACGATCATCGTCGAAAGTCAGCTTGTCGAGAGCTGGGATGGCACGAAGAAGTGCAACTCCGCCACCAGGGACGACGCCTTCTTCAACAGCTGCGCGAGTAGCGTGCATCGCGTCTTCAACGCGTGCCTTCTTCTCTTTCATCTCAATCTCAGTAGCAGCACCCACGCGGATGACTGCAACACCGCCAACAAGCTTGGCAAGGCGCTCTTGAAGCTTCTCGCGGTCGTAGTCGCTGGTCGTCTCTTCTGTCTGTGCGCGGATCATCTTCACGCGAGCAGCAATTTCGTCGGTCTTGCCAGCGCCATCGATGACGGTGGTGTTGTCCTTGCTGATGGTGATGCGCTTGGCGGTTCCGAGGTCGTCAAGTGTGACGTTCTCTAGCTTGAGGCCAAGGTCCTCTGTGATGGCTTGGCCACCAGTGAGGATGGAGATGTCTTTGAGCATCTCTTTGCGGCGATCGCCGAAGCCTGGGGCTTTGACTGCGCAAACGTTGAGAGTTCCGCGGAGCTTGTTCACAACGAGAGTTGCGAGAGCTTCACCGTCGATGTCCTCAGCGAGGATAAGGAGAGGCTTGCCAGCTTTTGCGACTAGTTCAAGAACTGGAAGGAGATCCTTCATGTTCGAGATCTTTTGCTCGTAGGTGAGGATGAGGCAGTCGTTGAGGACAGCTTCCATGCGCTCAGAGTCGGTGACGAAGTATGGGCTGAGGTAGCCGCGATCGAATTGCATGCCCTCGACAACGTCGAGCTCGGACTCGAGAGTCTTGGCTTCTTCGACCGTGATGACGCCCTCTTTGCCGACCTTCTCCATTGCTTCGGCGATCATGTCGCCGATGAGCTTGTCGCCGTTTGCGGAGATGGTTCCGACGTGAGCGATGTCAGTCTTGCCGTTGGAAGGAGTAGCGGACTTGCCGACTTCTTCGATGACGACAGCAACAGCAGCATCGATGCCGCGCTTGATGTCCATTGGGGTGACGCCAGCAGCAACGAGCTTTGCACCTTCGGAGAAGATAGCTTGTGCCAGAACCGTAGCGGTTGTGGTGCCGTCGCCAGCGTTGTCAGAAGTCTTGGAAGCGACCTCTTTCATCATCTGTGCGCCCATGTTCTGGAGCTTGTTGTCGAGCTCGACCTCTTTGGCGACCGTTACGCCGTCCTTTGTGACGGTAGGTGCGCCCCAGCTCTTCTCGATGACGACGTTGCGACCACGTGGTCCGAGAGTTACCTTGACGGCGTTGGCGAGGGTGTTGAGGCCAATTGCGATCTCAGAGCGAGCCTGAGAGGAGAAAATGATGTCTTTTGCAGCCATATTGCTGAGTCCTTAAATTGTTTGAGAATGTCTCTGAGTGAATTTGCGATAGCGTCATGCGCTACTCGACGACAGCGAGGATGTCGTCTTCGCGCATGATGAGGTGATCTTCACCTTCGATCTTGACTTCCGTGCCGCTGTACTTCGAGAAGAGAACTCGGTCACCCTCGGAGAGGTTGAGTGCGTGCACGGTGCCGCTCTTGTCGCGCTTGCCAGCGCCAACAGCGATAACCTTGCCTTGAATGGGCTTCTCCTTTGCGGTGTCGGGAATGATGAGTCCACCGGCAGTGGTGGTCTCACTCTCACAGCGTTGAACGATGACGCGGTCGTGCAGTGGTCGAATTTTCATATTCTGAGTCTCTTTGGGTTCGTGTTTTTGGGTTCGTGTTTTTGGGTTCGTGTTTTTGGGTTCGTGTTTCTTGGTACTTCGGACGAGGCAAATGTGCCCTCGTTGTGAAGTGATGGGATGATATGTAAGCACTGACCCACCTTTGTCAACCCCGATAGGGAGAGTGCTAAGAATACGAAAAAAGTGCCTATGATAACACTGGCTTGCAAAAACGCAGATCCGAGTTTTTTTCAGCCTGGGGTGCTCTTTCCGACATGCCGCACCTCTCGCGCCACATCTTCATCTGCGTCAATGCCCGCGAAGCGGGACCTGCCAAAGGGTGTTGTGCTTCCAAGGGAGGAGGCGCCGTGCGCGACGAGTTCAAGAAGCGGCTAGACCGCCGAGCATAAAAGATGATTAGAAATGGCGAGTCATTTCTTTTCGAGTGCAAGGCGTGAATTGAGGAGCTTGTCGGGACAAGTGACGATATGAACAACGCCGCAATCGGGAAGAAGGGGCCGCCAGAACGATGAGTCTTTGTGCTCGGAGGTTTAGCTTCTTCCTGGGCGCGGCGCTCTTGCTTCTCGTTGCATCGCCCGCTCTGGCGGACGCGGGCGATGCCATTCTCGGAGACGCTCCCTCTGAGCCCGGTGACGAGACTCGATTCGAGAGAGAAGGGGTCGCGATCGGTGTGGGCATTGGGCCAGCCATCTTCCTAGGGCTGGGGAGCAGTCGTACGAGCGTGCAGGCGGAGGCTCTCTCTCTCTTCGTCTTGGGACAAGCGCAGGTTAGAAGCTCATGTGGTTCATCCAGCTCGATGGCACCACGCATGTGGAGAAGAGCGGCGCATGTCTGCTCGGCATTGGCGCGCATTACTACATTCGCGACGCTCTCTGGTTGCGCGGTGGTTTGAGTCATGCGACGGTGTTTCGCAAGCAAGACGCAAATGAGAAGAGTTCCGAAGGTGGACTCGCCGTGGTTGGTGGCGCAGGAGTTGACGTCTACCGCAGAGGCATCTTTGCCATCGACCTCGAGATAGGTGTGAGCCAATCGAATTTCAAGAAGCGCAGCTTATCGATTGGGTGTAGATCTGACTGTGACAGCGGCTTCGTAGTCATTCCATGGGCCTAGAAGGCCCTGGTGCGCAGAACGAAGCACGTCGAGGCAACGCCGCTAGAAATTGGGCCAATCTCACCGTTGCACACCAGGATTCGGCTC
>JAAEPE010000543.1 GCA_024222395.1 Myxococcales bacterium
CGTCTTGGTTCATTTGCTGAGTCGCAATGACAAACAAGCCATCATACGAGCGCCTCAGATTCGCTGGCTTGGCATACGCAAAGACCCGAATGCTGCGCGTACTGCCAATCACCCGAGCGCTCGCAAGAGCTGCGCGGCCTCACCGAGGGTAAATCCCGAGAGTCTGTGGCCATTGGGCGTGCAAAGAAGCAAGCCTGGGGAGGATGGTTTCCGGGGCTGTCCTCGGTGATACGCACCCGCACCATCTCAGTTGTTTGAGCTTCCAGATGCGTATTAGTCCAAGCGTGAAGAGATCCATTAGAAACCCCAAGACGCTCTCTGCATTCCTTCCACGAGGCATCAGCATCGCGCAATTGTGCCAGGCATTGGGCAATCGCTGAGGCGAGCGCTTCGCCATACCGAACTTGCCCAAAGCCGCGAGATTCAAGCAGGCGAAGCCGCAAGCGCTCCGCCTTCGTTCCAAATAATTTGGGCTCCTCGGGAGAATCTGTGGGTGAAGCCGACCTGTAACGTCCTCGTTGAGAGAGCTACACTGCTAGATCGCAGCTCAGGGTCAGTGATTACTTGATAGCCTGGC
>JAAEPE010000544.1 GCA_024222395.1 Myxococcales bacterium
CCAAGGTGGTCCTGAAACAGACGACGCATCAGTTCGCGGCCTTCTTTCTCGATCAGTTGCTCGAGGTCAATATGTCCCATCGCCCCTGCCTCTCTTGAACTTAAACGCGTTGTCAACGAGTAGAATTGCTCCTCCGAGTCCCTGAAGCGGTCCTCAGAGTGGTTCACGGCTCTTACCACGTTCTGTGCATGCACTTTTGGCCTCACAGGCCGTATCATCTTGCGCTGCCACGTGTGCCGCGCTTGCCGCTGAGATTCAACGGCGCAAAGCGTTGGCTGAAAGCTGTAGTTCTGCAACTTGGATCCGTAAATGCGTGACGGCAGAGGAGCTCTGTCTTGCTGAGCCAGCCAAGGGCTAGACGATGTGGTCACATCTGTCCAAATCTATCATGAATACAACCATATAATAGTGCACTTGCACTATAGGATCTTTGGCGCTAGACTGTATGTATGGTTCCACTAGTCAAGATCTTCCAAGACCTCGATGAGGTGATTGGAGTCGAGAACCAGCAACGTCGGCTCGACGACGATGAGCCCCTTGAGGACATCGAAATCCGCGTCTTGGGGCAGATGTCACTGCTGACAAATGAGGCTGTAAGCGCCCAGATCACGCTGGTCGGAACACTTGATGTCGATGCATCGGTTACCGGAGGGTGTTACAGCTGGGTAGGTAAGAAGTTCTCTGAACTCCTTGAAGCCCAGAACCTGGAGCTTGATCGATACTCGGATGAAATCTGGCTTCCAGAGGGCGCGGCGTATGTTGAGATCTTTTCTGGCAAGTACCTAACCTGCCTTCGTCTTCACCACCTTGATGCGCTGGAATCCAAGGCCGTTAAAGCCCCCGAGAAGAACAGGTTGCTCATTCAGCAGGCACTGCCTATCTACCCAGTGCTTGAGAAGCGGCTTATGGCACGCAACATCGACATCACCTATTTCGAGGACGCCGAGGATGACTAGATTTGAAAGAAACTATCAGGACCCACGAACACAGCGAGTGCTTGGGTTCCTCATGGCGAAGGGGTTGCTAATAGGCGATGGCATTCCGCTCCGTGGAGATGTGAAGCTGAGCATCAAGGATGTGCTTTGGGTTGGTGCCAAGGTAGAGCCAAGGGTGCTCGAGGTTCTACCGGCAGCCCTGATCCACTTTCCAAGAACGTTCATGGGAGCGGCGCAGATCCCAGAGGACCTGGCTGAGGTCATTGGGGCCATCAGGGCGAGGGAAGACCAAGGGCCAGACTTTAGGGGCATGCGATTCCGTGCCATGAGCAAGTGGGCCAACCGAGCAACGAGCGACAAGCGCACCAAGCCTCTAAACAAGATCAAGGTTAACAAGACCTTTAGGATGGCGCCGGACGCTATTGCTGCTCTGATCGGGGGCGCAGAGAAGGCAGGTGTTAGCCAGACACAGTTCTTAGAACAGCTTCTCCTGGCCTAGGGGGGAGGTCTCCTAAGTGCGAGGTGAAACGCAATCGTCCAGGCGTGTCCAAGAGTCCTCGCGATTCCGACGGAAGCGCTAGAGCGACAACGCCGCTCGTCCTCTCGGCGGAGCCAAGGCTCGGGAAGCTCGCTTCCCAAGGCCCAAGGCGTAGTGCGAGAGGGGGGACTCGAACCCCCACATCTAGGACACTGGTACCTAAAACCAGTGTCACCGAATAACAACATAGGGTTAAGAACCCTTTTCAGCACGCAGCCGGAAGAGCGCGAATTTTGTTGGCCAGTGTGTGCGAATAGGAAGGTCCATTGCGGCTATTTCCAGAATGCAATTGGCCACAGTGTTGTCGGGTCCGATGCGTCGATTCGTGCCTCCTGCGCGGGTGTCAGTTGTTTGAACCCATAGCGAACCAACGCAAACAACTCCAAAGCCACGAATAGCAAGAAGAGGATTCCCTGGCTCGTATCACCTAGCGTAAATGACATGATTGACAGAGCGAGGAAGAACAAGACGCCAAACAAGAAGAGCTTCCATTGCCCGTTCAAGCTGAACTTGGCATACGCCTTACACGTATTGGGATAGACCTTTCGGAGAAAGACGCCGATGGATAGGCCGCCAAAGATGACTAGAATTGTGCTGAGTGCTTCGCTCATAGTAATTGAATCCTTGATTGTGTTATTTCAGGGTTGAAAGTTGTCGATGACAGACAGAGCCTATGTCTTACTGAGAAGGTGGTGACTTCGTATCGACAACAAGAGTCCCGACCTCGAGCCGCTCGCCTGCAGCGGCATCAAACTCCCTGGAGCCGCCTTTCCGAGCATCCGTCACAAGCTCGGCCAAGCTCGAAAGTGCGACCAGCTTGAAACGGCCAGGCGGAACTCTTCGTACCAACACCTGTCCGTTGTCGTCGGCCACGCTCGGTTCATTGAACATCCGCAACGCGGCAGCCTCTTTAGAGTGAATTTCATAGGGAATGGCAAAAACTCGCAATCCTGGAATCGCTTGCCCCTCGTTGTCTGTGAACCGACCGGCAAGACTCGCCCATGCTGCGAGCTCGACAGTGACAGAGCCGCTGCCAAGGGTGTCCTCAAGTCGAGAGTAGCCTGATTCACATTCCACCTCGACAATGTGGTCACCAGGGCGCACGCGTACGGTTGCGCTGGAGGCTGGGCGACGTAATTCGATTTCTGTGGCACCACTAAGACGCAGTTCGCATACTTCATTTGCGCTTGTGCCATCGATATCGAAGCTCACCTCAACGAGGTTCTGTATGCGAAGTTCCGCCCGCTCACCGACCTGCACTGACTCCGTCGCACCCATTGCTTCGCCATTGGCCAACTTCGGTGTGAGTTCATAGATGCCCTCTGCTAAGTCTCTCAAAACGAACTGACCATCGGCGTCAGTCAGCACAGACTTTTTCGGGGCGTCTCTAGGGGCATCTTTGGGGCCTGCTTGGACCCATGCATCGGCAACAGGATTCCCGGCTTCGTCGAGGACAGTGCCTTCAATTGTCCTATCCGCCCTAGCAACTCGTACCTGAAGATTGGCTATGCCCCGCTCGGTTAGCTGAATCGTACCCAGTGCATCGTCATCGTTGGACGAGTCCGAGAGAGGCTCGACCAACTTGCGTTCGCCATGATCATCATGCGCATGCAATTCGTAGTCTCCAGGCTCCAGGCCAACGAGACGAAACCGTCCTTCCTCGTCGCTTCTCGCTCCCATTCCGAGTTGTTGGCGCAGGCCACCCATCATAGATGGAGTTCCATCGAGGGAAATCCATGCACCTACCAACGGGGCACCAGCATTGTCTATGAGACGACCAGAGAGAGATGGGCGCTCTTCCAATGTCAGCAGCACATCAGAAACGCCAATCCCGGCCTCGGCCTCGCCGGATTGGCCATCTGTGGCAGTAGCTCGGATGGTCAAGGGTATCGGCGGCATGCCGACTAGCTCGAAGTAACCTTCTTCGTCCGCACGGATGTTCTTGGACATGATCACGCCCAACACGCCTGAATAGGCGATGCTCCCTTCCGGGTCATCAATCATGATTTGTGCCGGACCGGGTGGTTGGACTCTACCGACAATAGTTCGCCCGAGAGTCAATTCAACGAGCATGTCTTTCCGATCATCGTCAATGCTAACGGTATTGAATTGCATCTCCGTTAGGTGGTGGACCTCTGCTGCCATCACCATGTAGCTGCCCGCCTTGAGGCCGTGGATCTCGAAGTAGCCGTCTTCAGAAGTTGCGTGTGCCCCTGGAATGGACTCGCTTGTGACGGGATTCATGGCGAATACCGTGGCCATTGCAACTGGCTTATCAGAGCCCTTTTCGACCACATAACCAGCAATCGTGAATCCACGCTCAAGCTCAATTTCGACGTCCATGCGCTCTTCTGCAAGTCCGAGTTCGACCTCGAAGTGTGTTGATAGGCCAACAGAGCGTACCCGCAATTGTGTGCGTCCAGGTCCGAGGCCCGACAACGCAAAGCGACCATCGGCGTCGGAGTGAACAGTTTGACTTGCCATCATACCGGGTTGTAATCCGACAACTTCAATACTTGCCGAGACGACTGCTTCGCCACTCTCGGCCTCTGTCACGCGACCTCGAATTCCGCCAGCTGGCATCAGGACAACATCTCGATGCAGCGCCGTTCCTCCTACGGCGAGGAACTCGTTGATGGTTACGTAGGCAGGATGTTGAACCGCTAAGCCGTAGGCCCCTGCATCCACTCGTAGACTGTAATGACCGTTTTCATCGCTGATTGCGGGGAGGAAGCCAGTCGCATTCTGCCTAACCGCAGCAAGACCAACACTTGCTTGGGCTACAGGGCCTCCGCCAATGTCTTGAACTGTGCCTTCAACCAGAACGCCACCTCGCTCAAGCACTAGAGAAACTTCTCGTCCACATTGATGTTTCACCATTCGCAATGCGGACTTGTGCTCTTCTGCGGACGCGCCTAATCCGAGTTCACCTTCTGGAGCGTTCTCGATGACAAATCGCCCCTCCGCATCGGTAGTGTGCGGTGCCTGCGGGTGGGAGCTAGACAAGACAAGCGCATTGGCCAAGGTAGCCTTGTCGTCTGCTGAACGAACGGTTCCCGTAATCGGGCAGCCAGGTAACTTCGTATCGATAGCACTGCCTAGCTTGCGCTCCTTACTCAGCTTGGCAAAGCGAGCCTGATGGTCACTTGTAGTTACGGACGCCGCTTCCGCTGCCGGTTTCTCCTCTGCCTTCAGAGTCATCTTGACAGCGCCGCCAATAAGCAGCAGCAAAGCGAGGCCAATTGCGATTTTCATCTTGGCACTCATCGCGACAACTCCAAGTGCCGTTGCGGAGATTGCAGAAGCGGGCGGGACGTCGAGCAGGGGAGCCAGCGCCAAGCGCCAGGCTCCTCTATCTCCATCTGACTCATCGTCGAGCGCCTCGCGCAACAATTCAAGTGAACGCTCAAGGCGAGAACGAATCGTCGTGGCAGGGACTCCGAGTTGCCGACCGATATCGGCGGCAGACATGCCCTCGTAGAAGTGCAGCAGAATAGCCTCTCGTTGTGACTCTGTAAGTCGCAACAGATGGTCGCCGAGTCGCCGCTCCACAAGGAGACGTTGGGTGAGGACATCAGGGATTGGCGGTTGCTGCGGCTCTGGTACCGCTTGCTCTCGCTGGGTGCGCCTTTGAGAGCCTCGTAGTCGCATGCGAAACGAGTTCCGCATGACTGTCGCGAACCAGGCTCGTTGCTGCTCAGGGCGGGGGCCTCCTGACTCGAGAGCCGCAAGCCAGGCGTCTTGCGCCAAGTCGTCACCGTCCTGGCACAGCGTGTGTGCAAATCGTTCCATCCAGCGGGCATTTCCAAGTAGCTCCTCAATGTTGTGGGTTTGGGTACTCATCTCAATTGCCTGCTGACATGCCGCTCAGTATCAAAACAACGATACTACTTGTGACTTTCTCAAAAAGTTAGCAATTACAGTCGGATGGGAAGGGTTCAGGAGGCTAGCACAAAATGTTTCGACGCAGAAAACTGCGCCGGCGCCTGGAGCTGGTGCAAGCGGAGACCGAGCTTCCGGCACTCCTCGACTGTCCGGTCACCGAGGAGCTTTGCAGCGCCATGATGGACATCGGTCGCATCCTCGATGGCGCCTCGGCAGCACAACGCACCTGCTGGTGGCTGCGCCACGGCGAGGGCTATTCGCTACAAGAGGATAGTGGAGTTGCTTTGCCAAAGATCCACGCTACTCCAGACGAGCTTTCGAGCGGCAAGTGGGCCATTGCGAAGTGGGGAGCCTTGGCGATCATCGATTCTGCTCGCGGCGCCTCCGAACAGACTCGCCAAGCGATTCAAGCCATCTCGACTCCCGTCACAACAACTCGGTTTCGGCATACCGGCTGGCGAGAGATCGATGGTAGTCCGGTTTACCTGCATGCTGGAGGTGCCATCGGGCAATCGGACTCCTCTGTGGAAGTGGAACTTGATGGGACTTTTAAGAAGTATCGCATCGAGAACGACCCGGCCATGACAACGCAGGAGGCATTGCGGCGAACCTTGTCTGTCCGGGGAGTCGTTCCTCTGCCTGTGACGATGCTCATGCTCGCAGCCATTGGCCGTGCTCCGCTGCAAAGCCTTCGACATCTGGCCGCCTTGATCTGGGCTTATGGCAAAACCGGCTCTCTAAAGACGACGTTGTGGGCATGGGTCCAGGCTCACTTTGGCGACTTTGATTTGGAGCATCTGCCGGCGGCATTTCAATCCACTGCCAACTCCATCGAAAATCGCCTTCACACGGTCAAAGATGCCGTGCTCGTAATCGACGATTTCGCGCCCGAGTCGAGTAATTCCTATGACCCGATGCGGCGAGCTGCCTTGCGCATCGTGCAGTCGTATGCCAACCGATCCTCTCGCGGCCGAATGACGGCATCGTTGAACGCGCGCCCAGATCGCCCTCCACGGGCACTGGCTGTGGTCACGGCGGAGGAACCTCTCGAATCGCACGAATCTCGTGTTGCACGTTTGATTTTGATGAAGCACGAACGCGAGTCGGTAAACCTAGCACTACTCACGAAGCTGCAGTCGGAACAGCATCTTTTGCCTGTGACGACCTGGCGCTACATCGAATGGCTGCGCCAACGATATGAGGGCCTTCCGCAGCTGCTCGCGGAGAAACATCGAATCCATCTTGCGAAATTCGCAGCCACTGAGCACTTGCGAACCCCGGTGGCGATGGCGGAGCTGATGGTTGGCCTCGATATGCTAATCGAATTCGCCGTCGATGTTTGCGTCTTGAGTCAGACTGAGGGCAACAACTATCTCGACAGTGCTACCGAGGTCTTTCAAGCCATGGCTCTGGGCCAGTCGGCTCGAGTCCGCGAGGCAGATCCAGTGCGCCGCTTCTTCGAGGTCCTTGACTCCCTTTTGGCCCAAGGTGAGCTCGCGCTTAGTGACAACCTTGGTGATGGTCTGGGAACAGGGGGACGCATTGAGGAAATCGGTTGGCGGGACGAAAGCCGGGTGTACCTAGTGCCCGACGCCACGTATCGAGCAGTAGTTAGCGCGTTGAGGAGCAGTGGCGAGGCATATCCACTTCGTAAGCGAGCACTTGCTGAACGAATGCGTGATCACGGACTGCTTCTCGATACAGATGGAAGCCGGTGCACAGGTAGAAAATCCCTTGGTGGGAGTCGCAAACACGTTTGGATCATGAACATTGCAATCGTCGAGGAGGCGGAGCCAACGACCGAGGGCACAGAGATGCGGGCCAATCTCCCCGAGAAGTGAGCCGTGCAGATGGAGAAGTGAGCCACGAGAAACGTGAGCGCGCCGGTCCACCCCAGAGAAGAAAGAAATCAGATGACTACCACTACTACTACCTCCGCTTGGCGCACTCGGCCCAGCTCTCAACTCAACCCCCACCTTAGGCAAGAAAGGATCGAAGACTGTGAGTAATCTCTGCGCAGACGGTCGTGTCGGCAACCTTCTCCCTTCAGGAAGTGGGCCGAGTGGGCCACGCGCACCTATCATTCCGATTTTACGGGCAGAAACAGTCTCTGGTGCCGATGTCGCTGGCTCACGTGTGGCAAGCACGGCGGAGTCTCTAGTGAGGATTGCCGAAGCGATAACACAGGCCCCCATGGTCGCCCTGGACACCGAAACGACAGGACTCGATCCGATCCTCGATCAACCGAGACTCTTGCAGCTTGCGCTGCCTGATCAGATCTTCGTCATTGATCTCTTCAAATCCGGTGGTCTCGGCCCAATTGCCGCCGTCCTTCGAAAAACAAGATGGCTTGGTCACAATCTCACTTTTGATGCCGCGTTCCTCAGCCACCACTTCGGTGTCTCTCCACCAGCGGTTCTTGACACGATGATTGCCTCCAAGCTCCTCGCCAAAGGCGAAGGGCTCAAGAGCAAAGGTACGCATTCCCTGCAGGCGCTCTTGATTCGCGAGCTTGGAATCGAGCTGCCAAAGGAAATGCAAGCATCTAACTGGGAAGGAGCCTTTCTACCGAGCAGATCGCTTACGCTGCCCGCGACGTTCGCTACCTATTCGAGGCTCACCAAGTTCTGGAGCGAAAACTCGCACGGGAGTCTTTGTGCGACGCAGCGGCCCTCGAATTTTCCATTGTTCCTGCGATGGTCGCGATGAGACTGGCGGGAGTGGGCCTCCATAGAGAGCGGTGGACTGCCGCTACCAATAACGCTCTCGACGAGGCGGATAGGCTTCGGCGAGATCTTGAGACCCTATTGGCAATCGAGAACGTAGAGTCGAATATCCAGGTCAAGGCGGGCCTTGTTCGTATCGGTGTGGATGTCGAGAAGACTAACAAACATGCTCTTTCTGACTATTGCACCGACCCCGTTGTTGAGAAGCTCCAGCGATACCGCACGATATCCAGGTACGCGGGCAACACCGGAAAGAACATACTTCGGGCCGCCGATATTTATCCCGATGAACGCCTCCGGCCAGAGCTGGCACCCTTAGCGACCAGCACCGGGCGGTTTGCTTGCAGGAAACCAAATCTCCAGCAGGTGCCGAAGGCGTCTGACTTCCGCTCGTGCATCGTGCCGAGTGACGGCAATGTCTTTATCGTCGCCGACTATGCCGCCATCGAACTTCGAGTTGCTGCGAAGGTAATCGGCGACCGTGGGCTCACCGCGATTTTCTCCGAGGGGCGGGACCCGCATGTCGCAACCGCCGCCGTCGTGCTTGGAAAGACGCCGGAAGAAGTGACCAAAGAAGAGCGCAGCCGAGCCAAACCGGTCAACTTCGGCTTCATGTTTGGGATGGGACCGTCTCGCTTTGTCGGCTATGCCGCCGCCGATTACGGCATCAATTTCAGTGATGCCGAAGCACAAGCTGTTCGCGAGTCGTTCCTGCGTGCCTACCCGGGAGTTGGTCGATGGCACAAACGAGTCGGCGCAAAGATGGCACGGGAGGTTCGCACCCTCAGCGGTCGAACGCGACGATTCCCAAACCGAACGCAGGGCTACTCGGAGCGTCTCAACATGCCCATTCAAGGCAGCGCTGCCGACGGGATGAAGCGTGCTATCGCGCTGCTGCACAACCGGCTGAAAGACACCGAATCTCAGATGGTCCTCACGATCCACGATGAGCTCGTCGTGGAGGTTCCAAAGAATTCAGCACAGCAGGTGATGACTATTGTCGAGGAGGCCATGAAACAGGGCATGGCCTTTTATATTGATCCGATTCCCGTCGAAATTGATGTCTCCATTCGGTCATCGTGGGCGGAGGATGATGTCTTCCAGTCCACCCAACAATAGGAAAGTCATGAGTGAAAACACGAAAAGACAAAGTAGAAACACATTGCGACCAACCCCCAGCCGTTTGGCGCTGGCTGCATTCGAAGCGATAGCAGCCAGCGCAACGATCAACGCGGACGACGATCCCGAGTCCTGGAGCATCGATCTGGTCATCTCGTTGATGCACTTTTGTAGCGAGAGGCATGTTGACTGGAATCAGGTTCTATATTTCGCAGAGAAACACTTCTCCGATCCAAAACTCTGCCTTGAGCTGAGTTCTTTCGAAATTGGCTGTTTCACGCCGAATGCCGGTGATCATCAATGATGCAGCGAATTCAGCGAGAGGAAATCCATAGTCAGGTCGAAGCATGTCTTGAAACGCTCAGCG
>JAAEPE010000545.1 GCA_024222395.1 Myxococcales bacterium
GCAGCTAGCGAACTCTCACTCACTGCATTCGCCCGACTGCATGAGATTCCGAAGCAGCGGCTTTGTTATTGGCGGCAGCGTATCGCCCTGATCGAGGCGGCGCAGAAGCCGCGCTTGGTTGAGAGCACAAGTAGGCAACCAAGTATCGCGCCGGTGATCGATTAGTCGAGTTCGCAAATCGAGGCGCGAATGCCGTCGCCAGAACCAATGCAGACACTTGAGACTACACTGCCGGGAGGCAGTCGGGTCGTCGTGCACAGCCAGTGGGATTCGACCTCTGTACAAGTTTGGCTCGCAGCCATCGCAGGTAGCCAATGTTAGACGCCAGCGATGTTCGGGTCTTCTTCTATCTCGCGCCTTTCGACATGCGAAAGCAGATGGATGGGCTGAGCACCTTGGTGCGGGAGGAGATGAAGCGCGATCCGCAGGACGGCGAGCTCTGTCTCTTTCGCAATCGAACTCGCGGTCTCATCAAGATCCTCTTCTACGATCATGATGGTTGCTGCTTGCCAAACGTCTTTGCAAAGGACGTTTCAAGATCAAGTTCGAAGAGCTTGAAGGAAAAGTGCAGGCGAGTTTGTCCAAGTGCGACCTTGCCGAACTTCTATCAGACACAAGGATTCAGAAGAAATCGGATCATAGAGCCTAAATAGCGCGCGGCAGCAAGTTAGAGGTAGTACAGGTGTCTACTTCGCAGTCAAGAAATACTGAGGCACGCTTAGCGAACTTGCCGCGCTCAAGGGGCGGCTTAAAAAGGGCAGTCACGAAGCGGACGTAGAGCTGATCGGCGAGACTAGCGAGCATCTTGGATTCCTGCGTGGCGAGACTGCGGGACTCAAAGCCCAGGTCCGCTGGCTCGAAGGCAAGCCCTATCGCTCCAAGCCCGAAACGGTGGCAGCAGGACAGCTTGCATTCGACCTCATCCAAACGATGAAGAACGGTGGCAAGGATGATGAAAAGCCTTTGAGCGACGATGATTCCCCGGAGAGCGTCTCTTCCATCAGCCCGCGAAGGTAACGCTTCGGAGTCGATCTGGCGACCACGACGCTCAACGATTGGTTCGGATACTCCTCTACCCATCTTGTTGCGATACACCTACGCCTGCGCGAAGAGCTTCGAGGCTCTCAGCCTATTTCAATCGATGACACACCGCTGCTTACGCTCAACCGTGATCATCCAAAGAACATCCAACGCGGACGCCAGTGGATGTAAATGGGAGACAAGTGCAGCGTCATCTATTGCGAGTACACAGAAGATTGGAAGGGCAGTCACCCAAGGAAGGTTCTCGAAGGTCTCGACTGTGATGTGCAGAGCGGTGGCTATGGGGCATCTCTTCGATCTTCAGACACGAAGGCGGACCTCGACGCGTCGGATGCAATGATCATAGCCGGCGCAAGTTCGTCAAAGCGCTCGAGCAAGGTGATAGCCGTGCTCAAAATGCGATCGATTTCTATCCCCTCCTCTATGCCATCGAGCGCCGAGCGCGGGAGGCCAAATTTGGAGTTGTGGAGGTTCTGGCGTTGCGGCAATCTGAATCGGTGCAGATTTTGGAGAAGCTCGAATTGGAAGTTTCCAGGCTGGGCCCTCTGGTTGGGAAGAGGAGTCCATCGGGAAAACTCTTACCCATTTTGACAGACAGGGACCGAGGCTCCGCGTTATTCTTGAGGATGGCTTCTTATCTATCTCCAATGCCCATGTGGAGCGGCAGATCCGCACCGTCGCGATCTGTCGAAAAGACAGTCTCTTCGTCGGCTCGCTCGAAGCCGGCGAGCGCTTCAGCATTTTGCTCACGGTCATGCTCAATTGCATGCTTGTTGGTGCGAATCCGTACGAATACATGGCCGACGTCATCAGCAAGATCGCCAGCGACTCGCCCGCTAGCCGACTCGACGAGCTCTTGCCCCGGCAGTGGCAAGCCGCCCGTCAGGTCGCCGAAGAGCAGGATCGCGGGGAGGCTCGCTAGCTCCTTGGCGCCCTGCTGGCCAACAGTCTCTGCATTCGCACTGTGCACCTCACGGTTGTGGCATGGCCGCGCCC
>JAAEPE010000546.1 GCA_024222395.1 Myxococcales bacterium
AGCGAATAGCCTCATCGACCGCCGAGCTGAAATGAGTCAGGCGATTGCAGCGGAGATGGGCGACGGTGCCCTCGCATCTGAGATAGCAGCGGTCCAGCAGCGCACCAAGGGCAATTTATCCAGGGCACCAGCCGCATCACGCCGTGGCAAGAAGGCTCGCAAGAGCAATCGCGAAGACGCCTACAAGCTTATGTACTAACCCCTGCCCGACGTGTCTTCGCTGAGAACCGGTGCCAACTCATTTGGCGTCGGTTTTCCAGTGTCTGGTGCGGAGCGCCAGACCACAGCGCCGGAGGCGCGAAAAAAGGCCCAGTTCAAAAACCAGCACTAAAGTGCGGCAGTCGAGACCTTATTGTAGGCTCGCCTGCCTTTTTTGCCGTCTGGATAGCGCCGCAGGGGATCCGAACCAAAAAAAAAGGTGTGTGGAGTTCATTCCCTACTTGACCCTCTGCGTCATCCCGACTAATCATCCCCGAATGACTACGGCTCACGAACGCAAACAGCAAGAGCGACAAGCACGTCGCCGTCGTATCCAGCGCGCAGCTCGCACTGTCTTTGCCGAGAAGGGGTATGGAAAGACCTCTATCGAGCAAATCGCTCGCGAAGCTTCGCTCTCGGTGGGCGCTATTTACCTGTACTTCCGCTCCAAGGAAGACCTGTACGTTTCACTTCTTGAAGAGACTCTTGAGCTCTTCGACAGTGAGATGACGCAGATTCGCAACCGCACCGACCTTAAGGTCGATGACAAGTTGCGCAACACTTGGACCTTCCTTACGCAGTGGGCTGGAGCCGACATCGAGGCAACTCGTGTTCTCCGCCTTGTCTCTCAACCAAACATCCGCAAGCAGCTTAGCGACGAAGTCGCCGAGAGCGTGGGCAAGGGCATAGCACAGATTCGCATGCACCTTTCTGCAATGCTCCGCGAAGGCGCGTCCCTTGACGTCGTCGTCAGCGAGTCAGCTGCAGACACCACGGTGGATCTCTTCTGGGCTCTCTTCCTCGGAGTGCTTCAGACCAACGATGCAAGGCTCAACCTGGATCTTCCTGGTGGAAGCTTCAACGAGCTTGCTCGTAGTGCGTTCACTGCCATCGAAGGCAGCCTGAACAGCCACAGCGCAAGCCACACCAGCATCAATTAGAGAAGACGCCTCACAGCTACTGAATTTGGGCCCAAGCGATGCCAGCAGGCATCGCTTGGCTTCTTTCGTTTCGGAGTTCTCAGTCTTCGCCGATGACCTGCATGAGCGAAGTCAATTATGACTCCATGGCAATACAGCAGCGGTCACGACCATTCTTTTTGGCCTCGCTCATGGCACGGGACGCGGCTTCAAGTAGATCCGAAGCTCGTGACACGGATATTCGCTCTGCACTGGCAATGCCAATCGAGACAGTGACAGCTGGCCACGAACCATGCCGGCTCTCCATCGCCAATTCTTGGCGAAGACGATTCCCAAGAAGCAACGCCTCCTCTTCGCTTGTGTCGGTGGCGAGGATAGCGAATGTATCGCTTCCTGGCCGCGCTACGATATCGGGAACGCGGAGCGCTGCTCTGAGCACATCGGCAACTAGACAGAGCGCGGAATCACCAGCGTCACTCCCATGGCGCTTGCAGTATCGCGCGAATGCATCGACGTCCACGAAGAGAACCGACAAGGCATGGCCATAGCGCCGGCTTCGCGCGTATTCCCGATCCAAGTGCTCCTGCAGAGGCCCCGGCCCCAGGAGGCGGGTGAGTTCATCTACGTCCGATTTGCGTTCCTCGCCAGACACCGATGGAACTCGCGCAGGCTCGCGATGAGAGGCCATTTGACGGGCTTCTGCGACTTCGATGAGTGTGTGTGCCTGACTCTGCAATTGCCGAGTGCGCCTCTCGTTCTCTAGCATTTCCTGCACCTTGCTCTCTGCCAGAGCCCGGGCGCCTTGAGCATCGGCACGAGCAAATTCGATCTCAAGCCTTGCGGCTTCGACCGCCCGCCGCATGAGGTCGACTTCATCGTGGGCTGCTCGTGTAGATGCGCGGGCCTCTTCGAGCGCCAGAACCGTAGCTTGGGTATCCACTTCCACGGCGGGATCATCCACTGGTGGAGCCGGACCATCCGCTGGTGGTGCCGGACCATCTGCTGGTGGTGCCGGACCATCCGCTGGTAGCGGGGGCACCTCTGCACCGAGGCACCGAGCCAAGCGCATCTGCAAATCGATATTCCGAATTGGGGTGGCGAGGTAATCGTCCGCTCCAGCGTCGCGGGCTGCCATACGGCACTCCATATCTCGATTCGACGAGAGCACGACGATGTTCCTTGTGAAGCCAGCTTCGCGGAGCTTACGGATAATTCTTAGTCCAGATTCGTCACCGTCGCGCACCTCGACAAAGCACGGAGCCGCCCCATGCTCCGCAGGCAGCGCTGCGATGTCTTCCGAACCCGCAATGGCACGCACATTCACGTCACTGCTCTCAAGCCTCGATTGCAAAGCGACCCGCTCACCTTGGTCCACCATGTAGAGCAATATGGTGGCTCCCTGGGCCACTGGCGTCACGGTCTTCGCACTCGGAAGATAAACGCGTCTCCCAGGCGAACCTCTTCATAGTCTGCAAAGCCGACTCGTGAAAGCCAAGCTCTTAGCTCGGCAGGGGCGAATCGGCGAATGCCCGCCACTTGGGACGAGAGCCTCCCGAGCATGCTCTTGGCAGGGGCAAATGTGCTGCCAACAAATAGCCCACCAGGTTTGAGGACTCGAAGAATCTCGGCAAAGACCACCTCAGGATCATCGTAGACGTGCAGTGCGCCGCTGTTGTTGACGCCAGAAATACATGCATCCTCGATGGGTAGGTCGTGAGCATCACCGCGAACGAACATGAGATTGTCGTATCCGCGACCGCGAGAGGCTGCCACCTCCACCATGGAACGGGCAATATCCAGCCCAAGAACCCAACTGCCGGGGCTCGCCGAAGCCATGGCCCGAGAGAACATTCCGGGCCCACAACTAAGATCCAACCAAGGCCCGTCGCGCTCATCCATGCTTAGTGAATTCTTGTGAATGAAGAACTCGCCTGCAAAACCGCCAGTCAAGGCTTCAGCCCCCTTGCCGGCCATCAGACGGACGAAGTTAGGACGCCACATGCGCTCGTATATCCGCGCTACGAGCTCGCTCTCCATGAAGCGCTGTTCCGCCGTGGAAGCGACACGCTTGTTCATGGCCTGGTCCATGAAGTCGTAGAAGCCGAGACGGCCCGGGCAGCAATAGCCGCACTCACCACAAATCATCTGTTTGCTCTGCACCGAGAGCTCGCTTGCTTTGCACTGCGGGCAGCGCAACAGGCTGGCTACATCCATGGGCCAACTGTATCGCCGCAGAAGGAGTGAGGGCCACACACTTGCTGTGAAACACTGGGTCACACAGCCGAAGGTGTCAGAGACTGGGAGAAAATGAAGTGGACCCCGATTTTCGGACCAGTAGCTAAGGTGATAAATGAAGCCTGTTCTTCTTGTAGATGGCCAAGACTTTCCGACGAATTCTGGCCACGAAGTCGACATCTCGCCAGCTGCGCCTAGCGCCTCACTTTGGCCTTCTTCGCCGGTTTGCGCTTAGGCTTTGCTCGTGGCTTG
>JAAEPE010000547.1 GCA_024222395.1 Myxococcales bacterium
AGGTCTCGTGCAGCGAGCTCCGTGGACACCGGCCTACTCAATGAAGAAGTGGTGGTAGTCTTTTGGCGAGTCCCAGTTGCCGCCCCACTTCCATCCGGCCTCGATAAGGATGGCCGTGTGTTCGCAGTCGGAATAGAACATGCCGGGACGGCGTTTCTGCCGGTCACAATACGCCCTGCCCGCATCGGGGCGAACCACGCCATCGCGAACCACGGGGTTATGAACTGGATTGATGTCGATAGCTCTACCAAGGGTATGGAGGGAGACTCTGGTGCTGCCCATGATGTGCCGACTGTTGAAGCAAGAGCTATTGTTCGCAGCCATCGAAGCCTCGTCGTCTCCTTCGAAGCAGTGCATGAGCCGAATGCTGTGAATCGGGAAATTTCTCTCTCGGAGCTTTGCGAAGATCTTGACGACTTCGTGAGCCAGAACATCTACAGTGATGAGTTGCCCGAGATGCTCTCGGCCTTCGAAATCCACATGGGGTAATTGCAGTAGACGAAGCTCTTCGAAATCGGGAGAAGGCAGGTCCTCATGCCAACTCACGCCTCTCATTTTGTCGCGAAGAGCTGGGGAAAGTTCTGAGATTGAGGCGGTGTTGGGCATGCTGGAGGTACTAGTGTATGCGAACGTTGTTGATTCGCATGGCCTGTGGGCCGAGAAGCCAACTCTCGTCGTGGGTTTCGCGACTGAAATAGGCCTCTTCGAGCCAGTCTCCAAGTTTGGCGCAAATCACGGCGGAGCGCACGGGGGTTTCGGCTACTCGACCGAGAGAGTCGCGCGTTCTAAGCGTCGCACTGGCGACCTCCAAGTAGAGGCTTCCCCTTGGCGTAGTGCTCACCACGCCAAGATTGTGCACAAGGAGAACGGGCCGCGTGTGAGGGCGGCCTAGTTCGCTTGCCGAACTCGCACCACCGGCCACAACAAGTCTGCGCACTCCGCCGTTGGCGACGCCGGCGCCCATGGCCTCATTCATGTGATCTACTGAGACGCCAACTGCCAAGCCCTCGGATGCGATTGTGAAGTTCCGAGTTGCTTGCCCATCTAGCGAGAACGGGGCACTGCGCAGGGCATAAGCCTTGGTGCCCTCACTCCGAAGGCTCAGCGCCTCACCTCGGAGGGGAGTCGGGATCAGCGGTTGCCCGGGGGTATGCGTAGACAGCCCGGAGCGCACCTTGGCGGCGCTCGCCTGATGGACTAGTGCAGTCCAGATGCCGAAGTCCGATGCCTCTCGCGGCAAGTAGGTAGAGTGCTCGAGCACTAGGTCGACGTGTGACGGCGCGGCCAGCGTTGCATGTGCATCCCTAAGGCTTCGCCCCATTGCACGTTCCATGGCTGCCTCGAGCACCAGATCTAGATCGGTCAAGCGGCGTGCCCGAACGTGGAGAGGCACGGGATGCCCACCGTCCGCTTCGACGATGGCTTCGACCGAAATATTGCTGCTCTGGTATCGGTTGTCAAAGCCGTTGCTGAGTACTGCGCGATGGGTATCGTGCCTCACTGTCGCCTTGGCTTCGATGAGATGTCGTGTACCGCTTGTCAATCTATCGACTTCGCCAAGGACATGATTTGCCATCTCCCTGGCTGCCTTGCTTGTTGTAGCCTCAAAGACGGGCACCCGCGCTGGCGCTGCTGGTAGTGGCAATTGCCACGAAGCTCCAAGCGCCCCATAGGCGCGCGTACTGGCGTCCTTTATCTGTGCTTCGAGATCGCGAGAGGCAAGAGGTGCTAGTCCTGCCAAGCCGCGCCCCTTCTGCCGGTCGACGTAGATCTGCGCTTCGATTCGGTATGGACGAGCCTCACTGCGGCTCGCTGCGGCACCTAGAGATTCACTTGCGATTTGTCCGCGGGATTCACTCACGATGAATTCATCAACCGCCAGAGCGTTTCGCAATGCACGAACAACGTTGGCGATTTCGAGTCTCATGCCGAGTGAACCTTCGCCTGACTGAGCCAGTGGGGAGCCTCGCTACTGCTAGCGATTCCATGATCTTCGAATGAAACGGATTCGGCGTCTCTCCCGAGCGCAACCGTGTCTGAGATAAAGTCCGATATGGACGCTGTGCAGAGAGTGCGAGCAAAGAGCCTGCCGGTGAAGCGACCATCGACAATCTCTCTACCTCGGCTGCTCAATAGTGAGAGGCGCTCGCCACGAGAATCGACCCCGCACAGCTCTGGTCCCTCGAGCAAGACTCCCGTCTTGACCCGAGCTACAAGTTCGCCCAGCTCGCTGTCCCCACTCTCTACTTCGAGGTGCGTGGGCATTACCCTAAGCATCGCATCTCGATCGAATCGGCGTCTCCCCGATGCCTGCAGGGGAGCGATGGCAGTGTCCACAAGCACATGCTCTGAGGTAGGCACCGCTTCGTCGTCGTGAGCTAGGGCCCCGTAACCGACCGCTGGATTGTCGGTCACTCGAAGCACTGTATTCGCTGAGAGCGGGCCTGCAATCTGGGCTCTGCCAATCGCATGGTGAGCAAGCATTGCTGCGGTCTTGGGGGAGAGAAGCACCTCCTGCGCTCCGCTTGGGGCCGAACGGGCGTGAAGGTGCGCCAGTGTTTCATCGGCCACCGAGGCGAGCTTCGCGTCAGAGAGCTTGACGAGTCTTGGGCCGCCCTGGCCACTTACTTGGGCCTCTGCGGTTGCTACCTCGCCTCCTGCCCAGGCCCCCATGATCAGCCCTCCTCGAGTCCGCTGGGAGCGACTCCTCAGATTGTGGGAACGACTCAGAAATCGCTGCTCTGTCTGAATTGATTGGAGGTACGAATACTGGTAGACAATTCGGCTACTACCGTGGCCCTGCGCTGCGGCAAAGAGTGAACGCAGGGGCTCTCGATACTCGCTGTGTGCTTGCGTCCGTTCTTGGTTCCATCCGCTGCTGCGGACGGGCTGGAGGGGAAGCGCCGGGGCGATGGCGTGTTCAGACAAACTCGCAGCTGCCAGCGCGAGCTGTTGCGGCGTTGGATCGTGCAACGCGATACGAGCCAGCTTGCCATCTCGCTCGCCGGAGAGCACGACTAGATAGTCGAGAAACACATCAAACCGCTCCTGTTCATGGTCGAGTGAGAGTTCGAACGAACGAGTCTCCCTGCTCCAGACCCTCGCATTCTTCGTGTTCGCTTCTAGAACAGTTAGTGCTTTGGCAAGATGCTCATCTTTGACCCCTGGTGCGGTTGCCTGTGCGGTCGCCGACTGCCGAGCGGCGCATCCGAGCAGCTGCCCTAGCGCCCCAGAAGCCCCCGACGCGCCGAGTGCGCCGAGGAACTGCCTACGAGACCACAAGAGACCTAGAATCGCCCAGTGAGCTCAGCGATATTCGCAGCCATGCTTGAGCGTATGTACTCAATACTCTGCCTCCGTAGACTGCGCTTGGTTGCGGAGTAAGAGTAGTTCGGAAGGGCTCCGAGTCTATTCGCCTCGGCCATTGCTTCTGCTGCCAGAGATTCTGCCTCGACGACTTGATCGAGCCAGCCGGCTTCGGCTGCGGATTCCGGATCGTAGATCTTCGAGTGCATCACCGAGGCGATAAGCTCGGATGTCTTGAGCCTGTCGCGAGCGAGTTCATGAGCGAGAATAGGTACTGGCATGCCGTTGGTGACTTCGTTCAGACCGAGTTTGAAATCTCCGCGAATTCCAATGCGCGTATCTCCGGTCGCAGCGAGCAGGACTCCGCCCGCCAGCGCATGGCCAGTGACAGCCATAACCACGGGCTTTGGAAACTCGTAGAGACGCATCATGAGTTCGCCACCCTTGAGAATCATTGCCAGTGCAGGCTCGGGGCCGGTTGCCATGATTTTCAAATCGAAGCCGGCGCTAAATCGCCCCGGGCGCCCCGCTAGAACGACTGCATTGGCCTCTTTCTCTGCCCGGTCAAAGGCTTTACTGAGGGCATCCACCATAGTGGGGCTTAGCGCATTGGCCTTGCCATCATTCATCGTGATGACCGCAACTGAGTCGTGCTTTTCGTATCCGACGATCGAGCTTTCCATGGCCCGACCATACTCTATCAGAGCGCGCGCTACTTCTGAGTGAGCTTCGACTTCATCCACTTGGCCACGCGGCCAAAGTCGCCAAAGCGAGTGAGCTTCTCTTTGGCGCCGAAGAAGGCCATGTGAACCGGCCGACCTTCGAACTCTGCGGCGATGAGCAGGCAGTAGCCGGCGGGGTTGGTGAAGCCGGTCTTGCCCCCAGTTACGTCGTGGCGCTCTGAGTGCAGTGAGCGATTGGTATTGCGGTAGGGGATCGCATGTGGGGTTTGGGCTACCGAACGAATCGTTATGTCCTTGGTGCTCATGAGCTCAGCTAGAAAGGGATCTTTCATCGCGGTCGCCAAGGCCTTGGCCATCTCGCGGGCCGTGCTCGTATTGCCCCTGAGGCCACTAGGATCGGTGAACTTGGTTTTCTTGAGACCGAGTTCTTTGGCCAGGAGATTGAGTTCTCTAATAAGTTCTTTGGGAGTGAGACCGACGGCTCTGCCAATCGCTGTTGGGGCGCGGTTATCGGACGCGATGAGCATCGCCCTGAGCAGGTCCTGATTTCGGAACTTGTGGCCGACAACGAGTCGGGTTCGCGAGCCGCCTCTGGCGAACTTGGCGTCTATCTCACTGATCTTCGTGAGAGCATTGAGGTCGATCTCTCTGCGCCGAGCAACCATCGCGACGAAGATCTTGCCCGTGGAGGCGATGGCACGGACCTTGTCGGGGTTCTTCGCATAGAGCAATTTCCCAGTCTTGGAGTCGATTGCGATTGCCGCCTCGGATTGAACGTTGGGCTGACCGTCACTGGTAAGAGCGGCAATGGCAGTTGTGCGTCTCGCCACAGCCGGCGCCTCGTCAGCGATGAGCGCCGCCCACGCCAAGGCTGCCGCAAAGACGACGTGCCATGCCCGCGGGCCCAGTTTTCTATCAGCTGCTCTCTCCATACTTTCAGTGCTATCATGGAGACATCGGGGCGCAAAAATTTTCTACGTGATATCAATGGGTCAGGAGTGGGTAACTGGTGCTCCTTTCAGAGCTTGAGACCGGCACCCGACTTCGTGCGTGTGAGATAAACACGGTGCTACTAGCAGCAAGAGAAGCGCCCACTCACAACTCGAACCAGTTACCCTAGCGATAGCAACAAGACATGGCAGGCGAAAACACCACCAGGCATACCAAACCAGTCGATCCCATCATCAACTCCACGGTCGGTAATTACCTGGTCAGTCGTAAGATCGGCGAAGGTGGCATGGGCTCGGTCTACCTTGCCGAACATCCGCTGATTGGCAAGAAGGTCGCCCTAAAGGTCCTACACGCTGAATTCGCTAGCAACCAGGATGTCGTTACTCGTTTCTTCAACGAGGCAAGAGCGGTCAACGACATCCAACATCCCAACATCGTCGACATCATCGATTATGGGGTTATTCCCTCAGATCGCGGCGATATGGTGTATTTCATCATGGAGCACCTCGATGGCTTTCCCCTCGAGGATGTCATCGCCGAGCAATCACCGCTTTCGCCAGAGCGCTCTCTCCACATCTGTGCCCAGGTCGCTGACGCTCTGGCTGCGTCGCACAATTCCAACATTGTTCACCGCGACCTAAAGCCTGACAACATCATCCTGGTCAAGCACCGCAGCACCGACGACTTCGCAAAACTGCTCGATTTCGGAATCGCAAAACTGACGGGCGATCAGCCTGGCTCATCGCGAACTCGGACCGGCATCGTCATGGGCACGCCCTCATACATGTCGCCAGAGCAGTGCGAGGGCAAGGGCAACATCGACAAGCGCACTGACGTCTATGCACTCGGCGTCGTGCTCTACCAAATGCTCACTGGACAAGTGCCGTTCCTAGGTTCGGGCTACGGCGAGATCTTGGTTCAGCACCTCACTCAGACCCCGGCGCCCCCATCGACGATTCGTGGTGTCATTCCGCCTCACGTTGAGGCTGTGTGCATGAAGGCGCTGGAAAAGAGCCCAGACGCGCGCTACCAGTGCATGGAGGACTTCGGGGCAGCCCTGACCAATCCCGTGGGATTTGTCGAAGCCAACGGTGGCCTACAGGGCTTCTATTCGACAGGTTTGGGCTCGCCCGTCGTGCCCACTTCCCCGCCGAGCGACCGCGCCACAACCGCGCCACCAGACTTCCAAACGGGTATTGGAACTGCTGCATCTACGCAGTATCCCAGCGGAATTTACCAACCGGCAAAGAGCAAGGCACCTATCTTCGTCGGCCTGGGAGTGGTTGCCGCAGCTGGCATCGCGGCCGCGGTGGTGCTGGGCGGTGGTGGCGACGATAAGGTTGCAAAGAACGAGCCTGCTGCAGCCCCTGTGGCGCCTGAGCCACCCCCGAAACCTGAGGTCAAACCCAAGGTCACTCCACCTGATCCTAAGCCGGAAACCGTCGTGGTTCCGGTGTCCCTCAAGCTCTCCTCGAAGCCAAGAGCCGACATCTACATCAACGAAGAGCCTAATGGCAGAACGAATTCGGGGCAGTGGATTCGCTTCGATTCCGACGATCTTCCTATGACTATTGTCCTTCGCAAGAAGGGCTACGAGGACAAGGAAGTGATGTGGGGCTTCAAGGAGGAGCAGAAGAAGCAGCGCTACAACATGCGCGTGGAGCTCACCAAGGAGTCTCGTTCTCGGCGCAAGGTCTGGGAGGCTCGCGAAGCCACAGCCACACCGAAGCCGGCCATCACTACGACGAGCAAGCCGAAGGTGACGAAGTCCAAGGCGGGCAATACCCTTATTGCGCCCACGATTGAGCCATCGAGCAAGCCAAAGAAGCCCAAGCAAACTGGCAACAATCTCGTCGAGCCAGAGCTCTAGCCAGCTGGTACCAAACGAGTTGGCGCCGCCAGGTGTGCCAAAGGCCACAAACGCACCGGGAATATTGGTGTCAGTCTGGCGCCAGACTCGTGGGAGTGAGCTAAGCTTCAGCGGATGACTGGGAAGCTACTGCTCGCCTGTGCCCTAGCAGCCGCCGTGCTCGTGCCTCCGATCACCGAGGGTGTCGCCTTTGCACAGGGCTCCGATGCCGACAAGAGCGCCGCGATGGCGGCCTACGGGAAGGGCAAAACCTCCTACAACTTGGGTCAGTGGAACAAGGCTATCAAGTTCTTCACCACTGCATTTGAGAAGTACCCGCACGCTGCTTTCCTCTTCAACCTTGCGCAGACGCATAGGCAGGCCAACAACTGCAAGGAAGCATCATTCTTCTACGGCCGCTACCTAGCAATGAGTCCTAACGCACCCAACCGTGCTGAGGCCGAGGGCTTCATTCGCGATCTCGATGCTGACTGCAAACGACTCGCAGACGCAGCTGCCATTGCGAACCCGAACACCGATACCGGCACTGGCACCGATACCGGCACTGGCACCGATACCGGCACTGGCACCGATACCGGCACTGGCACTGGCACTGGTACCGATACTGGCACTGGTACCGATACTGGCACTGGTACCGATACGGGCACTGGTACCGATACAGGCACCGATACCGGTACTGGCATTGGTACCGATACCGGCACTGATACTGGCACAGCTACCGAAGTTGCTGAGGTGACCACGAATACCGGCGGCGGCATCACCACAGGTTCGGTTGATTCCGTATCAGGAGGAGAGAGTCGACCATCCTTGGTAATGGCCTACGGTTCGGTTGGGCCCTCGTTTCTCAGCGCAGGCGACCTGGATCTGCCAGCTCGCGTAAACGTCACAGTGAGTGCCGGCTACCCGCTGCACCTAGGAGTCATCACTCTGGATGTCGGCGGTTTGCTCTCGTTTAACCCGATGGAATGGGAGTCTTCGGATGGCATGTCATCCGGTACCGTGGCCTTTACTTCGATCCTGCTTAACGCCGGAGCGAGCATGGAGCTTATCGACAAGGTCACTGCACGCGGCGAATTGGGCATGGGCGTGATGGTCTATTCTGGCCTGGGGGAGCAGGGCAATGGCTTCAGTAACCCAGACGTCCACATCGAAGATGGCTCTCTCGCATCCTTTAGCACTCGCATCGCGATAGGTGCCGAATACGCGATTACCGACTCGATAGCGGTGAGCGCGCAACCACTCGTGCTGACATTCTCGCCGGCACCTGATGGCATGCATCCCACCATCGACAATCTACGCTTATTCCAGGCGATTGTCGGCGTTGGCTACAAGATGTAGCAACGCGAGTCTTGTCATGAAGAAATGCCCTTTCTGCGCGGAGGAGATTCAGGATGAAGCGATCAAGTGTCGCTTCTGCAACTCCTTCCTAAGTAGCGCTCCGCCGCCTGTGAATGCGACGGTACAGACGCCCCCTGTGGCTGACGCCTGCGCCGCCGCGCCGGCGCCTATCGCCGCGCCTGCACAAGGCGCCGCGCTCCTTGTGCCGTCGATGGCGCAGGCTCCGAAGACACCCGAGTCTCCATCCCGAAAGATTCTCTACTCGGGATCACCGTCGTGGAGAGCGTACTTCAAGGCCTATGCGATCGTTGTCGCCATCGCTCTCGTTGTGCCCTATTTCTCTTTTTGGGTCGCCGGCAAGGCCGCCGTCACCGGTTTTTCACGGGTGCTGGTTTTTCTTGTTCCTTTGCTGCTGTCAGTCGCTGCTGGCGGCATCGTTCACTACTATCGCCGTTCGAAAGTCATTCGTGTCACGAAGAGCAATATCGAAATGGAACATGGCTTCTTTTCGCGCAAGATCGATGTTCTCGAATTGTGGCGTTGTCGCGATATTCAGTACCGTCAGAGCGTCATCGACAGAATTCTTCGCATAGCTCATATCGACATCTATACCGCGGATGTGACGACTCCAAACCTCTGTATCGTAGGTATGCCGGCCTCGCGAGAACTGTTCGCAAACATTCGCGATGCGATCGAGATTCAACGACAGTCTCGCAATGTCGTAGGAATGATCTCGTAGCCTGTCTCAAGTACGTATTGTGTTTCCGTCCCGAGCATTCGCCTTAGTCTTTGCTATCGTTCTCTCACCAGTTTCGCTGGCATGCGGCGGGGGTGGGGCATCGGTCGACTCGGCGCTGGGAGAGTCAAGTGCGTCGGGCAAGCGGTCCAAACACAAGTCGTCGCGAAAGAGGGCAGATAGTGCCGATACTGCATATCTTTCGGCTATCGATGCCGAGGCGGATGAAGACTTCGACAAGGCATCCGAGTTCTATAGTCAGGCGCTCAAGCTTGATTCTACCCACCGTCGGGCCAATCAGCGGTACGTACATTTCCTGATTGATAGGGGCCGCACCTCCAGAGCTCTCAAGGTTGCCAAGCGGTTCTATGAAGAGGTCCCGAGCGAAGCCATCAGCTATCACACTCTCGCCGACGCGCAAGCAGCGGCAGGTGAGCACGACCAGGTCGTCGGAACGATGGGTGGACTCTTGGCTTTCAGCGAAGAGGATGCGATTGCCTTCGAAAAGCGAGGCCGTGCCCGGCTAACGATCGGCGAAGATGCGGAGGGCATTCGCGACATTCGTCGCGCCGTCGATATGGAGCCGGATAACCCCGATTTCAGAAATTCACTGGGGGCAGGCCTACTCCGAGCGGGCAAGCGCAAAGAGGCGCAGCGCGCGCTCAAGAAGTCGCTGCAACTCGACACGGGCAACGGCCGGGCGCATCTTCTTCTCGGTATTCTCGCACGCATGGAGGGCAACGGCGCCGAGGCTAGATCTCATCACGAGAGCGCTCTAGAGAGCGACCCAGATGATGCGCGTGCGCAATACGAACTCGGCATTAGCTGCAATCAGCTGGGCGACAACGAGGCGGCTGAAGCGGCTTTCGCCAAGGCAGTGGATCTCGAGCCGGAGCGCGGGAACTACTGGTATGGCTACGGCGACTTGCTTCATCTCATGGGAAGGCTCGAAGAGTCTGCCGCAGCATATCGTCAGAGTGTGAAGCTCGAACCGAATAATGCTCGGGCGTGGGAGCGCTTAGGAGAAGTTCTGATAAAAACGGGACAGCTTTCAAGTGCTGCCAAGTCGCTCAAACGAGGGATTGGCAGAGTCGAGCATCCTCGGCTCTCATTTCTCCTAGCACAGGTCTATGCCAAGGCGAAGAAGGAGAAGCGTGCGAGAGAGACGCTCGAGAACTACTTGGATGAAGCACCGAGGGACGCACCGGATCGGGCTGCCGCTGAGAAGATGTTGAGACGCCTACAACGCTAATTTCGTTGTCGCAAAGCGATAACGAATTTGGCGTTGTAGGCGTAGTCGGGGTTTCGCGTAGCGATAACACCGGGGAGCTACAAGACGCCCGCCCAACCGCCCAACCGCCCAACCGCCCAACCGCCCAACCGCCCAACCACGCTACCGCGCCCGACTCCGCGCCGGCACCCCCACCGCAATGGCACCTGCCGGCACATCCCGCGTAACAACCGCTCCCGCACCAACCTGAGCTCCCCTGCCAACACGAACTCCAGGCATGACGATGGCGCCCACTCCGATGTCGCAACCATCTTCCAAGACTACCTCGGCGAAGAGCAGAGGGCCTTGCATGATTGGGATCCTCGGGTCCGCCGGAATCTCATGCTGCGAGGTGAGAATCTTCACCCCCGGACCGATACCGACGCATTCACCAATATGGATCCCACCGGCGGCGTGCAGGAATGCCCCCTGGCCGATCCAAGAACGGGCACCCACCGTGAGGGTGTTCTTGTAGTAGCCCTTCAATATGGCGTAGTGGCCGACGTAGACTTCGTCACCGATCTCCACATTCTCCGGGTGAAAAATGAGCGCACCGGGCTCAATAATGACTAAGTTGCCACACGTTGAGAGTTCTTCTTGAGAGATCAGACCGGTTCCGTGGCTGCTCGGCATTTTATCAACGGTAGCACGGGTGTATCATTGGGCCGTGGCTCGTATCCGTATCGTCGACGAGTGGCTGCGAAGCCCAGTCTCAGCGCCTGCAAGGCAACGCGCCATAATGGTTGTGGCTCGCTCTTGGTCTGAGCAACGAGTGCTCATGCGCGCGTTTTCCGCCAGCGGTGACCAGACTCGGCCCACCATAACGTTGCATGGCGATGAGCTTGCCATTGGTCCCGCCGGCACGGATCCTCACGGCGAGTGGGGGATACATGTTGAGCCACCTGTGGATGAGCGGGCCCAAGAGCTGCGTGGCGCGCTGCAGCTTGCCGCGAGGCTTCTCGCGGGAAGTAAGGGAAATCCTCCTCGTCTACAGGATGAGGTTCCCGAGTTTGAAGATCGATCGACGAACAATTGGGCCCCAGGTGTAGCCCCCGCGCTACGTGAGAATAATTCATATTATGAGCCAGCGGAAGGCGCCCCCACTTCTGGGTCCAGGCAGATTCCTTCTTCGGCAGCAGCTCGCGCCAAAGTTAGTAAGGTGAGCATTCGAAAGACTCCTCCGTTCTGGGGAGGAATGTACGATGCGCCAGAACTAGCCGAGAGTTCCGCCTCCGACTCACTCAAGAATGGCGGCTACAGCGGTGCGGTCACGGCTCAGTCCCCCATGGCCGAGGCTCCAACGCCGAGCGCCATCAAGGGCAAGAGTACTGTCTTAGGCTATTCCTCTGCCAGAAATCAGAGTGTTAGCTATGCGGCGGCTGCCGGCAAGACCATGCCTCTCGGCTTCACCTTGGAATACTCCGAAAGGCGCCTCCTCAACGAGCTAGGCAAGCGGGATAATATGAGCGCCACGGAGATCGGCACCCTGCTAGGCCTCGCAGAGGAGCCCATGGCTTGGATGTCGCGCTTCATGGATAAGCTCGCAGAATTCGGGCTAGATCTGGTCACTCCCGGAGACGATCGGGATGGTGAGCCAACCTACGTCCTGTCTCGCTAGCGGCGTTTCACGAAGTGACAACGCCGAGAGACTAGTCGGGGGGTTGTGAAGCAATCACACATGTAAGCTAAAGCAATCACACCTGTGAGCCGAAGCAATCACACCTGTAAGCACGAATCCTGCGTTTCGCGTAGCCTCCACGGAAGCTCAGGCCAGAGCACTCCGGACTCAGCTTTGGGCTGCGGATCTTCTCGTATTTGCGGCCTCTTCTAGCTCCCTGGTGTTTCTGCGAAACGCCGTGAAACACCGTGCGGCAAACGCTGTCCATATGGTACCTACCCACACCTCGCCCGATGGGCAGCCCTAGGAATCGCTATGCAAGTTCAAATTGAAGAAGTCTCTCCCGTCGAAAAGAAGCTCATCGTTGAGGTTCCTTGGGACAATGTCAGCGTTAGACTAGGCAAGTCCTACCGCGAGCTCGCCAAGGAGGTGAACCTCAAGGGCTTCCGCAAGGGCAAAGTTCCTCGCAGCGTTCTCGAGCGCTTGTTCAGCGAACGCGTGCACGCGAAAGTCGCCGGCGAGCTGGTCCACGAGTCCTTCATGACAGCTCTCAGCGAGCACAAGCTTGAGGCCGTGGCGGAGCCACGCGTCGATATCCAAATCGAGATCAACAAGGGCAAGCCAACCTCCTTTGAGGCAATCGTCGAAGTCAAAGGTGAAGTAGAAGTCGAGAATTACAAAGGGATGGAGCTCACCAAGCGCCCCGTTAAGATCGACGAAGACGACCTAGAGCACACCCTCTCGCATCTTCGCAAAGACCACATGGATCTTTTGCCCATCGAAGACCGCAAAGAGCTTACTACTGACGATATGGTCACAATCTCGCTCAAGGGCACCATCGGTGACCAAGAGATCGATCGCGATGACATCAATCTCGATCTCGGCGATGACCACCACGAGCCTCTTCCGGGTATGCACGCGGCAATTGTTGGTCTACCCATCGATACCAAGGATCACGAGATTGTCATCGAGATCCCAGAAGATCACCAAGAGTCTCAGATGGCCGGCAAGACCGCGAAGTTCCAAATGTCGGTGCTCGATGCCAAGTACAAAGATCTCCCCGAGCTGACCGATGATTTCGCCAAGGACACGGGCAAGGCCGAGACCATGGACGAGCTCCGCGCCGGAATTCGCAAAGAAGCCGAGGATCGACAGCTCGAGCAAATCAAAGGTGAGCTTCACCAAGCCGCAATCGACGAGTTGGTCAAGCGCAACCCGATTGTTGTGGCCTCTTCGCTTAAAGAGCGCGCTATCCAAAATCACTTCCAGCGCATTCAGCAGATGATGGGCATGCAGCCTGGCATGCAAGCACCACCTCTCGACGACGAAATCCGAGCGCGTCTAAGTGAAGAAGCTGAGGACGAGGTCCGTAGCCAGCTGCTTCTCGATGCTCTCGCCGAAGCAGAAGGCATCGAAGTAAGCGACGAAGCTGTCGACGAGCGTGTCGCCGAGATGGCAGCCCGTCGCGGCAAGACAGCCGGGCGTCTCAGAGCTGAGATGAGGCACGACGGTCGTCTCGAGAATATCGTCTACCTGCTCAAGCAAGACAAGGCTGTCGAAGTCATCCTCGCGAGCGCCAAGGTCGAAGAGAAAGAGCCTGAGCCCGAGGAAGACAAGGCCGAAGCGACTTCGGACGAGTCTGACTCAGCCGAGAAATAGGTTCGGCGCTCCCGCAGCGCTAACGCCGGCCCTCCTGAATCTCGTGTAGATCTTGGAGGGATCGATTGCGCCGGGCCATTGTCGGGCTTACATTGGAGATGTATGCACCGACCTGTTCCGACGCCCACGTCCAATGTTCTGATCCCCACTGTCATCGAGCAAACTCACCGCGGTGAGCGCGGCTGGGATATCTTCTCGCGGCTCCTCAAAGACCGCATCATCTTTCTGGGGTCGGCGATAAACGACGATGTCGCCAACACGATCATCGCCCAAATGCTCTTCCTCGAGTCTGAAGAACCCGAGAAAGACATCATGGTCTACATCAACTCCCCCGGTGGCCACGTCACCGCTGGCATGGCCATTTACGACACGATGATGTACGTGCGCTGCGATGTGGCCACCATTTGTATGGGCCAGGCCGCTTCCATGGGTGCGTTTTTGTTGGGTGCAGGCACCAAGGGCAAGCGTTATGCCCTGCCACACTCGCGAATCATGATTCATCAGCCCCTCGGTGGTTACCAGGGCCAAGCGACGGACATCGATATCCACGCTAAAGAGATCCTGCGCACGCGTGATTCTTTGAACAACATCTGGGCCCAGCAAACCGGCCAAGACATTGAACGAATCAAGAATGACACCGAGCGTGACTACTTCATGAGCCCTGTTGAGGCAGCCAAGTACGGTATTATTGACGAGGTCATCGAGCACAAGAAGGCCAAAGAGAGCGCATAGCCCTGTTAAGGCTGGGCGAGCAGCCCACGCGACCCAGAGACAAGTAGGACGCATTGACGAAACCCACCGAAGACACCAGCAAGAACGCTAACCTGACCTGTTCCTTCTGCGGTAAATCGCAGAAGGAGGTCAAGAAACTCATTGCTGGCCCCACCGTCTACATCTGTGACGAGTGCATTGGTTTGTGCAACGACATAATTGCCGAAGAGATCGAGAAGGAAGAACAGAACTTCTCTGACAACAGCATTCCTAAGCCTGCGCAAATCAAAGAGGTGCTCGACGAGTTCGTTATTGGGCAGGAGCGTGCCAAGAAGATTTTGGCCGTTGCCGTGCACAACCACTATAAGCGCGTGGACGCGATGCTCAACGTCGATGAGTCGGAAGAAGCCAGCGTCGACGAAGACGAAGTTGAGCTTCAGAAGTCGAATATCTTGCTCCTTGGGCCAACCGGCTCAGGCAAGACGCTCTTGGCGCAAAGCTTGGCGCGCATTCTGAACGTGCCCTTCGCTATCGCTGACGCGACCAATCTCACCGAGGCTGGCTATGTTGGCGAGGACGTCGAGAACATCATTGTTTCCCTACTGCAGAACGCTGATCACGACATCGAGCGCGCCCAACGCGGCATCGTCTACATCGATGAGATCGATAAGATTGCTCGCAAGAGTGACAATCCATCGATCACCCGAGATGTCTCGGGTGAGGGTGTGCAGCAAGCGCTGCTCAAGATCATCGAAGGGACGATCGCATCCGTGCCTCCGAAGGGTGGTCGCAAGCATCCTCAGCAGGAGTTCTTACAGGTCGATACTTCGAACATCCTCTTCATCTGTGGTGGCGCATTCACCGGTCTCGAGGAGGTCATTGAGAATCGTGTTGGGCAGAGGCTCATTGGCTTCGGTGCTGCAATGAAGCCGAGCGTTGCTGAAGTGAGCCCATGGGAGCTGATGCAGGAGACGCAACCTGAGGACTTGCTCAAGTACGGCATGATTCCTGAATTCGTCGGGCGCTTGCCGGTCATCGCTCCGTTGCACGAGTTGTCCAATAGCGCCCTGATTGACATCCTAACCAAGCCGAAGAACGCTCTTACAAAGCAGTATCAGAAGCTCTTTGAGATGGACGGCGTGAAGCTCAAGTTCACCCATGGTGCTCTCGCCAAAGTGGCAGAGATGGCCCAGGCTCACAAAGCGGGTGCCCGCGGCTTGCGAGCGATTCTTGAATCGGCCCTGCTCGACATCATGTTCGAGACGCCAGGGCAGAAGACGATTAGTGAGGTCATCATCAATGAAGATGTGATCGAGAAGCACTGCTCGCCGATGATCAGCTACGAAAAAGAAGCAAAGTCGGCATAAACTACATTTGGCTCACGTAGTGAGCGAAATGTAGCAGCGTAGTCGGGGTTTCGCGAAGCGAAAACACCTGGGAGCCCCCAGCCCCCCGTCGTAACCAACCCTCCGAACGCTCCCCCCCACGCCGCGTAGCCACTCACCCACTTCGGAAGCCATCCGCCCAGTCCAAGCAAGCGATCGCGTACGCAGACTATCGCCTACATCGCGGCACCATCGCGGACACGAAGAACCCGTGCAGACGTCCTCGAACCACGCTCCGCCGCCGTAGGCGCTCTAGAATGGCTATGCTCATGAGTAGTAACGCGCCCCCCCTACCAACTACCAACCGCCCTCTAGCCACAGACGGCCCAATGCAGCAGAGTAGAATCCGATGTCCACCGCGATGGCACTACTGATTGGGCTCACTTGCCGCGGCAAGTGAGCCCTCGAGCTCTTGCCCATTGGTCGGGGATGAGTTCGCTCAGACGTCGAAGGGGCCATCCGCTATCGAGCTTCTCGATTGTGTCGATGAGGTTGGCGTTGACCGGGATGTCGAGAGCTCGGCACGACTGGACTAGGGTGTAGGCGGTGGCCAGGCGCTTGCCACCGTTGACCGATCCAGTGTGCGGGAAGTTCCTTCGACCGATCCAGGGCTCTTTGAGCGTTCGCTCGATTTCCCCGTTGTCGATTTCGAAGCGACCATCAGTGAAACACCTATCAACGAAGGGGCGCTGGTGCACGGCGTAGCCGACGGCCTTCGCGAGCTTGCTGGATCCAAGTCCTAAAAGACTCGCTGTATCAGGCGCTGTGTGGCTCACCTGGCCAAACGATGGCGGCACAGGCTGAGCAGGTAGGAACGACCACCAGGCAACTGCAAGTGCCTATCGCTAGGCTGAAGGCTGAAGACCCCATCAAGTCCGCGGGGAAGCGTCCGTCGGTGCGATATCTTCCAAGGAACAGTGGAGCCCAGACTACTTCATCGCACGAGTAGGCTGGGAGCGGGGGTGGCTCCGATGTGCGCACGAAAGCTCTGCTGCAGGAAGCCCAGGGTGACTCCGGCCTTCTTGCGCACGGTTTGTGTCACAGTCGGGATCCGCTCGACGAATCGGTCACCGCGCTCACTCTGTGAACCGAAGCTTCGCTTGCGCCGGAGAACGAGTCGACGTAGTTCACGCTCCGCGTGGTTGTTCGTTGGATATACGGCAGTATTCTCGACAAATGTCCACAT
The DNA here is from genome assembly GCA_024222395.1 of Myxococcales bacterium. Taxonomy (GTDB): domain Bacteria; phylum Myxococcota_A; class Polyangia; order Haliangiales; family Haliangiaceae; genus NORP324. Next base: position 16,714 of record JAAEPE010000547.1, read on the forward strand.
TGCGTCCCAGTGAGCGAGGAGGTTCTCACACGATCCGGATACGTATTTGAGATTGGCATTCATCGCTCGCTGCAAGCACGGCTTCGTGCTCTGCTGAATCGAGGAGATCCATATCTTGTGGTCCGCGTCGGCCAGATTGTCAGCGCGATGTTCTCTCCAATAGTGGAAAACGAGTTCACAGCATTCGAAAAGTTCTTTTCCGATCTCGCCCACTGGTCCGTCACGTTCAGAAAAAGCCGTAGAGGTTCGCAGCAGGCGGCTCCAGCAGATCTGTCGGTAGAACATTGGACATTAGAAAAATGCCGATGCGCCATCCGACGACAGTATTCCCTTTACCTTGCGGAGTTTGGCGCGAAGTGAGATGCGCTTGCTATCGTCCACGATGCGATAGACGGATACGAGAGCGTTCGCAAAAACCCAAGCAGAACAGCGGAGCGAATAGAGTAGAAAGATGGTCTCGTCGGCGTGTTTGACCGCAGAATTCTCGACGTGAGTCATGGCCTCATCAGAAGCCGCCACCTAGACCGTCGAACGAAAAGAATGACCGGGGATGGTGAGTTCTGATCTGCCCCGGCAAGATCCTCATTTGCGCCTTGCACTCGAAAAATCAAAAATCACCATTCTTCGCCATTCTATTCGCTCGACGGTCTAGTACCAGTTTAGACCGAGGTTGAGCGAAGTAGCGCTCACCTTCTCGTCACGATCGGAATAGCTGCCGAAACCTGTCTTGATTTGAGTGTCGAGGGAGAAGCCATGGGAGTGAATCACTTCAAAACCGATGGCAAATTGCATGGAGGTGCCATCGTCCAGAGACTCCCTCTCTTGTTCTCCAAAGTCGGACTCATAGCTGAGTGAGAGGTTCGCACCTCCGATACCTGCCTTGACCCAGAACCGAGGATGCAGCCAATACTGAGCCGCTATCATGTACATGGTCTGGGTGATGCTGGCGTGACCGTCTTCATTGAGACTTCGAATCTGACACCATAGCTCGCCCTGCAGAGCGAACTTTGGACTCAGCATTCTTCCTGCGTGCAAGTCGAAGGTACCGGCAGCGTAATTGCAACCGTTGCAAGTAAACTCACCAGCGTCGCTGGTCATCGAGCCGCCGCCGCCGGACAGCCCAATGTGAAACCCGCTTCGCTCCTTGGGCTGCGCCGGGGGGGGCATGGGCGGCCCATAATAGGGCGCAGGGGCGTATGCGCTAGCGGGCGCAGCTGGTGGCGGGCCCGCGGGGCCCGGTGATGCTGGTGGCGGGTCTGAGTGGGGCGGGGTAGTGCCCGGTGGAGTCATGCCAGGCTGGGCGTTTGCAACGCTTGCACTGCCCATCACCAGAATGGCGGCGAGGGGCAGAAGAGGACAAAGGAATTTGGGTTTCATGTCATGCAACCTCGGGACGGCACCTAAAGATAGTATCGGTGCCACCACTTTCTCACAAGGAGAGATAGGTCACACACTCATCAGGCGATCGAGGGCATGTCGAGCACTTGCGGGAGCCTGACCGCTCAGATGAAGCATGGGGATGCTGTGAGTCTCGAAACTCGTCTCGAACTCGGCTCGGAATCCGTTCTCCAGGTCCCGCTCGTCGAGAACCGCAACATCTGGCCGCCCCCTCTCCCAGGCTTTATCTCGTCCCATCTTGTTCGGGAAATTGGCCTGAGTAACCGCGTAGCCTGCGGCTTGAAAGCACTTGGCAAGTGCGGCGCCTCGAGCCGATTGGCTCGCAACGAGCACGTGCAGTTGGCTGCGCTGTCCTACTCTAACTAGGAAGTTCTCGTAGCGCTGCAAATCGATGGCATTCAAACTCTCAAAGTGGAGGCCGTAGCCGCGACTTAGATCGTGCTCATCTGCCATTTCTTCGGTGACGTGGCGGGCAATTCTCGCACGTCCTTGCACAGTGGATTCCTGAGTATCAAGGGGAATGCCAAAGACTACTTTGCGCGCGCGAATTAGATTTGTGGTCGAGAGGAAGAGACCCTGCGCGGAGACATCGAGAGCTGCTGCACTAAAGCGGTGACCATCTCCGACAATCGCGATGGGCCATGTCACGGAGAAACGTCGATTCTTGCGCGCCGGCGGGGGACTCAGTTCGAGGCCATCGGCTTGGGCGCGCCGGAGGATTGAGGTCAGTCGTTCGACTTCGTCGCCATTGAGATCGTCCATTTCCACGCGAAACGATGTAGAGCCGTCGATTGAGCGCTCGGTGTTGATAACCTCGACGACTATGCCGGGAAGGCTTACTTCGAGATTGCTCAGAGTAATGCTCACGCGCAATGCACTACCCAGGGGCGGCGCCGCGCTCGCCGCTAGCCGAACATGTCTTAGCGTCAGATTGCGGAGGCGAGCAGGCATCCAGCAATCTCCCCTCTCAAAACGGACGCGTAGCCCTTGCTCTCCCAATGGCGGTGCATCCGAGAGGATGGGAGCGCTGGTGGCTCGAGGCCTTCGGAACCGTGCCGCTGGCGCCTCGCTTCCAACAGGGGTGGTATTCGCCGGGCGTGCGGGGATCGTTGCCATGTGGGTGCTGATTCTGCCCTTGCCCTTGGGGTTTGCAGCGAGTTTCTCTGGTTGCTTCGTTTTCGACGCCGACCGGCCCGCGGGACCAAACTCCATGCCTCCAAGGTCGAGTGGTTCTGGGACGAGAATGCTGAGGGACTCGGTAGGCCCGTCCCGGAGCGACGCCTGTGAACCAACGAGATCGCTCTCACTGCCGAGCGCCGCATTCCGAGGTGGCTCGAGGACTAACTCTCGCTGGCTGGCAAGACGACTATTGCCGACCTTCGTTGCCGGGTCGTGCCTCTCGCTCTCGCTATCAGCGCACAATTTGATGAGCCCAAGAAGCTGGCCGAGTGCGTCTATCGCGGAGTTGGGACTTTTCTCATCGTCAATACGGACAGCGTATTTGCGCAGGTGGCGCTCGTAGAAAAGCTCCTTGTCGCTCGTGCTCAGACGTTCGGGGTCGAGCACGGGAACGCCTCCCTGGCATGCCAGACGAACGAGTCGTCGGCGCCCGGGCGGCTGTAGAGACTCATCGAAGCGTAGGCAGAGCAGAGCGAGATCTTTGTCGGCGCGATAGAGGGCGTCGACACCCATCAGCAGCCCCGCTTCGGGAGCTTGACTCAGAGCTCGGAGACGAGTGAGCAGCGAATCAAGTTGGCTGGTTAGGCCTTCAATAACCAAGAAGAGTTCCCGGTTCCACGTATCGTTGCTGGGGTTCATTGGAGTTGTAGCCTTAGAGCACTCTGGATGCCTGCGGTCAGGAGTGTAACTGCAGTTACGAACTCGTCGCTAGGCATTGAATATCATGAAATTGACCAAATCTGTGCGCGGCAAAAATGCCACATGCGGATGTGGCAAAAATGCCGCAGAGAAGAAGATTGATGCTACAGACTTCAGTTCTCGACCTTGCGTCCGAGCAGAGGAGCCATAGATTATTCATCGCTGGCTCTTCCTCCCCGCTTCTACGAGGACGAGCCAAATTCCTAAAAGCACTGAACGCTCTTCGAACGTACTCTCGAAGGATCCTTGTCATGGCTCGAATCATTCCACTACTCCCACTTCGCGACATCATCGTTTTTCCCCACATGGTCGTACCTCTCTTCGTCGGACGCGAGAAGAGCATCGCCGCTCTTGAAGAAGCGATGTCTGCCGACAAGGAACTCCTCTTGGCGGCGCAAAAGAAAGCCAAGACAAACGATCCGAGCGAATCCGATATCTTCGAAGTTGGCACCGTCGGTCACATTATTCAACTGCTGCGCCTCCCTGATGGAACCGTCAAGGTCTTGGTTGAAGGGCGCAGTCGGGCAAAGATCCTTCGCTACGAGCAAGAGACTCCCTACTTCCTAACGGAGGTCGAGGATCTGGCTGATACCGATGACGAGGACACCGACAACGAAGCACTCGTTCGCTCCATCAAGGAGATATTCGAAGTCTACGTGAAACTCAACAAGCGTATTCCCCCAGAGATGCTTGTCTCCGTACAGACCATCGATGACCCGAGTCGACTCGCTGACACAATCGTCGCGCATCTATCTCTCAAGCTAAACGATAAGCAGACAATCCTAGAACTCGGTTCTTCGAGCACTCGCCTGAAGCGTCTCTACGAACTCATGCAGAGTGAGATAGAGATTCTCCAAGTGGAGAAGAAGATCCGCTCACGCGTGAAGAAGCAGATGGAGAAGTCTCAGAAGGAGTACTACCTCAATGAGCAAATGCAGGCGATCCAGAAGGAGCTCGGCGATCGTGACGAGTTCAAGAACGAGCTGAGCGAGCTCGAGCAAAAGATCAAGAACAAGCCCATGAGCGACGAGGCGCGCTCGCGTGCGCTCAAGGAATACAAGAAGCTCAAGATGATGAGCCCCATGTCCGCAGAGGCCACGGTGGTTCGAAACTACATCGACTGGATTCTCGCATTGCCATGGAGTGAGCAGAGCGAAGATCGAATCGACCTGCTCGAAGCCGAGAGCATTCTCGACGAAGACCATTACGGTCTCAAGAAGCCAAAGGAACGCGTCTTGGAGTACCTGGCTGTGCAGGCACTCGTCAAAAAGATTCGGGGACCAATCCTGTGTTTGGTAGGCCCTCCTGGCGTTGGCAAGACGTCTCTAGCGCGCTCCATCGCCCGCGCAACCGGTCGCAAATTCGTCCGCCAGAGTCTTGGCGGCGTGCGCGACGAAGCAGAGATTCGCGGCCATCGCCGAACGTATATTGGCGCGATGCCTGGCAAGCTTCTTCAGTCTCTTAAGAAGGTCGGCACCAACAACCCTGTCTTCTTACTCGATGAAATCGACAAGATGTCACAAGATTTTCGAGGTGATCCGGCATCGGCATTGCTTGAGGTTCTCGATCCTGAACAGAATGAGAACTTCGTCGATCACTATCTGGACTTGGACTACGATCTAAGTGATGTTCTATTCGTCACTACCGCCAATACTCAACATCAAATTCCATTGCCTCTGCAGGACCGCCTGGAGATCATCAATATCCCCGGCTACACGGAATGGGAAAAACTCGCCATTCTCAAACAGTACCTCTTGCCGAAGCAGCTAGAGCTCAACGGTCTGTCAGACAATCCGATCACAGTGAGCCTTAGCGATGAGTGTCTGCGGACGGTCATCCACAACTACACGCGTGAGGCTGGTGTTCGAAATCTAGAGCGTGAGATTGGTACGATCTGCAGAAAGATCGCCAAGGACTGGCTGCAGACAGGCAAAGAGGAAGACAAGAAATACACAATTCGCCCCAAAGACCTCGCCAAGTTCTTGGGCATCGCGAAGTTCCGCAAGACCACGAAGGAAGCGGAGAACGAGATTGGCCTTGCGAATGGCCTAGCCGTAACCATGCACGGCGGAGACTTGCTTCCTGCGGAGGTCACCATTGTGCCGGGCAAGGGCAAGCTCACACTGACAGGCAAGCTCGGCGAAGTCATGCAAGAGTCGGCGAAGGCGGCAATGAGCTACATTCGCTCACGTTCTGAGTCGTTGGGCTTGGTTAGCGACTTCAACACAATGGTCGATATCCATGTGCACTTTCCTGAAGGGGCGATTCCAAAGGATGGACCATCCGCGGGGATCACAATGGTCTCGGCGATTACCTCCGCGCTACTTCGCATTCCGGTGCGGCAAGACGTTGCCATGACAGGTGAGGTTACACTTCGCGGCAGAGTCCTCCCCATCGGGGGCTTGAAGGAGAAGATCCTTGCAGCGCACCGAGCCGATGTCTTCACCGTTATCATTCCAAAGGAGAATGAGAAGGACCTCAAGGACATTCCAAAGCGCATTCTCAAGGCGATGACGGTGCACGCGGTTGAGGACATGGACGAGGTTCTGAAAGTTGCCCTAGCTCACGACAATCCTGATGACTTCCTGGTGAAGCCATCAGAGACGGTAGATTGGCGCTCGTCGATAAAGCGCAAGCCAGACGATTCACCGCCTCAGCATCATTAGGCCGCGAGGCTGGCCGCCACGCTTCGAAAACGACGAAGAAGGCAAGAGTCCAGGTTTACCTAGTTTCCTAGATTCTTGTAAATACTGTCACCTTTCGTCTAGCGACGTTGTACCCGAAGGCAAGTACAACGTAGAGCTGTACCCGACCAGCGATTTCCTGGACGTCATGGTTCGTGTTTCTCCGATGATAGCCTCCACCCCTATTGATACCGGCTCAGGAAGCGACTTGACCTCCACCAGCTTCGTTGCACGCATCAAGTTGCAATCGATGCGCGGGACCGTGGTAGACGAGGCGGGATCCGTCGTTCCAGGAGCGCTCGTCACGTGCCCGGTTGATCACGAGCGCCACACCGCCCTCGATGTTCGCTTTCACAAGGTGGCGGTGGCCGACGAGCAAGGCAGGTTTACATTGGAAGGCATCCCGACCGGCCAAACCTACAGGCTACTCGTTCAGGGCGAGGGTGGGGCCGAAGGCTTGCTCTCGGGCGTTGTTGCTGGCGACACGGTAACAATCCGTCTTTCGCTGAAGCGCGACTGAGCGGAGGTATTACTATCAAGAATACCCTGCTTCGAGCGCGCTGCCGAAGAGCCCGAAGATGCCGCCGGTGTGCAGGAAGACGACGCGCTTGCCAAAGCGGGTAGGGTCTTTCGCCAGTTCTTGAGTAATGCCATAGAAGGCTTTGCCGGTGTAGACAGGATCGAGAATAATGGCATCACGGGCGGCCAGGGCTCGTAGGCAAGTGAGTTCGGCTGGCTGGGACTTTGCGTAGCCTGCCCCCACGTAGCCGTCGATGAAGCGGATGTCATCAGCCTGTGCGGTCGCGACGCCTGGATAGCGCCCTGTGAAGTCGTCGCAAATCCCGGAGATGCGTTTCACAAAGTAGTCTGCATCGTCACAAACGTTGATGCCAACTACGCTTGTCTGGTGCTTGGCAAAGTCGAAAAACTTGCCGCCAAGAACCAGTCCAGCGCCGGTTCCGCCGGATCCGCAGGCGTAGACAATCGTTGTATCCTTGACTGGGAGTTCACCTAGTTGGATTGCGAGTTCTTCTGAACATCGGATATAGCCCCAAGTGCCGATGGCGTTGGATCCTCCTTCGGGAATGATGTAGGTCTTGCGACCCGCAGCTCGCAGGCGAGTTGCTTGCTCTTCATAGACTTCTTGCTGGCGTGCCCAGTCATCGTGATCGATCCAGACGATCTCAGCTCCTGACAACCGGTCGAGCAAGATGTTGCCCTGGGCCCGAGGGGGCGCTTCTTTGTCTTCGACGCGCAGGCAAACCACGCTTGCAAGCCCCATGCGAGTTGCTGCGAGTGCAGTTGCGCGACAATGATTGCTCTGTTGGCCGCCACCGGTGATTACGGTATCGCAACCCTCTTCGATCGCATCGGCGAGTAAGAACTCGAGCTTTCGGATCTTATTGCCGGAGAGTTCCGCTCCGGTCATGTCATCCCGTTTGATGTAGAACTCCACGCCAAGCTCTGCGCTCGTGCGAGCAAGGTGATGGAGCGGAGTTGGCGTATTTGCTATATCGAGTCTTGGCGGGAATTGCATGAGGTCCTACTTCGCAAGGAACCACTGCTGAAACCCTTGATAGGCCCAGAGAAAGTCCTGCAGAGATGCGATTTCGAATGGCGAGTGCATGCCAACGACACAGACCCCGAGGTCGACCGCATCGATGCCGCGATGTTCGAGGTACTTCGCAACGGTTCCGCCGCCACCTTCGTCAACACGCCCGAGCTCTGCTGTCTGCACGGGTGAGTTGGCCTTGCCAAAGACTCGCAAAGCCCTCGCGACGAGCTCGGCGTGTGCCTGGCTGCCGCCGCGTTTACCACCGTGCCCAGTGCCTGGAAACATGGCGGGGCCGCGCCCCAGCAGCGGAGCATGTTTGGCTTCGTGTACTTCGGTCCAGTTGGGATTCACGCAGGCGGGTGTGTCTGCGGAGAGCGCCTCGGTGCGGGCTAGGGCTCGCATGAGTTCGGCCTCGCTCACGCTGGAGTCACCCTGTGCGCGCAGAATGTAGCTGTAGACCAATTCCAAGAAGTGGCTCCGAGCGCCGCCACGCCCTCGCGATCCGGACTCTTCTCTATCGACAAGCCACGCTATTGCGGTGCGCTCTGGTGTGTCCTTGAGTTCTGAGATCGCCCGCCACGCGATGAAGGAGTTGGAGCGGTCGTCTTGTCCGTGGCTCCCGATCATCATTTTTTCGACGCCGACTGTTCTAGCTGGCATCTTCGGAACTAAGTATAGCTCTGATGTTCGAAGATCTTCAGCGTTGAGTGTGTAGCGCTCTGCGATGACTTCTACGAATCCAACTCCGCCGTCCTTCTTGCCGGTGGGCTTGCTGCTCGCGATGACCTTGTAGTCGTTGCCATTGCGTTTCTCGATGAAGAAGGCGAAGGAATCCTTCTTGCTCCCAAGTTCGATGTCTACTCTCGTGCCATCGGCTTTGACGGCGCTTCCGACGATGGCTAGCGGACGCCCCATCCAGTGTGCGCCCTTGATGCCGCCATGAGCCCCTGCCGGGAGGACTGCCTGATTGCCCGCAGTGACCTTGCCCAGCAAGAGCCTGGGCGAGGGGGTATCGATATGGGCTGCAACCATGTTTGCGCCTGTGGTTGCCAGCGACGTCTCGCCTATGATGACAAAGAGAGCGGTGCGTCCTTGGTTGACGAAGGCCACTCGCTGTCCCGCTTTGAGTTGCTGAACAGGACCTGTAGCCGGATCGATGACACGCCACTCGGAGTTGGCCAGCGCATAGCGCAAAAGCTCGCTCGGCGTGCGCCCGTGATTTAGAAAATCGAGATAGGGGGCGCGGAGCGCGTCCGCTTTCTGAGCCAATGCCGGTGCGCTGGAGCCGCTGATCGCGAGGCCTAGGAGAAGGGCAAGTATCGTTGGGCTTCTCATTGGCTTACCCACGCGCGACACGCCGCTAGCGCCTGGTAGAGGTCGAAGGTCGAAATGAGTTCGTAGGGCATGCCAAATCCAGAGACTGGCAAACCTATGGCCACAGTATCGATGTCGAGACTTGCGACTTCGCGAGCGTCGCTCCACCCCGAGGTTTGGATGAGCTGCGTGACAACCTTGCCTTCCTCAAAGAGCTGCAACACTTGGCGAAATGCGGATGGGCTGCTGTCGTCGCGCCGGGTTCCGAGAACGACGCCCCCGTTTCGAGTGCCACTGCTATGGTCGAACATCAGAACGTTTGTACGGGCCAGAATGCGTCGGAGTTTGAGGGCATCGGCATTGCTGTCGAGAGTTTCGATGGCCTTGGGCAAGAGGCTGGCGACATGGCCTTCGGCCCCCGCTCCTGCGTAGAACTGTTGGTTGCGTCCCATGAGGATGAGCAGGGTGGTGCGCCCAGCGTTGCCGCCGAGCACAGCATTCATCGCGACAAATGGCACAGCACGACTGTGGTGATTGGCTCCGGCAATGAGGCCTTGGTCGACTCCGACGTAGGTGGCTTCCCCCGCCGGCACGAGCGTTGCTTCGATGGAGGCAAGCGCCCCAGTAGAGATTCCATGGGAACTAAGAGTTTTGCTCAGTGCCTTCGCAGTGAAGCCTGCGACCACGTCGAGACGTTCAGGGCTATCCACAAGCTTGTGCCTCTGTACTTTGCTCGAGAGGTGAGGCAATAGATCCGGAATCGTGAAGACCGGCTCCCCCTCTTCGTCACCCAGCACTATGTCGATGACCTTGGCCCCAGGGCTCGCAGCTGCCTGATAGAGGCTCAGCGCTAGTGGCGTGTGCAGCCAACTCTCGAGCTTCAGAGTGCCCATGATGCTCGTATCGAAGAGCGCCAATCCGGAGCGCTCGTATATGGGGCTTGGAGTTAGCCGAATGAGCGCCGAGTCTTGAGACGCGAGCACAACCCCGATGCCTTCATCGACAGCTTCGGAACCAACTCTGAGCACAGCGAGGCTGCTACTCGCCGCATCGTGCCAGTAGAGGAGCTGCCCAGGCCCAGGCTTCTTGGCCGAGTCCCAAGGGACGGCTCCTGCCTCGGTCGCCATGGCAAGCAGGGCACGAGTGCTTTGTCGGGTCGTTCGCGCTTCTTGGACGTAGGTTAGATATTCGTCGGCAAATTCCGAAATGCGTTTTCTGCCAGCTTCATCAACGCTATTCCATCCCGGCTTGACTCCATCACTGGGGAAGTTCGGATCGGCGAGTTCTTTGCTCGTGCTCTCCTTGCTCGTCGTTGCCTCGGAGGTGCTCTCCGGGCGCTGCGAGGGGGATGACGTCGCGGTCGATGTTCCGCCGCAGGCTGAGAGCCCGAGGAAAGCGAGAGCCAGGCCCCAGCGCACGCTATAGCGCCTTTGTGACAAAGGGGTTCTTGGCCGCTTCCTCTTCGATGCTGGTGTTGGGGCCGTGCCCCGGAACGACCAGCGCCGATGGATCTCGCGTGTAGAGACCGTTCTTGATCGAGCTGAGCAGGAGATCTGTGTCTCCGCCCGGCAGGTCGGTGCGGCCGATGCCCCGGCGGAAAAGCGTATCTCCGGCGAAGATGATGTTCTTCTCACCATCCTGAACTTCGAAGCAAACCGATCCCGGAGTGTGTCCCGGCGTGTGCAAGGTGAGTGCGCCTTGCTCACCGAACTCGATGGTCTCACCATCTTCGAGGTAGTGGTCGACGGGCAACGTGCCTTGCACGTCCCAGCCAAACATAGCTGCCTGCGCCTCGATGCCATCGTAGAGAAAGAGATCTTCTTCGTGCAGGCAGATCTTGCCGCCGTGCTGTTCTTTGACCTCTCGAGTGCAGTGAATGTGATCGAGGTGGGCGTGAGTATGAATGATCGCTCTAACCGTGAACTGATGGTGCTCGACGATCTCTCGGATTTTGTCGATCTCGCCACCTGGGTCAACGATTATCGCTTCCTTGGTGGCGTCGCAGCCAAGGATGCTGCAGTTGCACTGGAATGCGCCGGCGGGGAACGTCTCTCGGAATAGCACGAACGGAGCATAGGCCCTCAAGAGAGCCTTGAACCAGCCGATCCAGTGAGAATGAGGATCTCGCCTGCAGGCGCCTGTCGCACGATTGTCGCTCTGGGCGTGATTCTGGGCTTCTCCGGCATTGCGGAGGCCTGGGAGATTAAGAGCACCGGAAACGGCACGCCAATTCGCTGGATGGATGGGGATGTCACCGTTGATCTGGATTTTGGTGCGGAACTCCATGGCATCGCCGCTGGTGATGCTGAGCGCGAAGCCCGGGCTACATTCGGAGCCTGGGGCCAGGGGCTCGAATCACACTTGGCTATCTCGTTTGAAGTGGGCGAGACGGGGCTCGGCACTGGGCGAGACGGGCTAAACGTCGTGCGCTGGGGAACCGATGCGGACGATGAGCATGTTGACCCGCTTGCCCTCGGCACGACCTATCTGACGTACCGTACGAGCTCAGGGCAAATCCTCGAAGCCGACATCGTCGTCAATGGAGTCAATTACGAGTGGACGACCTCCGAGAGCGATTGCAGTGATCGATACGATCTGCAGAACATTCTCGCCCACGAAACTGGGCACCTCTTGGGCATTGCCCACTCGGTCGACCACTACGAGTCGACGATGTTCCCGAGCGCAGCAAAGTGCGAGACGAAGAAGCGCGGCCTTTCTATCGACGATCAGGATGCAGCTACCTTTCTCTACGACTCGATAGCTCTCGAGGCACCTGGTGGCAATCCAGTGGAGGAGCTCGTCAATTGCTCTACTTCCGGCGACTCTGGGCTCTTGGGGGCGGTGATGCTCTTGGGCGTTGTTGGATTGATGCGTCGCCGAAGCGTGGCTGGGACTGGGCTTGGCTGCGCGTTCCTCGTCATATGCGGCGCCAGTGGGACGTCGGACGCATCCACGCTCTTGCATCTCGAAGCCTCTGAGCTTGTGGCTCGGGCGGATGTCGTGGTGCAGGGAACGGTTGTGAAGCAGGAAGTGATTCTCGCGAATGGCCAACCCACAACCGTATCGACAATCGCCGTTGTGCGCTGCGCCGAGAAGGCCTGTCCGGGCACCATCAGTGTCAGGCAATTCGGCGGCGAGATAGGCGGCATCGGCCTCATCGTCTCCGGGGTGCACCACCTTGAAGTGGGACGAGAGCTAGTGCTCTTCTTGCGGCAGACCAAGTCCGGATTACGACCTGTTGGTAGAGCACAGGGAATTTTCGAGGTCCGTCGGGAAAACGGCAGGGAGGTACTGCGCAGGGACCTCCGAGGTTCGGTCCTAACCCGCGGCGGCAAAGCCTATGAGGGGCGTATCAATATCATGAGCCGTGTTCAATTCGATCTCTTCGTGGGCCCTAACCTGCTGTAAATAAAGGCTCCGTGAGCTGAAGCATACTCTCCATCTTCCAATTGTTGACAAGTGGGGGCAGGTGGACGAATCCTTGGCCCCGTGCTCACCCAGCCCATAGAAACGAACCGCAAGGCCCTCAAGGTCATGCCGATTCCGTTCGCGATCGGCGGCTTTGCTCTAGCCGTCCTCAGCTACCTCGGCTAGGAATTGCAGGCCGCGACTTTGCTGCGCTGACCCAAGTGAGCACAAAGCCGCGTGAGCTGGCGAGGAGCTTGTGCACTTCTAGCCCCGAGGCCTGCAGGCTGGACTCGTGAGCGGCCAGGAGGAAGCGGCCTTCGGGCCAGGGCTCAGCGGGGAGCACGTTCTTGGCTTGGGCAAAGGGATCCATGGCGGCCAGCTGGGCTGCGACTTGGGCGTTTGAATGCAGCATGGTCCACGGCTTTTCGGAGTAGAAGCCAAAGGCTGGTGCATACCAGTCGAGGCTGTAGACTCGAGCATCGCCTGGTTGCTCTGCTGCGACCGCGCCCAGCTCTTTGCAGATCGGATTGGGAAGGGTGGCGACATCGCCGGGGGACGCGGCAATGCCCTGCCCAAAGAGGGCAATGGCGGTGGCGCAAACCAAGGTCGTGACCATGCGCCGCTGCTCCCCGGCCTTGCATGCAATGTGATGGGCGGTCATAGCAGCGCACAGGCCAATTGCTGGGTAGAGGGCGAGTAGGTAGTGGGGGAGCCTTGTGCTGATGAGACTGAGCAAGAGGAGCGAACCTAGGGCGTAGGTCGCGAGGACTCCGAGGGCCGGGTTTCGCTCGCGCCAAGCAATGGCTGCTGTGGCAATGACACTGGCTGCGGCGATGAGGCAGTAGAGGGCGCCGTCGTGGCTCGCCATGTGACGGAGGTAGGCGTCGGGACCGCCGATGCCAATGAGGGGGCTGAGTTCGCCGCTGGCTCTGTCGAGCAGCATCGCTCCGATGTGCTCGTCCCAGAAGCGCTCCCCATGCATCGCGAATCCGATGACGTAATACGAGAGAGCGAGAGTGGCAAAGATGGCAAGGTCGGTGAGGATGCGCCGAGCGCCAACGCGCGAGTTGAGGTGATGACGCTTGGCGGCCAAGAGCCACCAGGGCGCAAGCAGGAGCGTTGGGACTGCAGCGGCCATGCTCTTGAGCAGGAAGGCCATACCGAGGCAAATGGCAATCCACCGCATCGCGCGAGGGTTGGTTTGCGCCGCCATGGTCGCGATGAGCGCACCCGCGGTCGCCAGTACGAAGGGCGGATCACTGAGCAGGAGCCTGCCGTAGACGTAGAACGTTGGCGCGCCGGCGGTGACTGCTGCTGCCACGAGGCCTGCTGCGCGCGAGCCTGTTGTGCGGCCCGCAAAGACGCCCACTAGGATTGCTGCTATTGTGCTCGAGAGAGCAGGGCCGAGTCGCATCGCCCACTCGCCATCACCAATGGTGGCAAGGCCAGCGTAGAGAGCCACCCCAAAGGGCGGCCGTTGAAGCGTCTCTGCTCCCTGATAGCGCAGGCTAAGGTAGTCGCCGCTCTCGTGCATGGCGCGGATGAACTCCGCGTAGATGGGCTCGTCGTAGTTGCTTAGCGCAGCACCAGTGCCGAGTAGATAGATGGCGATGAGTGCGAGCGCTGCTGCAGCCAAGAGGGAACGCCAGATCCAAAGCGACTGGGCTCGCGGCGCTGGCGGGGTCATGGAGTCTATTCTAAACCGGTGTCGATCGCTTGAGCGTCACCAGATCGCAGCTTTCGACGGATTCTGCGTGGCCCGTGGGCGTTCCACAGCCCGAACAACCGCCGCAGGCACCGGCACCGTTGGGGGCCAGCACCTTCTTGATGGACTTGCGTATCGCGTTGCCCACATAGGCTGTGGCGGCAAGGCAAATCAGAAGTGTTATGAGGTTCTCGAGACTCATCCCGCCCCCAGGAGTCTACCAATTTGATAGACGGCGGTGGAGATCAAAAACGCGACCAAGGTGAGGCCGCCGAGCTGCAAGAATGCCCAGCGCCAACTCCCTGATTCGCGCCTCGTGATGGCGAAGGTGGCCATGCAAGGCGCCGAGATCAGCAGGAAGAGCATTAGACTAAAGCCGACAAGGGGTGAGTAGTCGCGGGAGAGTTTGTTTCGCAAATCGTCGCTGTCTTTGGTGGTCTCGCCCATCGAGTAGACGATTCCCAGGTTTGCTACGAAGACTTCTTTGGCGGCAAAGGCGCCGATCATTGATGTGCCGAGCTTCCAGTCGAAGCCCATGGGCTCGACGAGCGGCTCGACGGCTTTGCCAAGGCGACCGGCTACCGAGTAGCGCAGGTCTTCGCCGCCGCGGGCCTGCTCGATCTCTTTAGCGGTAAATTCCACGCCCTGGGCGATTTGCGCATCGACCTCATAGCTGTCCTTCTTTGGGTAGGTGCTCATCACCCACAAGACGATTGAGACGGCGAGAATGATGGTGCCGGCTTTGCGAAGGTAGATCCACGCTCGCTCGGTCATCTTCTTGACTAGAGCTCGCACGGTCGGGATGCGGTAGGGAGGCAGCTCCATGACGAAAGGAGCTGCTTCGCCGGCGAGCACGGTTTTGCGCAACGCTAGCGCCAGGACGAAGGCCAGAAGAATACCAATGCAGTAGATGCCCCACAGGGCGGGTGCTCGCCAGGGCGGAGCGAAGAAGGCGGGAATGAGAAGCATCCAGATGGGCAGGCGGGCGCCGCAGGACATGAGCGGCAGCACCAGCATCGTTGTGAGCCGATCTCGCTCGTTCTCGAGGGTACGCGTGGCCATGATTCCCGGAATGGAACAACCGAAGCCCGTCATCATGGGAACGAAGCTCTTGCCGTGTAGGCCAAAGCGGTGCATGACCCGATCCATCAAATAGGCGGCACGAGCCATGTAGCCACTGTCTTCGAGGAGTGCGAGCCCCAAGAAGAGCAAGACGATGTTGGGTAGGAAGACCACCACGCCGCCAACGCCTGCAATAACGCCATCGACCAGCAGAGAGCGCAGTGCGGAGTCGCTGCCTTCGGGCCATAGGCTTGTGACCCAATCCGACAACAGACCCTGGCCATCTTCGATCCATCCCATAGGAGTTTCTCCTAGGTTGAAGGTGATCCAGAAAATCGAGAACATGATGACGCCAAAGACGGGCAGGCCGAGGTCTGGATTCGCCAGTACTCGATCGATTGCTTCAGAGCGAGCTCGGGCATCGCTTCTGCGTGGGCTCTTGACTACCTTCTCGAGGAGTCTGTCGATGAAGGTGAAGTAGCGCTCGGTGACCAGGAGGGAGATATCCTGGTCGTTCGTCTTGGCTAGCAGTTCTGCGGCGGCTTTGGCTTCTTCGATGCTCTCTTGGCGAATACCAGCGCCAAGCTCGTCCGCGATTGATTCGTCGCCGACCAGGAGGCGAGTTGCGACCCATGCCTTGGTTTGGGCCAGGATGCCGCTGAGTCCAATGTTGGCGGAGAGAGTCTCGATGGCCTTGTCTAGGTCAACGCCGAGACTCGGAGTCGCCAAGGAGGTCTCGAGTTCTGTCGCGCGAAAGATGGCCTCGATGAGGTCCTCCCGCCCTTTGCCCTTGTGCCCGACTGTTTCGATGACGGGAAAGCCGAGCTCGAGCTCCAGACGTTTGCGATCGATGCGCTGACCTGAGGCCATGGCCTCGTCGCTCATGTTGAGGCACAAGACCGGGGTCGCCCCCAATTGCATGATCTGCACGAGCAGCATGAGACTGCGCTTGAGTGCTGTGGAGTCGGCCACCACAACCACAACATCGTGCTGGGTGTGCAGCAGCTCATCTCGGGCGACGCGCTCCTCCGGAGAAAACGAAGTGAGACTGTAGGTACCCGGCAGATCGACTACGTCGATGCGTTGATTCTTCGCCTTGTAGTGGCCCCAACGCTTTTCGACGGTGACGCCAGGGTAGTTGCCAACGTGCTGGCGAGATCCGGTGAGCACGTTGAACAGGCTCGTCTTGCCAGCATTGGGGTTACCCGCCAGTGCGATGCGGAGGTTGGGCTTCTCTGCCACGGATTCAGGCCTCGTTGGTGACAAGAATCATGGCGGCTTCTTCTCGTCGCAAGGCGAGGTGGGAGCCGTTGAGTTCCACCCAGACAGGGGCTCCGCCGAGGGCGACTCGCTCGAGGCGAACGTCCTGCTTTGGCAGAAAGCCCATATCGAGGAGGCGTTGCCGAATGCTGCCTTCACCTTTCACCTCGCCGATTCGCCGGCGCTCTCCGGGAGATAGGTAGAGGAGGCTCTTCAGCTGCGGGCTCTTGGATAAATCGGTCATGACGTACGGCAAATCGAACTTGAAAGTCATTTTCAATTTAGGCCGAGAGACTGAGACTGTCAAGACTATCCTGAGAAAGCGAAATGCATTTAACTGCCTGATATTACACAAGGTCGGCTTCGGCCGACCAGATCTTGCCCCGCTGGGGTTGCCCAGCACCCTCTAGCCGATTGGGCATATCCGAGCTAGCGTCGCCGCGTGAATCGCATCCCAGCATTGCTCATCGCGTCGTTTCTGTTGTTGCCATCGTGTGGCAAGGGCAATTCCAAGCCCGCAGAGGCGCGGAAATCAGTGCCTGCTCAGGCGGGGCCAGCGAAGACTGCGGAAGACTGCGGGGTTGGTCTCGACATCGCTCCGAGCGCAGCTGTCGCAACGATCGATGGTGTTGCCGTTCCCTGCTCAGAACTTTTCGAGCGAACCTCGAAGTTGGCGATCACGTCGCAAGCGGAGTTCCGCGAGCAGCTCAGGGGACTGCACCAGCAGGGGCTCTCCGAGCTGATTGACGAAAAACTCTTGAATGCCGCCGCCGATGAGAAGAAGCAATCGGTCGAAGAATTCGTAAGCGGAACACTCAGTATTCAGCCCACGACGCCAGAGGAAGCAAAGGCCTTCTACGAGAAGGCCCTTGCTCAGGGAGAGCAGTTGCCTCCGTATGACGAGATCCAAGAAGAGCTAGTGGCCTTCATAAACGAGAACAAGCAGAAGACTGAGCTTTCGAAGTTCCGCGCGGAGCTGAGAGCGAAGGCAAGCGTCGAGCTCTCTCTTCCGACTGTCTTGCCTCCGAAGGTTCTCGTTGACGGCACGGGCCCCGCGCAAGGGGCAGAGAGTGCCAAGGTCACGATCGTCGAATTCTCCGACTACCAGTGCCACTTCTGCGGAAAATCCGAACCTACCGTGCACAAGCTACTCGAAGAATACGGCGACAAGATTCGTCTGGTGTATCGCGACTATCCTCTTCCCAATCACACAGACGCTCCAAAGGCCGCAGAGGCCGCGCACTGCGCTGGAAAGGAAGGGAAATTCTGGGAGATGCACGACGCCCTCTTTGCCAACTCGGGTGCACTCGGAGTAGCTGACATCAAGCGATATGCTGTGACGCTTGGACTCGACTCAGAACAATTCGCAGGGTGCCTCGACAGTGGTGAGATGAAGCCTATCGTAATTGCTTCAATGGAAGAGGGGCAGAAGGTGGGAGTGAACGGTACTCCGGCGTTCTTTGTGAACGGTCGAATCCTCTCTGGTGCCCAACCCTTTGAGAGATTCAAGGAAGTAATCGACCATGAGCTTGGACAACCGTAGCTTTCCCTGCAAACTACGAAGCGGGGCTCTCTCGCTTGCTTTCTTCTTCAATCCCCCTGAATCGGGCAAAAAAACCGTATGACGTTTCCCAAAGCACTCTATCGTTGGCGCCCCCATCCTTGGCACGGCCTAACGGCAGGCCCCAACCCTCCTGAGGTGTTCATGCCTTCATCGAAATCACGACGTTCGATGCTGTGAAGTTCGAGGTTGATAAGACTCGCCCATTCGCTCCGAATTGGCCAGTAAGAAGAACAAACCTTAGGGGACGGAGTACAGATTCTCTGTGGACAAGTGCCAGCTCCGTATCGCACTTGCATGATACTGCCGATATGACGGAGTAAGACTTGTCCCTAATCCTAAGCTGGTCGCGTACATTCTCCGTCAACAGTCACTACGAGTGGACGTGCACCGAGTCGCCTCCGCAACACTCCGATTCGAATTGGGCTACGAAGCGCCGGAGTTCAATCACAGAACCCAAGCTTCGACGACTCAAGATACAAAGGCACAGAACACGCCAACAGCAGAGGATCTCACCGGAGCCTGCGCACGACAGGCACTCGGCGTTTCCCCATCCTGCGCTGTGCTCGTTAGTACGCCCCGCGCGGATAGCTCAGAGGACCTCATACCAAAGCGAAGAGCCAGCGCGAGGTTGGGGGAATGCCGTTTGCCAGTGCGCAGGCCGATTCGCAGATTCCAAGGGCGAGTCTATCAACTCGCGATCGAGGGATCCTCCCAACAGAAGGCCGGGTCAGAGTCTGGGGCACCGCAGGGTAGGGGCTCGTCCCAACAGAACGTTGGGTCGGAGGCTGGATCCTCACACTCGAGAGGTTCATCGAAGCAGTCAGGGGAACCGTCCTCGCAGAGCCATGGCGGTATTCCACAGTCGTCCTCGGTGTCGGTCCAAGGCGTCTCGTCGCCATCAATGCCTTCGAAGTCGAGTGGATCGATGTCGCCAAGATCGAAATCCTCCCCTGGAACACATACATCAAAGTGCATGGGAGTAGCCCCGTTGATGGGACCTGCGAGCACAGCGTGGGTGCCCGACTTGCCGACGATTTCGAAGGAGTAGTCCGTGCCTGTCGGGACTTCGATGCTGAAGTTGCCATTGTCATCGGTCGACGCCGTGGACACTTGTTGCGTTCCTGAGAGAACTCGAACGCCCACGATGTCTGCGGAGTACTGGGAGAGGGGGGATGCTGCCGTGAATCATCTGGGTTGCTTGGTCATTGGCGGGGCCATCGCCACCTGACATGCAGCCGGTGAGCGAGCCAGCAAGTAGCAAGCTGAAGAGCGCCTTGGGGAGTCGTGGGGGAATTCGAAGGATGAAGAGTCCTTGATTGGGTTTATCGTTTGGGAAGACTTGGGCGAGGGAGCTCGCTCACACCCGGTAGTGCCCACAACGGCAGAACCCTTCGGTGTTTTTTGAGGCTATTTCAGAGATTCGTCAAAGCACCTGTATATTCGAGCCATGTCCATCGACTGGAAGCTGCTCTTTCACCAGCTCTTTGCTCTGGAGATAAAGAAGGAGTTCGTTCTCGGAGCACCGCTCGAGGAGCAAGAGGACATCTACACGCGGCTGCTCAATGGCTTCGTGCAGTACAGCCCACAGCCCTCCGGCGACGTCATCGAAGCGGCGATGCAGGCGGCCAGCCCGGAGGAGGCCTACGAGATTCGCACTGATTTCTACGAGCACCCGGTCTGTCGCGCGCTCATTCGTGACCTAGATCTCTCTCGGTGTATTGATGGTGAGAGGCGTATCGTTCCCTGCATTGCCGCGTATATCAAGGTGATCGAAGAGAACGCTGGGCGGGCAATCGATACCAAGGAGAACTTCTTCGAGTCGCCGGAGGGCACGAACGTCTTCACCGCCTTCGCCTACGACGGCGCAGAGAACGAACAGAGCGTTGCCCTCGTCATGGTTCCGGGATACGCCGCGCATACGATCGCATACGCCATCTTCGAGGAAATCGTCGCCGACGCGAATACCTTCTGGGGACGACCCGCAGAGCGCCCCCTGCTCAGTGCCGACGGTATCGAACTGGACTTTGAAGATTCTAAGATATTTTATGATAGAGGTGTTTCGGAATCAGTGGCCTTCGATATCTTGCATCCCGCGGGCACGGAACTTGGCAATACCACGGGGCACAACCGAGAAACTACAGATCTTGTCGCGCAGTGGGTGACACAGCTTCCGGAGAAGTACGTCGAGACCAAATTCATCTTCCTGGGCTATAGCAAGGGTGCACCCATCGTATTGGATATCGTGCCTCATCATCCCGAGCTCGCGGAGCGCGTCTTGGGCTACGTGACACACGCCGGTGTCTTGCAAGGAGCACACGCGGCTAGAGCATTCCTGGAGCAGGCAGAGAGTGTCTTGAGGGATGTGCCTATGGGCGAATTTGTGGAGCGCCTCCGTGCGGAAGATCCTGCGAGTCTCGCCCAAGTCATCTCGCCTCTCTTCTCTCAACTTGATATGAGCTGGCTCTCGCTGCCGAGGGTGAGGGCCGTCTTCGAGAACCTGGGCTATGACACCAGCGGCTACGATGAGCAGGCCGATCGACTGCTCGGAGGACGCGAAGTACGCGAGCTACTGGACGGCGCGCGAGACCTCTCGCCGCTAGAGTGCGTGCGCTGGAGCCTTTCGCATTTCGACAATTCGAGCTTTCCCGATTCGACCTATGTCTTCAACCTCTCGGGAGTTGCGGACGTATCCGACTTCACGGCGCCCGTAAGCCTGGCCAGGGGAGGGGAGGTGGGCCCGTCGCTCGTTGCCCCGACCTTCACCGAAGATGGCGAAGTCGATTGGGCGAATTTGAGTATCGATGCATTGGTGCTCTACTTTACTTCAACTGCCGGGTTTAAGAATTCTCCCGGTGGGATCTTTGATGCCCAGGTAGATCTTGCGAGCAGCAAGAGCTTGCATCTCGATACACGGCCCCTTGGGGATTCACTTACGGTTGACGAACTCGATACGCTCTGGGCAGACCCTGGCGTTTGCGTGGCGATGGAACAAAACGGAATTTGCTCTCGGGAACGCTTTGCCACGGCGCCTCGAAGTGAGCTTATTGGCGCTCGGCACCGCAGCAATATCGACACCGTTGATCTGGGAGAGTTCCGAGGTCATCATTGGAGTCTCTTTAGGCAAGCACTCAGGCCCCCGCCGGAAATCAGCGAAGTGCATGCCGAGTGGGAATTCCCTCGCAAGGCCTATATGCGGGCTCTCGTGCAACTACTGGCATTGCGCAACTTGGTCGACATGCAGGATGGAGACAACTCCCTATGAAGCCAGCCGGCCTACAATTCTCTGATGCACTGCTCTATCGCTCGACACCGGGTACCCGGCGAAGCATGACATCATTCTTTAACCTAGTGAGCAACGCGGTCACCTATGGCATGGTGATGGGAAGCGTGCGATGCGGCCTCGGGACGGATAACCCGGTTGGCCCCTCCATTCCCGGACCGAGCCTCTACTACCAAGGGCTGCATGCGTACTCGGCATTTGATTGGGAGTTTCAAGAGC